>JAEXCG010000085.1 GCA_023402355.1 Bacillota bacterium | reverse complement strand
GTTTAAGCCTCCGACGGGGTTGCGGGATCGTCCGGCTTCGCGGAGGGTGTCTCCTCCGGCTTCGCGGAGGGCGTTTCCTCCGGCTTCGCGGAGGGCGTCTCCTCCGGCTTCGCGGAAGGCGTCTCCTCGGGCTTCGCGGAAGGCGTCGGCGTCGGCGCCTGGCACTTGCTGTGGTCGTCCCCGTTGCAAAGGGGCTTGCCGCAGCGTTCGCAGGCCTTATGCTCCGGCCCGTCGCTCGTGGCGCAGGCGTAGTGCAGGCCGCAGGGCAGCGCGCTGTGGTTGCCCTCGCAAAGCCCCTTCCCGCAGGCCGAGCAGAGCGCGTGCTCCTTGACGTTCGTCACGGAGCAGGCATAGTGCTTGCCGCAGGGGAGCAGGCTGTGATCGCCCTCGACCAGTCCCTCCGCATGCCCGCAGCCCATCGTCTTATGCGCATGCTCTCCCTCGCACAGCGGTTTGCCGCAGGCCGGGCAGTTCATGTGGCTTTCGGCCTTGCTGTCCCCGCAGATGTAGTGCTTGCCGCAGGCGTACAGGGCGTGATCCTTTTCGTGCCCCTTCACGACGCAGAGGTAATGCCCGCAGGGCTGCTTCTGCGTATGGATGGGATCGTCCTTGTCCTTCACCTGGCACTCGTATTCGCCGCACGTCAGCTTCGTCTCGTGGGACTTGTCGCCCTTTTTGACCTTGCACTTGTAGTGCCCGCAGCTCAGCTTCGTCGGGCGGGTATGCTTCGTGCTGCCGCAGATCCGGCATTTGGTCACGGCGTCGCGTTCCGGCTTGGCGGCCGAGGTCACGGTGTACGCGCTCGTCTGCACCTGCACGGGCTTCGTCCAATCGACCGTCACCGTCGTCGTGCCCGCTGCGTTCGTCTGAAGCTGATCAGCCCAGGTATCCAGGGGGACATCCGAAAGATCCGCCGTGCCCTGTGAGGACGCCTTGCCCACCAGGGTCAGCTCCACGTCCTGCGACAGGTTCAGCGCGCCCACGCTGCCGCGGATCTCCAGCATCAGCGGCGCCGCGGCGGTCAGGTTCTTCGCGCTCGCCCCCGTCTCCAGGTCGAGGCGGACGTCCGTGATTTCAGCGGCGAAGATCACGTCGGGAAACGCCCCGTCAAGCACCACGTCGCCCGCGTTGGGCAGGCGGACGAAGAACCGCTGCCCGTCCTTCTCGTAGGTGAGCACCAGCGTCTCATAGTCGTCCGGCAGCGTGAAGAGCGCGAAGCTCTCCGGCGCCGTGGGCAGCTCGTCCGCATAATACGCGGCGTTGCCCTGCGCGACGATCAGCCGCCCGTCCTTATACTGAATCGTAAAGTTCTGGTATTCGATGTCCTCCGCCAGCGTCGCCGCAGGCAGGCTAAACAGGATTGCCAGCGCCGTCAGCAGCGTCAGCGCGCGCTTCAAGAAATGAGCCATCGTTTTTCCTCCCCTTTTTTCATCTTCCGCCGTCATTCGACAGCGCCTATACCTATAAGATGAAATAAAGGAGGAAAAGGTTGCACATCTTTTAAAATTTTTACGAATTTGTTACGTTCTTCCCGCCAAGCCGTGCCGCCGCCATTTGAATCACGCCCTCCGCGATGCCCTTGAACAGCGTGAGCGAAGAAACCGTGAGCGGCAGCAGCATGCCGACGGAGGGATCTACGCCGAAGAGACCGAGCAGCGAAGTCATCGCGCCCTCCCGCAGCCCGATGCCGCCCACGGAAAAGGGCAGGCACATGGCGATGCTCACGATCCCGTTCAGCCAGAGCCAGTCCACCGGCGCGATGGAAAAGCCCAGCGCCCTTGCGATCAGCATCTGCGCGCCGAGGGTCCAAAGATCGCTGCCGAGGCCCAGCAGCAGGTGCAGGGCGACGGTCGCGGGGCGCTGCGCGAGCTCGCCGCAGGCCCGGCACAGGCTCTCGATCTCCTCTGCGACGACGCGGCCAAAGCGAAAGCGGATGCCTCGCACCCAGGCCGCCAAACGCAGCGCAAGTCGCCGCACGGGCGAAAGCAGCAGCGTGCCCGGCACCAGCAGCGCCCAAGCGAGGGTAAAGCAGGACAGAAAAAAGAAGATTCCATGAATCGGCACGGTGGCCAGCGCAAGACCGATCAGGCTCAGCGCCTGCTGCGGGATCATCTGCGTCTGCTTGTCGACGATCATGATCGAGGTCGCGACGTAGCCGTCCGTCATCTCGCGCAGCGCCATGAGCCGGGCCGCCTCGCCCGTGACGTTGCCGCCGGGCAGGAGCGCGAAAAAGCGCAGCTTGAAGTAGCTCATGAGGGTGCCCAGCACCGGCATGTCCGGCCTGAGCACCCAGCACTTCGCCGCCATGAACAGATCGGCGAGCACGAGCAGCGCCGACGCGAGGACCAGCTCCCGCGCTTTTACGGCGCGCAGCGTCTCCAGGAGCTTTGCAAAGTCCGCCTGTGCGAGCACGTATGCGAGCAGCGCCACGCTGACCGCGACCGACAGGGCCTGACGCAGCCAGGCGCCCGCGCGCTTCTTTTGATTGCGCATAGAACCTCCAGCCTCACAGGGCGCGGACGAAACCGTCCGCGCCCCGACCGTTCACATTCAGTTTTCCCCCGTAAGCGCCCCCAGCAGCGCCTCTTCCATCCGGTCCTTCTCGCAGACCCGCTGATGACGCACGGGCAGCGTGGGCAATTCCGCGATCTGCGGCGGCACGCGCGTGCCGGTCCGGGCGGCGAGCGCCTCGCAGCAGCCGAAGTCGTCCAGCCCCTCCGCGGCCTGCGCCCCCGCAACCGCCTCCAGCACCGGACGCCCGAACTTGTAAGGGCTCGCGGTGGACACGATGACCGCGGGCGTCCGGTCGCCCGTCCGCTCCTGATACGCGCGCAGCACGTGCGAGGCGACGGCCGTATGCGGGTCCATGAGGTACCCGTCCTGGGAAAAGGAACGGCGAATCTCCTCGCGCGTCCCCGCGTCGTCCGTAAACCCGCCCGCGAAGACCGACCGCATTGAGCGCAGGTTTTCAGCTCCGATATCGTAATGCCTGCCCGTTTGCAGAGCCTCCATCCACCCGCGCACCTGCGCGGGGTCGCGCCCGCAAAGCTCGAAGAGCAGGCGCTCCAGGTTAGAGGAGATCAGGATGTCCATCGAGGGCGAGATCGTCCGGTAAAACGCGCGCCCGGCGATGTCGTAACGCCCCGTCTCCAGGAAGTCCGCGAGCACGTTGTTGCCGTTGGAGGCGCAGAGGAGGCGTCCGACGGGAAGGCCGCAGCGCCGCGCGTACTCGGCGGCGAGGATGTTGCCGAAGTTGCCCGTGGGCACGCAGAAGTTGACCGGATCGCCGAGGCGGATCGTTCCCGCGCGCAGCAGATCCGCGTAGGCGGAAAAGTAGTAGACGACCTGCGGCACCAGCCGCCCGAAGTTGATCGAGTTGGCCGAGGAGAGCACGCGGCCCTGCGCGTCCATGGCGGCGGCAAAATTCGCGTCCGCGAAAATGCGCTTTACGCCGGTCTGCGCGTCGTCGAAGTTGCCGCGCACGGCGATGACGTGGGTATTGTCCCCACGCTGGGTTACCATCTGCAGGCGCTGCGCCTCGCTCACGCCACCTTGCGGGTAGAACACCGCGCAGCGCGTGCCCGGAACGTCCGCAAAGCCCGCCAGCGCCGCCTTGCCCGTGTCGCCGGACGTCGCCACGAGGATGAACACCTCGCGCGCCTCGCCGTTCTTCTTCATGGACAGCGTCATCAGGCGCGGAAGCAGCTGCAGGGCCATGTCCTTGAACGCGAGCGTCGGGCCGTGGTAGAGCTCCAGCGCCAGGACACCCTCCCGCACGGGACGCAGCGGCGCGACGAGCGGGTCGTCGAACGAGCCGTAGGCCGCGCTCACCGCGTCCATCAGCTCCTCCTGCGTGAAGTCCTCGAGAAACGCGCCGAGCACCTTCACCGCCCGCTGGGCGTAGGTCATATCCCGCATTCCATCGATCAGTGAAAGGGAAAAGGCCGGAAAGCGCTCGGGCACGTACAGGCCGCCCGCCTCCGCCAGGCCGCGCAGGATCGCACGGGACGCGCTGACCGCGCCGGTCGCGCCGGTCGCACCGGCCGCGCCGGTTCTTGTACCTATAAACTGCATGGATACTCCTCCTCGTGTACGCTCAGGGGATACAGGGAACCCGCGCCAGCCTGCGGGCGATACCGAAAACCCCCTCCCCGTTTCGGGAAGGGGGCATGCAGCCGCCTGCGGCCGCTTGCTGTCAAATCTGATATTTGCGGATGCACTCCGGCACCAGCGCGGGGTCTTCGCTCAGGCTGATGACGAAATTCGCGTTGGAGCGCGCGGAGAGCTCCTCGAGCATCTTGAAGAAGCCCTCGAGCTTGGCGATGTCGGGTTTATCCGTATCGACCAGGTGCAGGAACGCGTCGATAAAGATGAGGCTCACATCGAAGTTGCTGGCGAGGATGCCGTTCAGGAAGCCGGTGAACAGCGTTTCGCCCTTAATGCCATATTCGCTCGCATCGATAAAGCGAATCTGATGCTTGAGGTCATACATATAGCGGCTGTCGTCGTCGATAAAGAGAACGCTGCCCTTCTGCTCGCCGACGGACGCGTTCGCCATATCTATAATGCGTTTGGTCTTGCCCGATCCCCTTTTGCCAAAGATAATCTGGATCATGGTCAATCCCTCCTTTTGTTCTTTTTTTCATTATAACCCAACAGGACACATTTTGCTAGTACCAATTTTCTGTGAACCCTGCCCATTTGCATGCGGTCGGTTATCCCCGCATTATTTTGGTATTTCGCCGGACTTCGATTGATTTTCGCGCGCCGTTATGGTATAAATTGAAGATAGATCATTGTATGTATTTGGATAGGCAAATATGCCTGTCCTGGGGTTAGTTTCAATTATTAAGGGGGCTGCTGCGTTGTTTTACGAAAGCAGGAGGGTACTCACGATATTCCTTTGCGCATGTCTGCTGTGCTGCGCTTGCGTTGGTGCGCTGGCCGACGGCACCATCTTTGAGCCGGAACACGTCTCCGCCGTGCAGGAGGTGTACTGGCAGGCAGAGCGCATCGCGGTAAGCACGCAGGATTCTTCCGCGCACCGGGCGTTCAGCGCCGCATCCTCCGCGGAGGGCGCCGCCGCCACCGCGGAAGGCGAGGTGCTGCCCGGCTACGAGATGGAAGAGCGCCTTGCGGACGGCGCCTCCATCACGCTTGACATCACGCGCCTTGCGACCGACGCGCAGGTTACGCACGTCTACCGCTGGACGGGCCTGCCCGTCTACGTGATGGGGGACGAGGTGCATCTCTCGCTATCCTCCGACGTCCTCGCCTCCGAGGACAGCCGGATCGACACCTACCTGGAAGTCAATCTCGCGGGGGAGCGGCTGTGCCGTATCGCGGCGGACAGCAAGAGCGATACGCCCGCTTTTCGGGAGATCAGCTTTACCCTGCCCGAGCGCGCCCGAGACGGCGCGAAGATTCGCCTCTCCTTCACCGCGAGGGACATGAACGGTGCGATCAAGGGACAGGTTTTCTACTACTATACGGCGCATAGCGGCAGCGTCAAGCCGACACCCACGCCGACAGTGACGCCGACCCCTACGCCTACTCCGACGCCCACACCTACTCCGACGCCCACACCTACTCCGACACCTACAGCC
>JAEXCG010000025.1 GCA_023402355.1 Bacillota bacterium | reverse complement strand
GTCCTGGGCACCGGCTTTGAGGCCGGCCTCGCCGCGGGCTTGGCCGCCGTCTTCCGCGCCGCGCTCGCCGCGGGGCGGGGCGCGCCATAAGCCGCCGCTTTGGGCGCGGGCTTCGGCTTGGGTTTGGGCTTGTCGGCGGGCTTGGGCTTCGCGGCCGCGTTTTCGATCGCGCGCCGCTTCCACTCGGGCTGCACGGTCCGGGGCGGCGGGGTGTATACCGGCTCCGGGCGGCGCCGCTCGATGTGCTGCGCCGGCGGGTCAAAGTCGTAAAATTCCTGTGCCGGGTTTTGCTCGGCCAGGCGGTCCAGTTCGGCCTGAGAAACGCGCTTGCGGCGCGGTCTTTCTGTCTCCATCGGCGCCCAACCTGCCTTTCATGAAAATTCAGCGTCCATTTATCGAAGAAGAAATATCGGCGCGCGGCAAGGCCGCGCGCGACGTAATCGCTTCGTTAACTTAAGGAATTCGAGAAACACCCTCAAAATCCCTGCAAGGATAAGACGAGCCGCCGTCCAAAATCCCTGCACAAAATTTGTCAGGCCACGGTAAAGAGGCTGCTCATCTGGTCGCGCCGGGCGACCTCGAGCGTCACGTCCTCCCCGACGACCGCCCCCAGCGCCGAGATCGCCTGCCGCGCCGCCTGATAGGCCAGCTCCGGCAGGTTGTTTTCCCCGCTCAGGTGGCCCAGGATGACGCTGCGAAGTCCCGTGGGCACGAGCTCCGTGAGCGCTTTCGCGCAGTCCTCGTTGGAAAGGTGCCCCTTGCGCCCCCGGATGCGCTGCTTGAGCCTCGCGGGATAGGGGCCGCGCGCCAGCATGTCCAGGTCGTGGTTCGATTCGAGCATGAGCACCTGCGCGCCGGACACCGCCTGCATCCACGAGGGGCTCAGATGCCCCAGGTCGGTCGCAACGGCGATCTTGCCGCCGCCGTGCAGCAGGCTAAAGCCTACCGGGTCCGCCGCGTCGTGCGGGATCGAGAAGGGCTGCACCCCGAGGCTGCCCACGAAGAAGTCCTGTCCGGCGGCGAAGACGCGCTGGTTTTTCGGCGCTACGCCCTGCACCTTTTCCTCCATGGCGCACCAGGTTCCCTCGCTCGCGTAGACCGGCAGGTCGAACTTGCGGCTGAGCATGCCGACGCTGCGGATGTGGTCGCTGTGCTCGTGGGTGACGAGGATGCCGCAGAGCGTATCGGGCGACACGCCCAGCTTGCACAGCTCGCCCAGTATGGCGCGGCCGGTCATGCCCGCGTCGATGAGCACGCGGGTGTCGCCCGCGCAGGCGAGCAGGCAGTTGCCGCTAGATCCTGAAAAGAGGGGGCAAAACGAAAAACGCATGAACGCACAAATCCTTCCGAAGTCCATTCGATATAGAGGCTTATTTATTATACCCCGCATCCCTCTCAAGAGCAAGAAAAAATGCGTTTTCCCGCCGCCCGCCTTGCGCCATGGGCGCAAATCTGTCATAATAACCGCAGGAAACCCGGCCTGCGCCGGAACGAAAAAGGAGACTGACCCTATGCAGATCAACACCCCGGAAGAGGAAACGCGCCTGTGGGGGCGCATCGTCAAGGGGACGCGCATCCTAAAAAGCGAGACGGTGCCCTGCAACCCGCAGGACATCGACGAGGCGCTGCTCGCGCTGTGCCGGCGCTTTGACGTGCCGCGCCCGCTCTGGCTTCAAAAGAACGAAAAGGACTTCGCCTCCTTCGGGCGCACGCACTTTTCCCAGGATCACTTCATGGAGCCGATTTCCTTTTCGCGCATGGAGATCGAGCTCATTCAGCCCGAAAACAAGAAGCGCCACGTGCGCAATCCCCTGATGGAGGCGTGAGACGGCGCGCCCATTGCCAATAAATTTTCAGATCATGGATAGTTCCCCCTCCTTTGGGTCATGCTACCTGCGTAGAAAGAACGCACAACCAAAAAGGAGTGGACTATGATGGATCGTCTTTCGTTGCTGCTGGTCATCATCGGCGCGATCAACTGGGGGCTCATCGGCCTCTTCCAGTTCGACCTGGTGGCTTACCTGTTCGGCGGACAGGGCGCGATGATCAGCCGGATCATCTACGGCCTCGTCGGCGCGGCGGGCCTGTGGTCGATCACGCTGCTGTTCAAGGACCGCGAAACCGTCAAGGAGTGACCCTCTTTCAAAGGAACGGCGGCGAGGCAGGATTTCCCTGCCCCGCCGCCGTTTTTCGTCGGCCGCGGCCCCGGCGCGCGCCCTGCGCGCGAAGGCGGCGGCCGATAAATCAGGATTTGGATGCAACCCAAGCCGCCCCTCATTCGTCAGTTAGGATAGGAAGCCTCCGTCAAAAAAGTTTGGGCTTTACCCTACAAGGAAGCGCGGGCCTGTAGTATAATAAAGGAGAGCATACGCTTTTCGCGGCGAAGCGCCGCGTGGATATACGCTAAAGAAAGCGGGGGAATGTGCGCTTGACTCAATTATGGGACGAACTGTCCAACATGGTGTGGAACATCCTCCACCGGCCGCGCATCGCGGACATCCTGGATATCCTGATCGTCGCCTTTCTCATCTATCAGCTCCTCAAGTACACGCGCCAGACGCGCGTGAGCCAGGTTGCCAAGGGCATCGTGGTGCTGCTGCTGGCCTCGTGGCTGTCCGAGCTGTTCGGCATGCGCACGCTGAGCACGCTGCTCAAGTGGGTCATCAGCGCCGGGCCCGTGGTGCTGATCGTCGTCTTTCAGCCGGAAATCCGCCGCATGCTCGAGGGCATCGGCAACTCCTCGCTCTTCGACCGGGTGAAGACGGACGACAAGGAAATCGAGGTCGCCCTCATTGTGACGGAGATGACGCGGGCGCTGCTCAACATGGCCAAGCGGCGCGTGGGCGCGCTGATCGTCATCGAGCGCCGCACCCGCCTGACCGAGATCATCAACACCGGCACCCGGGTGGACGGCCTCATCTCGCAGCCGCTGATCGAAAACATCTTCGAGCCCAACACCCCGCTGCACGACGGCGCGGTCATCGTCCGCGGCGACCGCGTGGTAGCCGCCGCCTGCCTGCTCAATCTGTCGGAGGGCACGGGCATCAGCCGCGACCTGGGCACGCGCCACCGCGCGGGCCTGGGCATTTCCGAGACGACCGACTCTACGGTCTTCATCGTCTCGGAGGAGACGGGCATCGTCTCCATGGCGCGCGGGGGCAAGCTGACGCGCCACCTGGACGCCCGCTCCATCGAACTGATCCTGCACGAGCTCTACGACGCGGGCCCCTCCGAGCCGCAGGCTCCGTCGCTCATGAATTTCTTTAAGAGGAGGCAGCGCCATGATGAACGGTCCGATCAAGAAGAGTGACCTGCTTCCCAAGAAGGAGAAGGATACCCGCCTTTCCCGCTTCGCGCGCGGCGTGCGCAGGATCATCTCCAGCAACTGGTTTCTCAAGGTCTTCGCCGTGCTCATCGCGCTGTGCCTGTGGAGCGTCCTGATCGCCTCCGACGGCACGCTGCTGCGCGAAAAGGTCTTTCAGAACGTCGAGGTGACCGTGACCGGCGCGGACACCCTGCGCACGCGCGGCTACATCGTGCTCGACGACGTCTCCACCCTCCTGCCCAGCGTGCGCATGAAGGTGGAGGTGCCGCAGGCGAACTACGCCCGCGCCACCGGCTCCAGCTACAACCCCCGCATCGACCTGACGAAGATCCGCGCCTCCGGCCAGCAGGAATTGAGCGTGACCACCTCCACCTCCTACGGGCGCGTGCTCGAGGTCGAGCCCTCCACCGTCACCGTGAACGTCGACGAGTACGCCATGCGCGGGCGCATCCCCGTGGTGGTGGAATCCGTCGGCTCCATCCCCGAGGGGCTTTGGGCCGACACGCCGCGCACCGATCCTTCCTACGTCACCATCGGCGGCCCGCAGAGCCTCGTCTCCGGCGTGACGCGGGCGGTCGCCAAGCTGGACCTGTCCAAGCTGACCGCCTCGCCCCAGACGCAGCGCAGCGCCGTCACCCTCGAGCTTCAGGACGCGGACGGCAAAGTCCTCGACTCCCCGCTCATTCAGATCACCAACCAATCGGTCATCATCGACTCCATCATCGTGGAGACGGACGTATACCCCAGCCTCGAGCTGCCCGTGGACGCGGCCACCGCCGTCACCGGCGCGCCCGCCGAGGGCTTTGTTCTGGACAACGTGGTCGTCACCCCGGCGACGCTGCGCGTGGCGGGCACCCGCGAGGTGCTAAACGGCCTCACCGCCGCCATCGTCGACACGCCCCTGAGCGTGGAAGGCGCGGAGGCCTCCGTGAGCGGCGCGGCAAAGCTGAGGCGCATGTCCGACCTCAAGTACGTGAGCGCGAGCGAGGTGCTCATCACGGCGGACGTGGTGGAGGAGCAGCGCGAGAAGACGATCAAGAACGTCGCCATCGCCGCCGAGGGCGCGGCGGACAACCGCTCGGCCAAGCTTTCCACCAGCAAGACCACCGTGCAGATCACGGGCGGCTACGCGTTCGTGACGGGGCTTTCCGCCTCCGACGTGCAGCTTTACGTGGACGTATCGGGCCTCGCGCCCGGCGAATACCAGCTTCCGGTGCAGTGCCGCATCGACAACGCGCCGCCGTTCGGGTGCGCGCTGGCGACCACGTCCGTTCAGGTCACCATCACTGAGACGAATTAACGGGAGGGAATCATGGGCGCATTTGCGGATACGCTTTTCAGCGTGCTGCTCAGTTGGGTCAAAAGCGCCGTAGGCAGTCTCGTCACGCTCTTTCAGAGCGGCGGGGATCGCGGCATTCTGGCCTGGCTCGGCAACAACTGGCTGCTGATTGTGCTCGTGCTGGTGGCAGGCGGGCTCGTGATGGATTGGCTCATGTGGCTCGTCCGGTGGCAGCCCTACCACATCTGGGCGACGCGCGCGCGTCGCGTAAAGCGCGGCTTCCTGCGCATGCTCGGCATCGGGCGCAGGAAGGGGGAGGACGAATCGGAGGAATCCTCCGGCGAATACCCGAGCGAGGCGCCCACGCGGGTCGTGCCCGCCGTGCACGAGGAGATTCCCCAGTTGGACGAGGAAGCGCAGCGGGTGGCGCTCGAGCGGGCGCAGGCCGTCCCGGAAGAAGCGCTCGGCGCGTACCCCGGACAGCGCTTCGACGCCCCGACCGCCTATACGCGCCAGCCGGTCTATCCGCCGCAGCCTGCTTTCGACGAACAGAGCGTCTATCAGGCCCAGCCCGCTTATGACGAGCAGCCAACTTATCAGGCCCAGCCCGCCTACGACGAACAGTTAGCTTATCAGGCTCAGCCCGCTTTCGACGAGCAGCCTGTCTATCAACCGCAGCCTGTTTACGACGAGCAGCCTACTTATCAAGCCCAGCCCGCTTACGACGAGCAGCCTGCTTATCAGGCCCAGTCCGCTTACGACGAGCAGCCTGCCTATCAGCCGCCCGTCTCCGCTGAGCCGGAGGCCACGGAGCCGATCGTAGACGCCGATTCGCTTCGGCAGGTCTACGGACGCCCCGCGGCGAAGGATACGGAGGTCTCGCAGGAGCTTGTTCCCGGCGTCGATCCCTTCGCGCCTTACGACGCGCCGGAAGTGCTCGAGGCCCTGGAGGCGCGGGCGGACCGCGCGCCGCAGGCGCAGAGCGCGAGGGACGACGCGGACGATGCGTCCTCGCCGCGCAGGCGGCGCAGGCGGCGCACGCCCGCCGAAGAGCGCGCGGCCGAGCCGCCTGCGGAAACGGCCGCCGAAGAAAACGGCGTCTCCAAAGCCTCCGCCGTGGAAGAGGCCGCGTCCGTCCCGGAAGTGCCGGTACAGGCGGCGCCTGAAGCCGCGCCCGGCGACGACGCCCCCGCCGACGACCTGCCGGAGCCGCCGCAGTGGCCCGACTGGGATCAGACGGCCGTGCACCCCGTCGTGCGCATGGAGGACATCCGCGTGCCCGGCACGCGCACAAAGCCCTCGGTGGTCGACCGGCTGCGCGAGCGCGTGGAAAAGCGCGGCGCGGGCGGCGAAAAGAAGCGCAGCCGCATCGCCAACTTCTTCGACCCGCGCGAGGAGCCCGTCAAGGGGCTGGCCCCGCGCGTCAGCAAGGAAGAGGCGTTTACAAAGCCCGTCCGCCCGGACGAAGAGGATCGTCCGTAATCCCCCGGATTCGTTCCGCTTTCCGCCCGCTCCGGCTTCCCGGAGCGCGGTTTTTTTGAATGGAGGAACCGCATGTCCTTTTTCAAGACGCCGTCCGAGTGGCTGCCCGCCGCCGCCGCCCTCCTCTCCATCGCGCTGATGGGGGCCGCCGCCGCTCTGATGCTGCTGCGCTTTTCGCGCCTGCTGCGCGGCGCGGAGCCCGCCGCGCGCCTAAGCCGGAAGGGGCCCGGCGTGCGCGCGCTCGTGCTCGCGGCGCTCGCGATGCTGCTCTCGCGGCTGCTGCTTTACGCCGTCGCCTGGGGCGTCCACTGCCTGATGCAGGGGCGCTTCGTCTCCTTTGCCGCCTCCTTCGACGGCCTGTGGGTGCACTGGGACGCGCGCCACTACCTCAAGATCGCCCAGCAGGGCTACGTCAACGTGGGCGACGACCGGCTGATCCTCGTCTTCTTCCCGCTCTACCCCTGGTGCGTGCGCGCGCTGAACCTGCTCGTGGGCGATTGGGTCGTCTCCAGCGTCGTCGTCAGCAACCTCTGCGCGGCGGGCGCCGCCAGCCTCCTGTACGCGCTCGTTAGCCGCGTGTACGACGCGCAGACCGCGCGGCTTTCCGTGTGCTATTTTCTGCTGAACCCCTACTCCGTCTTTCTCGCCGCCCCCTACTCCGAGGCGCTCTTCCTGCTGCTGACCCTGGGGGCGCTGTACGCCGCCGCAAACGACAGGCTGCTGGCGGCGGCGCTGCTCGGCGCGCTTTCCGCGCTCACGCGCTCGCTGGGCGTCATCGTCTGCGGGGTCGTCTGGCTGTACGCCTGGCGCAAAGCCCTGCGCGCGCGGAAGGGAACGCGGGCGGCTCTCGCCCTGCGCGGCACGCTGACGGGGCTGCTCGTCTTTCTGGGTCTTTGCGCTTACCTGTACCTGAACTACGCGGTCAGCGGGAACCCCTTTCAGTTCCTGATCTATCAAAGGGACAACTGGTACCAGCAGATGGGCACCTTCTTCGGCTCGGTGCGCAACACCACGGACTACATCTTCCGCACCTGGGGCGAAAGCGACTGCTTCTGGACTTGGGGCGTGCAGCTCTTCGCGATCTTTTACGCCATGATCCTGCTCGTCTGCACCGGGCGGCGCATGCCGCTGGAGCATCAGGCGTACACGGTCGTGTACATCGCCGTGGCCCTCGCGCCGACCTGGCTGCTCAGCGGCCCGCGCTACCTGATGGCGATGGCCACGATGCCCATCCTGCAGGCGGTCACCACGCGCAGGCACACGCCCCACGCGCTGATGCTCTCTTTGCAGGGGGTGCTGCTGCTCTTCTTCACCGTAGGCTATACCATCTTTGTCGAGGTGCTGTAGAATGGATCTTCCGAAGGCATTCCTTCAAAACATGCGCGCGCAGCTCGGCGGGGCGGAATACGAGCTCTACCTCGCGGCGATGGCGCAGCCCTTCACCCGGGGGCTTCGCGTCAACCTTCTGCGTTACCCGGACGGCGCGCTGCCGGTCCCCCTGGACGGCGTGGAGGAGGGCATCCCCTGGGCGCGCGGCGGCTTCTTCGTCCGCTCCGACGCCCGGCCGGGCCTGCACCCGCTGCACGAGGGCGGGGCCTATTACCTGCAGGAGCCCAGCGCCATGGCCGCCGTCAGCGCGCTGGACGTGCGGCCCGGCCAGCGCGTGCTGGACCTGTGCGCCTCCCCGGGCGGCAAGAGCACGCAGATCGCCTGCCTGCTGGGGGGGCAGGGGCTGCTCGTCGCCAACGAGCCCGTGCCCGCCCGCGCGCAGGTGCTCTCGCGCAACGTCGAGCGCATGGGCGTGCGCAACGCCGCCGTCCTCAGCGCCCTGCCGGACGCGCTCGCGCCCCGCTTCCCCGCGTTCTTCGACCGCGTGTTGGTGGACGCGCCCTGCTCCGGCGAGGGCATGTTCCGCCGTCAGGAGGAGGCGCGCGCCGAGTGGACGCCCCAGAGCCCCGCGGGCTGCGCCGGGCGCCAGCTCGAAATCCTGTCGCAGGCCTGCCGCATGCTCCGCCCGGGCGGGCTAATGGTCTACTCCACCTGCACCTTCAACACCGTGGAAAACGAGGGCGTGATCGAAAGCTTCCTCGCCTCGCACCCGGACTTTTCGCTCGAGCCCTTCTCCCTGCCCGGTTTGGGCGACGCGCCGGAGGGCATGACGCACCTGTATCCCCACCGAATGCGGGGCGAGGGGCATTTTTGCGCGAGGCTGCGCCGGTCCCCCGACGCGCCCGAGACGCCCCGCGCCCTTAAGAGGGAGGGAAAGGGGCGCGGCCGGGCGGCGCGCGCGGCAAAGCCCGACTGGGGGCCGGCTCTTTACGCCTGCCTCTCGCAGGTCCTTTCCGAAACGAGCGCGCCCCTAAAGGATGCCCTGCTCGCGAGGGCCGCGGCGTTCGGCGACGCGCTCTGCGCCCTGCCCGAGGGGCTGCCGGACCTTTCCGGCCTGCGCGTGCTGCGCGCGGGGCTGCTGCTGGGCCGCGTCGCGGGCAGGCGGGTCGAGCCCGACCACGCGCTGGCGATGGCCCTGGGCGAAGGGGACGCGCTGAACGCCAAAGCGCTCTGCGAGGATCAGGCGCTGCGCTTTCAGCACGGCGAGGCGCTCCCCGCCGGGGAGGACGCGCCCCGCGGCTTTACGCTCATGACGCTTTACGGCTGCCCGCTGGGCTTTGCCAAGTGCTCGGACGGTCTTTACAAGAACCGCTATCCCAAGGGTCTGCGGCGCTGACGGGGCGGGCGCGATTTTCTCCCCAGACGCGCAGAGGGAGCGCGCGCGGCCTTTTGCATTTCCGCCGATTTTTCTTTCCTCCAAGCCCCCAATCCGGGGCTTTCGGGGCTGCGTCCACTCATTTTTTGCTTACGAAAAAGGCAAAAATCTGTTATACTGTATATACGCTGAACAGCCGCCCCGCGGCGTTACAGCCCGCCGGGAGGTGAAACGGTTTGAAACGCATTCAGAGTGCGTGCCTCGAGCAAACCATTCTGTTTGAGCTGCCCGATGACCTGAAGCATTACAAGTCCGAGCTGGACCGGAAGCGGATTCCCTACAAGGTGCTTTCAGAGTCCTCGCAGCCGGACGGTTCCGTGCTGCTGAGGCTGAAGAAGCGCTACAACCAATACAGCCTGGGGGACTATCTGGACTGAGCAAACGCGGACGGAGGCAGGCGAAGACGGCCTGCCTCCGGGTTTATTTCCGGCGGCCCCGGCCGCCCCACCGGGCCGGTCCAAGGAGGGACCGGCCCACGCCCGTTCCGCTCGGCATGAAAGCGCCGCGGAAGGAAAGGAAAAGCTGATGGAACTTACGGGAATCGCCGTATCGCACGGCAAGTTTGGGCCCGGGGAAATCCTCGGGGAACACGAGGGCAAGATCACGGTGCAGTTTGCGGGCCCCTACGGACAGAAGGACTTCGTCTACCCCGACGCGTTCGAGCGCTTCCTCATCGCTCAGGACGCTTCCCTGCAGGGCGAGTTGCAGGAGGCCCTTGCGGGCAGGCGGCTTGAACTAGAGCGGGCGCGCAGGGAGAGGCTCGAGCGCGTCGAGCAGCACCGGCTGGACGCGCTCGCGGAAAAATCGCAGGAGCGCTCGGCGCGCACCCGCGCCAGACGCACGTCCACGGCCGCCAAGCGCGCGCCGAAGGTCAAGGCCGAGTAAACGGCCGCCCCCGGGCAAAAAGACCGCCGCCGTGCGGAAAGCGATTTGCTTTCCGCACCGCGGCGGTCTTTCTCTGCCTTAACGGGCGATTTCAAATTCGTCGACAGAGCAGCCGACAAAGCGGATGGCGTCGGTGCTCGCCGCCTCGCCCACGGCCTCAAGACCGGCCTTGAACGCGGCCTTCGTCGTCTGTCCCTTGCCCGTCTTCAAGGCCTCCCGAAGGAAGTCCTCGGCTCCCTCCTTCACGGCCTTCAGGAATGCGTCGCGCTCGCGCACGGTGAGCCGCTCCGCGTCCACCAGGCGATAGCTGAACGTATAGTCGGCCATGGCCTCCCCGACCACCACGCCGTCGCCAAAGACGTCCTCCTCGATGTCCGCCGTGACCCATTCGCTGCAGGTCGGGTTGTTCTCACGGCCCGAATAGACCTCGATCGCCCGCGCCTCGTACTCCCGCAGGGCCATGGGCACCGTCGTCCGCAGGAAGCCGGCGTTCGGGTCGCTTTCGGGCAGGTAGGAACTGACCATCTCGTAGATCATGTTCATGCCGTCCCAGTCGTCGTCCTCGCTGAAGGCCTTGTGCACCATGCGGTCGAACTCGGCGACGGACATGTCCTCGTAGCCCTCCGGCTTCAGCGCCGCCATCACCCGGTCGTACTGCTCCTGCGTATAGCCCGCCTTCCAGTCCGCGTCCGCGCCTGCGATGTCCGTCTCGTAGGCGTAGGGGTCGTCCAGGTAATAAGACAGGTTCCAGCCCCCGCCCCAGGCGATTTCGTCGTCCAGGTCGCCAAGCACGCGTTTGAGCTCGGCCTCGAGCTTCTTCTTCATGCTCGCCGTGTCCCGGAGCGCCTCCGCGTCCTGCTCCTTCAAAAACGCCTCGATTTTCCGCCCCGCCTCGGAAAGCAACTCGTCCCTACGGGCGACCGTCAGGGTCTGTTCGTCCGCCGCGATGTAGTCAAAGCAGAACTCCACGTACGCGCCCCGCAGCAGCACCCGATCGCCGAAAATATCGCCGTACGTCTCGCTCGAGGCGGAGCCGTTGTGCCAGGGCGCGGTCGCCCGGCCGCAGGCATTGTAATGCCGCACCTCGCAGGCGTCCCAGACGTTCCGCAGCGTGCCCAGGATGAACTCCGCGTTCGGGTCGTCCTCCTCCAGCGAGGCAAGGATGCGCCGCAGCGACGCTTCGCTGCGATGATAGGCGTCCTCGTCGTCCCAGTCGAGCACGCTGCGGTCAAAGGCCGCCACCGGCATGTCCGCGTACCCGTCCGTCTGAAACGAACACACCAGGTCGTAGTCCGCCTGCGTATAAGAAATCTTTCGTCCCGAAAAGTACCGCCCCTCCGCAAAGCCCTGCGCCGGCAGCGAAATCGCCAGCAGGAGCAGAAGCGCCGTGGTCATCCGCATGAGCTTCTTCATCGTAGATTCTCCCTTCAGTCGTTTTCCAGCGAGAACACCTCGCAGCGAACAAAGCCGATCTTGTCGTCCGACGCCTCGGCACCCGCGGCTTCAAGCGCCGCCTGCAGGTCGTCCTCGTCGGGCTCCCGCGTAAGGTTTGCCTCGCAAAAGTCCTGCGCGGCCTGCATGATGCGCTGCAAAAACGCGTCCCGCTCCGCGACGGTCAGCGCATCCTGGTCGAGGATGCGATAGGAAAAGCTGTAATCGGCGTAGCAGATGCCCGCCGTCACCTGTTCCCCAAAGACGTCCGCGCTGCGCACCGCCTGCGCCGTCGCGTAAAACTCCGGATCGTCTCTCTCGCCCGAGTACACCTCGCTCAAGCGCGCGTCGTACTCGCGCAGGGAAGCGGGCACCGTGTTGCGCAGGAAAGCCGCGTTTGGGTCGTCCTCCGGCAGGGAGCTGAGCACCACGTCGTAGAGCAGGTAAAGCTTCTCTCCCCCCTCGGAGAACATCGCCGCGTGCACGCTCCGGTTGAACGCCGCGATGGACAGTTCCGCGTAGCCTTCCGGCTTGAGCAGGCCGATCAGGGCGTCGTACTGCGCCTGCGTGTAAGACGGCGTGCCGTCCGCCCAGCGGTTATCCATATCCGCCCAAAGCTCGTCCGTGTCTTCCCAGTCCAGCGAATCCAGAACCGACATGTCAGCGGCTTTGTCAGGCGCCGCGGCTTCCTCCGCGGGCGCGGAGGTCGCAAACACCGTCGTCACGCCGCATACGAGCAGCATCGCCGCGGCGGCGCGCAGCCCCGTGACGGGCCGCGCCTTCATGATTGCCGTGATCCGCTCCTTCAGGGTGCTGCGGCTAAACCCGCTCTCCAGCGGCGCGTAGACGGTGCGCTGTTCCTCCAGCGCCAGCAGCGTCAGCGCGTACGCGGACCGGGCGGAGAGCCCAAATCCGCGGACGACCGCCTCGTCGCAGGAGAGCTCCACGTCGCGGCAGGCGAGCAAGTACATCACGGCCACGAGCGGGTTGAACCAGTGCACGCAGAGCATGGCGGCCAGCAGCCACTTGCCCAGCACGTCAAAGCGCCGGATATGGCACAGCTCATGGCTCAGGACGAAGGCGAGCCGATCTTCCCCCATCCGCTCAAAGCCCTTGGGCAGGAGGATGACCGGATAGAGGATGCCGTAGGTCAGGGGCGACCCGATCTGGTCGGAGTAGCGCACCTGTACGGGCCGTCTGAGGCGATGCGCCTCCAGAAAGCTCTTGACGAAGGCGTTTTCCACCGGAAGCGAGGCGCGGTACTTTCCCCGGCTCCGCAGGTGCAGCGCGAGAAAGCCCAGCGCGAGCAGCAGCGCCCCCGCCGCCCACACGATCACCACGGGGGATGCGGCGCGCGCCGCCTGCGCGGGCGCCTCCCCCGTCACGGGCAGCAGCAGGCCGCCCCGGCGCACGGGCGCCCCGAGATGCTGCGCCGCCTGGTACACGCTGACCGGCGAGGGAATGTGCAGCGGCACCATGAGGCTGAAAAACGCCGCCGCCCAAAGGAACAGAAAGGCCTGCTTGGGCAGCCGGTTGACGCAAAGCGCGCGCACGAGCAGGATCGCCGCGATCAGCACACCCCCGCGCAGGCTCATCTCCAAAAGCTCCGTCATCCTACTCCAACTCCTTTATCAGCACCTTCATGCGCTCGATTTCAGACTGCGAAAGCTTCCGCTGGCCCAGGAGCGACGCGACCAGCAGGTCCGCCGACCCGTCGTAGTTGCGGTCGATGAATTCCTCCGTCTCGCGGCGGAGCACCTCCTCGCGGCTGATCTTCGCCCGGCAGCGAAAGCCCGGGTCGATGCGCTCCAGCGCGCCCTTGTCCAAGCACTTGCGTATGACCGTATAGGTGGTGGTCTTGCTCCACCCGACCTGCTCCGAAAGCCTCTGGGCGAGCTCCCGCGCGCCCAGCTCGCCCTCCTGCCACAGGCACTCCATGACCCGGCGTTCCGAGTCGAACAGCTTGATCTCCACGTCTGTCCCTCCGTTCTACTCCAATAGAATGTACGTTCATTCTACTCCAATAGAACGAATATGTCAACGCCTTTTGAAAAGAAAAACGCGGCGGTGATCATTTTCAGATGATTGCCCCCCCGCGCGCATCCCTCTGTAAACGAAAACGGCCGCACGCGAACCCTCTCGCGCGCGGCAGGAGCCTCCGATCGGAACCCCATGGATGGGATCAGCCGAGAATCGCCCTGGCAAACCGGACGTTTCGGATGATCTGATCGGCCTTCCACCAATTTTTGCTGACGCTCCAGGCCTCGGGATATTCCGCCCAGGCCCACGTGACTCCCCACGAGCCGTCCGGCTCCTGAGCGGCCGAAAGGAAGCGGCACTCCTCCTCGCAGACCTCGCGGTTCTCCGCAAAGAAGGCGCTCGCGCGCGAGGAAATGAACTGCGAGGGCCTGCACACGTATTCCGTCGCCCACTTTGAGGCATCGTACGTGATGAGCGCGCGAATTTGCCCGCGAAGGAGCTCCTCAAATTCATTCAGGTCCAGCAGGTCTTCCGCGCCGCACGCCCGCAATGCCTCGTAAAGCTCCAGAAAACAGGAAGCCGTGTGCATCGAGGGGAGCGGAAAGTGTTCCTTGAAATACAGGTACGCCTCCCGCGCCACCCGGCGGGCCGTCTCGCTCAGCGCGCCGTTTCCTTCGGCAAACCGCAGGGCAAAGCCCGCGAGGCTAGCCGTGGGGTTATAGCCTGTCTCCGCGTTCGGATCGGGGGCCCACCAGGGCGCGTGGGGGTGGTCCGCGTTGGATTGGAGGGCGCTCGCCCACGTGTGACCGTCGAAGTCCCGTCCCGAGGACAGGTAGCGCAAAATGCCCCGCACGATCGGGTGGCTGCCGTCCTTTAGCCCAACCTCCTCCAAAATGCGCGTGGCGACCCAGGTCTGCATCGGCGCGGAATGCGGGTTCCAGCAGTCGGGCTCCAGCGCGTGCCCGAAGCCGCCGTCCTCGTTCTGATACGCCGCAAGCGCGCTCAGGACGTCCTCCCGGCTTCCCCCCTCAAACAGGTATCGCCACCTGAAAAGGTCCAGCGGCCTCGCGTTGCGGTAGATGAAGTTTTTCGCTAGTTCTTCGTTCATGATCTCGCCTCCGTTTCGTGAGGATAGGATAGCATGGGAAACACGACGCCGTCCTGTCCTGTTTGAGGCGGCGGGCAAATTTAAACGAAGGCAGGTCCCTGCGTCACCAGATGAGCGCCGCCAGCAAGACGGCCTGCACGGCCAGCATGGCGGGCACGCCGTAGGCGAACTTGGCGTGCCGCGTCTTGTGATGAAACGCGCGCATGCCGCACAGGCCGCCCGCCGCTCCGAAGAGCGCGCAGCAGGTGAGCAGCGTCCGTTCGGGAATGCGCCACTCCCCGCGGCGCGCCCGCCGCTTGTCCACCCCGAAGAGGACGAAGGAAATGAAGCTCATACAGCCCGTCAGCGCGAGCACGATCTTTATTAGCATGCACAGCCCCTCCTTTTCATATGATTGTAGCGCATCGCGGTACCCCGGCGCAACCGATCCAGCGAGCCTTTTGCATAAGCCGCCTCGCCGCAGATCATACTATCACCGCAGTATACACCGCGTCAATGGAGGGATGGACCTTTGGAAATGACAAAGCAGGCCGCCACGCCATCGCGCGTCGCGCGGGGAGCCCGCGGCGGCTGGCAACCGGAAGAAGTTTCACAGCTCTTTGAAGAAATCCATGCGTCTTGCGAGCAGGGCGAGCCCCTGCGCAGCGTGTTCGAGCGCATGGCGGAGCGGCTGGGCCGAAAGCCCAACAGCATCCGGAACTTTTACTACGCGCAGCTCAAGCAGGGGCAGGAGCCGGAGCTCAAGCGCGCGCCGCCCTTCGAGCCCTTTTCGCAGGACGAGGTCCGCGAGCTGCTGCGCGCCGTGCTCGCCGCCCGCGCGGAGGGCAAGAGCGTGCGCGCCTGCGTGCAGGAGATGGCGGGCGGCGACAAGTCGAAGATGCTGCGCTATCAGAACAAGTACCGCTCGTGCCTCAAGACGCGCCCCTCGCTCGTGCGCGAGGTCATGGCCGACATGGAGGCCGCGGGCGAGCCGTACGTGGACCCCTTTCAGCCGCGCGCGCACCAGGAGAGCCCTCAGGCGCTGCTCGAGGAGGCGCAGGGCCGCGTGGAGAGCATGCAGGACCCCGCGCTCTATCAGATGCTGGAAGGCCTCAACCACCTGCTGGCGCTGGCGCAGAACGCGCCCACGCAGGAGACGGCCATCGCGCTGGACCGGCTGAACGTCCGCTACGACCTGCTGCGCATCGCGCTGGACGACGAACGCACCCGCGCGCACCGGCTGGACGAGAGCCTGTCCGATCTGGTGCTCTCGATCAAGGAATTTCTGGGCCTGCCGGAGTTCACGCGCGCGCAGCGCGTCGGGGAATTCTGTCAGCGCCTCTCCGAGCAGCTCGCCCCGCTGGAAGCGCAGCTTCCCTTCGTCAGCGAGGAGGAGTAGGCCCGCGCATGCGCAGGACCTGCCGCTTTCCGTTGACACGCTCCCCGGCCGATGCTATGATGGGAACAAATCCCGACCGCATCGGACGGAAGGAGCGTTTTTTCATGTCCCCAGCCTTTCAATCCCTGGGCTTTGGCCCCGCGGACATCCTGCTGCCCGCTTCGCACGTGGACCTCTCCCGGTGGGCCGTCGTCGCCTGCGACCAGTACACCGCCGATCCCGCCTACTGGCAGCGGGTCGAGCGGTTCGTCGGCGGGTTCCCCTCGACGCTTCACCTGACGTTCCCGGAGATTCACCTGTGCGAAGGGTTCGGCCGCGTGCCCGCCATTCAGGGCGAGATGGCGCGCTACCTTCGGGACGGCACGCTCGTTCCGGCGGTGCAGGACGGCTT
>JAEXCG010000072.1 GCA_023402355.1 Bacillota bacterium | reverse complement strand
ATTCTCACCGCCGAAGTCGCCTTCGCCGGAATTCTCGCCGCCGAAGTCGCCGCCGTCAAAGTCGCCCTCGCCGGAGTTCTCGCCGCCGAAATCGCCGCCGTCAAAGTCGCCTTCGCCGGAATTTTCGCCGCCGAAGTCGCCGCCGTCAAAGTCGCCCTCGCCGGAATTCTCACCGCCGAAGTCGCCGCCGTCAAAGTCGCCTTCGCCGGAGTTCTCACCGCCGAAGTCGCCTTCGCCGAGGTTTTCCTCGTCGCGGGCGCCTTCGTCAGGGCCTTCCGCTTCGCCCTCCGCATCCTCGCGCGTCGGCTCAAGGCCCAGCGCGTAGATAAAGCTGTCCACGTCGTCCGGGTTCATCGGGTCGGGCGTCAGCGCGCCAGGCGCGGTCGCCATCACGTAAAAGCGCACGGAGGCGTTCTCCGACGTCCCCACGATGGACAGGGGCGCGGCGTCGCTCGCGGTCATATCGAGCGGAAACGAGATGTCGGGCTCAAAGCTCATCGTATCCACCGGCATGCCGCTCGCATCCCATACTTCTACGGAAAGAGACAGGAGCGAAAGCATGGCGGCGTCCGGCACCTGTATCCAATACAGGTCGACCCTGCCCTCCGAGTCGGTCATCAGGTCCGCGGGGAAGCTCATCACTTCGCCGTCCGCCGTCGTGTAGGACGCGGAAACAGCGATCGCCGTCGGGGGAATCTGCTCGCCCAGCGCGGCTGCGGCGGGCATGCTCAGCGCCAGCATCAAACTCATGAGTATGGCCAGCGCGCGATGGGTAAACCTTTGCACTTTCATGCAACCCCTCCTTTATCTTCGCCCTGCTGTAACACAGCGGGCATTCATTGCCGGGCGGCGCCTTGGGCGGCCGGCGTGTGGACAGTCCGGGTACGCTTCATTGTATCGTTCGGCGGGGCGGTTGTCAACGCA
The DNA here is from genome assembly GCA_023402355.1 of Bacillota bacterium. GTDB lineage: Bacteria > Bacillota > Clostridia > Christensenellales > Aristaeellaceae > Beduinella. The sequence goes on along the minus strand of JAEXCG010000072.1, from coordinate 2,108 downwards.
AACGGGTTGTCCAAATTCCGCCTGCGCAGACGCCCGCAGGCAGGAAATAAGCCCCCCTAAATCGAAGATACTCGCACGAGGAAGGTTTTATGCCTTCACAGGGCATTTGCGGTATAAAAGGAGGCGCTTTTTACATGAACCCGAATGAACAGGACAACGAACTGCGCGAGACGCCGGTTTCGCGCGAGCCGATCTTTCAGGGAAAGATCATCGACGTCGAGCGCTGGACGGTGCGCCTGCCGGACGGCGGGGAAGCGCCGCGCGAGGTCGTGCTGCACCGGGGTGCGGCGGCCGTCGTCGCGGTCGATAAGGACAACTTCGTGACCCTCGTGCGCCAGCACCGCGTGGCGGTGGACGAGGTGACGCTCGAAATTCCCGCGGGCAAGCTGGACACGGCGGGGGAGGACCCCTTCGTATGCGCCCAGCGGGAGCTCGAAGAGGAGACCGGCCTGCGTGCCCAGCGCTGGCATCCGCTCACCACGATCTTGACGACGCCGGGGTTCAGCTCCGAGCGCATCGCGCTGTACCTCGCGACCGGACTGACCGCGGCCAAGGCGCACCCGGACGAGGACGAGTTCCTCGGCGTGGTGCGCATGCCGCTCAAGGAGGCCGTCGCCATGGTCATGCGCGGCGAGCTGAAAGACGCCAAGAGCGCCGTCGCGCTGCTGCTGGCGGACAAGCTGCTCGGATAAAGCGCCGGGCGAATGCCTCCTATAGTTATAACGTCCGGGGAGGGCGCTTTGTTGCGTATTTCCAGAAATTACTGCGCACCAAAGCGCCGCATATGCCCCGCGAAGAAACGGGGGATGGACATTGGCGTGCACGAAAAAGCTGGAGCTGTTTTCGCTCAGCGGGGCGGGCTATGCGCTTGAGGCGCAGGCGCCCTGCACCGTGCTGCAGGCGCTGGAGGGGGCGGGCGTCCTGTCGGGGCTGGAAACGGGCCTTGGCGCGCGCGAAGCCGAATGGGCGGCGGCGCGGGAATGGACCTTTTGTACGCAGGCGGACGTCTCGGACTGGGCGGACGAGCGCTGTTACCTGCGCTTTGCCCGCCTGCGGGGCGCGGGCGTCGTCCGCGTAAACGGCCGGGAGGCCGCCTCCTTTGCGGACGGCCCGCTCGCGCTGGACGTGACGGGCGATGCCTTCGGCGCGGACACGCTGCGCGTGGAGGTGGCGTTCAGGCCCGCCGCGCCCGTGGGGAGCCCCGCCCGGGCCGCGCAGGGGATCGCGGGCAGGGTCTCGCTCCGCGGCGTGAGCGCACTGTGCGTCGAGCATTTTTCGCTGCGCGCGGAAATGGAGCGGCTGTCGGCGGACGTGACGGTCACGCCGTTCGTGCCCGGCCGCTATACGTTCCGCTATGCGGTGACGCAGGGGGAAGAAGCGCTGGGCCTTTACGAAATTGAAGAAAGCTTGCCGGCGGCCCGCACGGCGCTGCTGCACACGCTGGAACCGCAGGAGAACCCCTGGCCCGTCTGGCGGCCGGGGCGGCCAAACGCGCCCGTGACGGTGCGCCTGCAGGTGCTGCGGCGGGGCATGGGCTGCGACGCCGTGCGCGTGCATGCGGGCTTTCGCTCGCTGGAAACGGCGCTCGCGCTGCCCGGCCAGCCCGCGGCGCTGTGCGGCGTGAACGGGGAGCCCGTGCAGATCTACGCCGCGCGCCACGAGCCGGACGCGCATCACGCCCACGCGCGCGGGCATTACGACGCGCTCGTGCGCCTTGCGCAGGAGGCGCGCCTGAACGCGCTCTACGTCTGCGGCGAGGAGGACGAGGCGTTTTACGACGCCTGCGACGAGGCGGGGATGATGGTCTGGCAGCGGCTGCCGCAAAGCGGCGCTTACGACGCGGCCGCGCGGCTGTGCCACCACCCGTGCGTGGTGCAGTGGGCGGCGACGGACCTGCCGGAGGCGCAGGCAGCAATGGGCCGTCTTTCCGACGGACGGCCCGTGACGCCGCCGGAGCGGCGGGGCCTGCCCGGCGCGGGCGCGGAGGCGCTCGTGATGCGCGGGCCAGAGCACGCCCCCGGCATGGAGGACATGGCGCGCCGCTTCGCGCAGGACACGGCCGCCGTGCGCGTCGTGCCGGTGCGGGCCTACGCGGACGCGCGCAGGCT
>JAEXCG010000034.1 GCA_023402355.1 Bacillota bacterium | reverse complement strand
CTCCTACGACGCGCTGCGCGCCGCCATCGAACGCGGGCGCGAGGGCGGCTTTGCGGGCACGCTCGAATTCTTTCCGGAGGAGGGAAAGTACCACTTCGACGGCCACCGCGCCTGCAACCAGTGCCTCTCGCCGGAGGAAGCGGAGCGCGCGGGCGGGCTGTGCCCGGTCTGCGGGAAACGCCTGACGTTCGGCGTGGCGCACCGCGCAGCGCAGCTCGCAGACCGCGCGGAGGGCTATGTACCGAAAGACGCCCTGCCCTTTGAAAGCCTCGTCCCCCTGCCGGAGGTGGTGGCCGCCTCCATCGGCGTGTCCGCCGCCAGCAAGAAGGCGGCCGCGCGCTACCAGGCGCTCACCGAGGCGCTGGGCGACGAGTTCTTCATCCTGCGCAGCGCGCCGCTGGAGGACATCGAGCGCGCCGCCGGTCCCTGCGTGGCGGAGGGAATCCGCCGCGTGCGCTGCGGCCAGATCGAAGCTGCGCCCGGTTACGACGGCGTCTTCGGCCGCGTGCAGGTGCTGCGCCCCGACGAGATCGAGGCGCTCTCCGGCCAGCTCTGCTTCCTGTCCTCGGAGGAGACGAGGCGGCAGGAGACAAAGACGGAGGCCTCCGCGCCGCTCGCGCCCGTGCGAAAAGACTTGCCTGCGCCGGAGGATGCCGCCGCCAGCGCGTCCCCCGCGCCGGACGCGCCGAACCCGCGCCAGCAGGAGGCGATCGACGCGCCGGAGCGCGCGGTGGCGGTCATCGCCGGGCCGGGAACGGGCAAGACGAAGACGCTCGTCGCCCGCATTGCGCACCTCGTGGAAGATCTGGGCGTAAAGCCCGATCACATCACGGCGGTCACCTTCACGAACAAGGCCGCGGGCGAAATGCGCGAGCGGCTTGAAAAGCGGCTGGGCAAGCGCGCGGCCCGCGCCATGACGATCGGCACGTTCCACGCGATCTGCCTGCGCCTGCTATCAAAGGAGGGCGCGCCCGCGCTCGCGGACGATACGCAAGCGCTTTCGGCCGCGCAGGAGGTCGTGAGCGCCCTCGCCCTCAAGACGACGCCCCGCAAGCTGCTCTCGGAAATCTCCCGCCGCAAGAACGGCCTTTCTTCGGAGCTTTCGGACGACGTATACACGCTGTACGCAAAGCGCCTGGAAGCGCGCGGGCTGCTCGACTTCGACGACCTGCTGCTGCGCGCGCTTTCGCAGGACGAAGCGACGCCCCGCAAGGCCTTTACCCATCTGCTGGTCGATGAGTTTCAGGACATCAACCCCGCGCAGCGAAAGCTGGTGGAAGCGTGGAGCCGGGAGAGCGAATCGCTCTTCGTCATCGGCGATCCCGACCAGTCGATCTACGGCTTTCGCGGCGCGGACGCGGGCTGCTTCGATCGCTTCCTCGCCGACCGGCCGGAAGCGCGCGTCGTCCGTCTTTCGGATAACTACCGTTCGACCCCGGAAATTCTCAAAACCGCGCTGCCCGTCGTGGAGCGCGGCGGCGCGCCGCGAACGCTTGAGGCGCGCAGGCCCTCCGGCGAACGCGTGCGGCTGCTGACCGCGGCCGACGAGTTTTCGCAGGCGCTGTTCATCGTAAAGGAGATCGGCCGCATGGTCGGCGGCATCGACATGCTCGACGCGCAGGAACAGGCGCGCGCGGGCTCCGGACGCAGCTTTTCGGACTTTGCCGTGCTCTACCGCACGCACCGTCAGGCGGAAATGCTGGAAATGTGCCTCAAGAAGGAGAGCATCCCCTACGTGGTCACGGGCCGCGACGCGACGCTGGAGGACGAACAGGTGCTCGCCTGCATCCACTTCTTCCGCCTCGCGCGAAACCCGCAGCTTTGCGGCGAAGCGGACGCGAACCTTCTGCCGCGCGTAAAGGCCTTTGCGCCGCGCCTAAAAAAGGAAAAGGCGCGAAAGCTGGTCGAAGCCTGGATGGTGGAGGAGGGCATCGCCTCCTCCGAGGCGCTTAATCGCCTGCTCGGCATCGCCGCCCTCAGCGGGGATATGGACGCCCTGCTCGATACGATCGCCCTCGGCGGCGAGGCGGACGTCTCGCGCAGCGGCGCTAAAACCTACACGCCGGACGCCGTGCACCTGATGACGCTGCACGGCGCAAAGGGCCTCGAATTTCCCGTGGTCTTCCTGCCGGGCATAAACGACGGCGTGCTGCCGCTCTCCATGCCGGGTCGTGAGAGCGACGAGGCGGAGGAGCGCCGCCTCCTCTACGTCGGCATGACCCGCGCAAGGGAAGAACTGCTGCTGCTCACCTACGGGACGCCGTCGCCCTTCCTTCTGGATCTGCCGGGCGCGTCCCTGCGCTGCGAGCGGGCGCGCGCGGCGGGCCGCCCCTCGGAGGGAAAACAGCTCAGCTTTTTAGGATAGGGAGGATTCAAACATGCTGCTTTCCGTCATCGTCCCATTTTACGGCGTGGAGCGCTACATCGAATCCTGCCTCACGCCGCTGACGCGCCTTCCCCCGAACGACGTGGAGGTTCTGCTCGTGGACGACTGCGGCCCCGACCGCAGCCGCGCGATCGCGGACGGCTTCGCCGCGCGCTATCCCTTCATGCGGGTGATCGCCCGCAGCGAAAACGGCGGCCTCTCCGCCGCGCGCAACACGGGGCTGGACGCCGCGCAGGGCGATTTCGTCTTCTTTCTGGACAGCGACGACGTGCCGGTCGCGCAAAGCCTGCCGCCGCTCCTGGAGCGCATGCAAAGGGAACGGCTCGACGTGCTCAAGGCGCGCTTTGAGCCCTTCGACGACGAGACGGGCGCCGTCCTTCCCGGTCCCACGCCGCCCGAGACGCAGACGCAAACGGGCGACGCGCTCTTCGCCGGCCAGTGCCGTGCGGACGTCTACGAGCCCATGGTGTGGCAGTGCCTGTACCGGCGCGCCTACCTGGTCGAGCGAGGCCTGCGCATGGCCGACGGGCTGCTCTTTGAAGACGAGCTGTTTCAGACCCCCGCGCTGCTGCAATGCGCCCGCGCGGCGATGAGCGCCCTCACGCTGGTGCGCTATCGCCAGCGG
>JAEXCG010000013.1 GCA_023402355.1 Bacillota bacterium | reverse complement strand
CGCGTCATGTCGCGGATGTCGCGCCCGTCGATGCGGATCGTGCCGCCGCCCAGCTCGTAAAAGCGCATGAGCAAGTTGACCAGCGTGGTCTTGCCCGCGCCCGTCGGCCCGACGATGGCGACGTGCTGCCCGGCGTGCACCGTGAGGTTCATGCCGCGGATGAGCGTTCGCTCCGGCACGTAGCCGAACGTGACGTCCTGAAACGAAACCTCGCCCCGCGCGCCCCGGACGGGCGAGAGCCCCTCGGCGTCCGGAATTTGTTCTTCCTCGTCCAGCAGGGTAAAGAGGCGCTGCGCGGCGGAGAGGGCCGTCTGAATCTGCGCGAGCACGCCGCTGATCTCGTTGAAGGGCTTGGTGTACTGGTTCGCGTAGGTGAGAAAGGCGGAGAGTCCGCCGATCGTGAGGCCGCCGGTCGCAAGCGAGATCAGCCCGCCCACCACGCCGACCGCGACGTAGACGCCGTTATTGACAAAGCGGGTGCAGGGGTTGATGAGCGCGGAGAACACCTGCGCCTGAAAGCCGCATTTGCGAAGCCGCTCGTTGATCTCATCGAACTCTTCCTGCGCGCGCGCCTCGTAGCCAAAGGTGCGCACGAGCTTTTGATTGCCGATCATCTCGTTTACATAGCCGCTCAGCTCGCCCTGGGTCTGCGCCTGCTCGCGGAACAGCTTGTGCGAGCGGCGGGTGATCAGCGCCGCGACGGCGATGGAAAGGGGCGTGATGAGGATGACCGCGAGCGTGACCCAGGGGCTTAAAGAGAGCATGAAGATCAGCGTGCCCAAAATGGTGGCGACGCCGGTGAACAGGTTCGTCATGCCCTGCAGCAGCCCGTCGGAGACGGACTCCGCGTCCGCGACGATGCGGGCGACCGTGTCGCCGTGCGCCGTGCGGTCGATGTAGGCGAGCGGCAGGCGGTGCAGCTTTTCAAAGGCGTCGGTGCGCAGCGCGCGCACCGTGCGGTAGCTGACCGCGTTGTTGAAGTAGCCCAGCAGCCACGTGGCCGCCGCCGCGAGCACGTAGAGCCCCACGAGGACGAGCGTGAGCCGGGTAAGCGCGCCGAAATCCACCTGACCCGCGCCGATCAGCAGGTCCACGCCCCGGCCCACGAGCAGCGGGCCCGCGAGCGAGAGGGCGACGCTGACGGCGGCGCTTACGAGCGCGGCGGCGAGCAGGCCCCGGCTGCCCTGAATGTAGCGCCAAAGGCGCGAAAGCACAGCTTTTTTCATTGGATTCATTGACTCCTTTTCGCGATGTGCCCATATGCCGATCAGCCCGCGGTCTCCTCGGAGCTTAGCTGGGACAGGCAGATTTCTCGGTAGATTTCGCAGCTTTCCATGAGGTCGGCGTGCTTGCCCTGCCCGGCGACGCGCCCGTCGTCGAGCACGACGATCAGGTCCGCCTGGCGGATGGCGCTCGCCCGCTGCGAGACGATGAGGACGGTCATGTCCTGCGTGTCCTCGTGAATGGCCCGGCGGAGCGCCGCGTCCGTCTGAAAGTCGAGCGCGCTGGCGCTGTCGTCGAGAATCAGAATGCGCGGGCGGCGCAAAAGCGCGCGGGCGATGGTCAGGCGCTGCTTCTGCCCGCCGGAGAGGTTCTTGCCGCCCTCCTCGACGAGGTAGTCGAGCCCGCCCGGCAGGCGCTCCACGAAGGCGCGGGCCTGCGCGATGTCCAGCGCGTGCCAGATTTCCTCGTCCGTAGCGTCTTGTCTGCCCATCAGCAGGTTCTTTCGCACGCTGCCGCCGATGAGCGCCGCTGCCTGCGGCACGAAACCGATCATCCCGCGAAGTTCGGCGAGGGAATAGCGCGATACCTCGGTGCCGAAGACGCAAAGGCTGCCCGCGGTCGCGTCGTAAAAGCGGGGGATGAGCGAGGCGAGCGTGGACTTGCCGGAGCCCGTGCCGCCGATGACGCCGACCGTCCACCCGGCGGGCACGCGAAGGCAGACGTCTTCCAGCGCGTCCTCGCCGCCGCCGGGATAGCGGAAGGAGACGTGGTCGAACGTCACCGCGTCCGCGCCCTCTTTTTCACCGTCGCGCCCCTCGTCCCGAAGGGACGGCTCCGTGGCGAGCACCTCCTGCACGCGCGCAAGGGAAGCGCCCGCCTTGGTGAAGGTCGTCACGAGGTTGGCGACGATGACGATTTGCAGGGCGATCTGCGTCACGTAGCTGATGAAGGCGATGACCACGCCCTGCGACAGGATGCCCTGCTGCACCTGCGCGCCGCCGAGCCAGAGGATCGCGAGGATGCCGAAGTTCATCACCACGGAGGTGGCGGGGTTGAGCAGCGCGGACAGGCGCCCGACGCGCACCGCCGTGTCCGTGTAGTCGTCCGCGGCCGCGGCAAAGCGCCCGCGCTCGTGCTCCTGCCGGGAAAAGGCGCGCACGACGCGCGCGCCCTCCAGGTTTTCGCGGCTGATGCGGGCGATCCGATCCAGCTTCTTTTGCATCTGCGAAAAGAACGGAATGCTCCGCTTCATCACGAGGTAGAGCGTGAGCGCGATCAGCGGCGTGATGACGAGAAAGACCGAGGAGAGCCGCAGGTTCAGGCACATCGCCATCACGATGGAGCCCACGCACAGAAAAGGCGCGCGCACGACGAGGCGGATGAGCATCGCCAGCGCGTATTGGAGCTGGTTCACGTCCGCCGTGATGCGCGTGATGAGCGAGGCCGTGCCGAACCGGTCGACGTCCGCGTGAGAGAGCGTGTTCAGGTGGCGGAACACGTCGCCGCGCAGCTCTGTGCCGAAGTTCTGCGAGGCGCGCGAGGCCACGATCTGGCACACGAGCGCCGTCGCCAGGCCGACCAGGGCGATCAGCAGCATCTGCCCGCCGCGCGCGTAGATCACGGAGCGCTGGCCGGTCTTCACGCCCTCGTCGATGAGACTGGCCATCACCAGCGGCAGGAACAATTCCAGCACCGCCTCGACCAGCTTGAACGACTGGCCCAGCAGGATGTCCCGCCGGTAACGGGGAAAGTAACGCCGGATGAGATTCACGAAAGCCCTTCTTCCTCTTAAAATTGCTTAAAACGGGAGCGGGGCTTTTTCCGAAAAGCCTTTGCCCGCTCCGGTGGTATTGTAGCACAAAGCCTGCTATAATAAAAATATACAATCCATATGCAAACTATACGGATAAAATATGGGAGGCGCGACATGAATCTCAAGCAGCTCGAATACTTCACCGCCATCGCGGAGGCGGGCAGCATTACCGGGGCGGCTGCGCAGCTGCACATCGCCCAGCCCCCGCTCAGCCATCAGCTGCGCGCGCTGGAGGAGGAGCTGGGGGTGCGGCTCGTTCATCGCGGCCCGCGAAGGTGCACCCTGACCGAGGCGGGGAGGCACCTGTACGAGCGCGCGCGGCAGATTCTGGAGCTGACGGAGACGACGCGCGGCGAGCTTTGCGCTCTTGCGGGGGAAAGCGGGCCGGAGCTGCGCCTCGGCATGATCTCCTCCTCCGGCGGGCTGCTCATGCGCGGGGGCGTGCGACGCTTCCTCGCGGAGAGCCCGGACGTGCGCTTCAAGATCTACGAGCAGAACACGTTCGGCGTCATGGAGCTGCTGCGCCAGGGGCTGATCGACGTGGGCATCGTGCGCACGCCGTTCGCGCGCGAGGGACTCTCGGTGGTCGCCTTCGAGGAGGAGCCCATGATCGCCGCGTGGCTGGCCGCGGAGGACTTCGGCATCCCGGCGGGCGAGACGGTCACGCTGCTCGACGCCCAGCGGTGGCCGCTCACGATCTACCGGCGGTTTGAACGGCTGCTGGAGGAGACGAGCCGGGCGGAGGGCGCGCTGCTTCACGTGCGCTGCTACAGCGACGACGCGCGCACGGCGCTGCAATGGGCGCACGCGGGGCTGGGGGTGGCGGTCGTTCCGCGCTGCGCGCTCTCGCTGGTGGACAGCACGGACATCAAAAGCCGCCCGTTTGCGGAGGAGGCGCTCAGGACCCAGATCTGCGTGGTCTGGCCCCAGGAGCGCGCGCCTTCGCGCGTGGCGGCGGATTTTGTCGCGGCGCTGACGCAGCCGCAGGGTCATGCGGCGGGGTAAAGCGCGCCGCAGATAAGGAGGAGCAGCAGGAGCAGCCCGAAGTTGACGGCGGAAAAGAACAGGAGGTAGCGCCCGGTCTGCCGCTCCGCGCGCCGCAGGTAGAACTTCAGGGAGATCAGGCTGGCGAGGGAGGCGATGGGCGTGCCGAGCCCGCCGATGTTGACCCCGCGCAGCAGCGCCGCCGCGTCCTCGATGAAGGGGGCGAGCAGGATGGCGGCGGGCACGTTGCTGACGGCCTGCGAGCACAGCGCCGAGACGGCCGTCTCGCGTCCGGCCATCGCCCCGGAAAGCGCCTGCGACACGGCGGGCACGCGCCCGACGTTGCCCACGAACACGAAGAAGCAGACGAACGTCAGCAGCAGCGCGTAATCCACCCCGGCGAGCGCGGGCCGGTCAAACAGCAGCGTCAGCAGGGCGACGGCGGCGAAGCAGGCGGCCACCGGCAGGACCTTGAGCACGGAGAGCAGGCACAGCGCAAAGAGGGCGGCGTGAAACAGCAGGCGCTTTCGATGAAGCGGCGCTTCTTCCCGCGCCGGCGAGAACGCGACGTGCCGGTCGGGCACGAGGAGGCAGAGGAGCGCGCACAGCAGCAGGCTGAAGAGGGCCAGCGGCAGCACGGCGCGGAAGAAGCCGCCCGCGTCAAGGCCGTAATGCGAGTAGAGAAAGAGGTTCTGCGGGTTGCCGATGGGCGTGGCCATGCTGCCCAGGTTTGCGGCGACCGTCTCCAGCGCGACGGTGCGCAGCAGGCAGCGCTCGCCGGAAAAGGAGAGCAGGAGCAGCGTCAGCGGCACGAACGTGATGAGCGCCACGTCGTTCGTGACCAGCATGCTGGAAAAGAAGCACGCGAGGACCAGCATCAGGCAAAGCCCGCGCGTGCCGCGCGCGCGCTTTACGATGCGCCCGGCCAGCGCGCCAAACGCCCCGCAGCGCTGAAGCCCGGAGACGACGCTCATCAGGCAAAAGAGCATCATGAGGACGCTGAAGTCGACATAACCGGCGTAAAGCGCGTCCGGGGGCGTGATGAACATGGAGAGCAGGGCGAGCGTGAGCGCGATCGAAAGAACCGCCTCGCGCCGGAAGAATGCGGCGACCTTTTGCATGGACGATGAATCCCTCTTTTGCGTTGCGCCGACGGCGCTATTTTTTTGACATCGCGGCCTTGTACCGCCCTGGCGAAAGCTGCGTGTGCTTCTTGAAGCAGCGGATGAAGTTCGCGTAGTCGTTGAAGCCGGAGAGCGTGCAGGCCTCCGAAACGCTGCGCCCGTCGCAGAGCAGCGACTTGGCCAGCGCGATGCGCTTTAAGATGATGTAATTTTGCAACGAACAGTGCGTTTCCTCTTTAAAACGGCGGCTGAGGTACGATTTGTTGAGAAAAAAGTGCCCCGCGATCTCGTCGAGCGTGAGCGCGCGGGTGAGGTTCTGGTTGATGTACTGCATCACGCCGTGGGAAAGCTCCGGCATCGTGCTGCGCCCCTCGTAGGTGGAGGCGCTGAAGGCGTGGTTGACGAGCACCAGCATCTGCACGAGGTAGGTGAACGCGAGCACGTCGCCGCCGTAGTCCGAGGAGGCGAGGGCGGTGTGCAGCTGGTCCGTGAGCGAGAGGTAGGCGTCGAGCGCGCGCCCCTTGAGGCAGAGGATGTTGCCCTCCTTGCCCAGGTCGCGCGAAAAGCAGGCGAGCAGGTCCGTCTCCTTCGTGCAGACGCCGCGCACCAGCTCGGGCTGAAAGTGGGTGGCCACGCGCTCGTAAGGCTCGTCGCCGGAGGCGACGTAGCGGTGGAGTTGAAAGCTGTTGAGCACGATCAGGTTCCCGCGCACGAGGTGAAACTTTCGATCCTCCACGTAAAAGTCGGCGTCGCCGCCCAAAAAGAGGTGGCACTCGTACACGTCGTGCATGTGGTAGGCGATGGACTGACCGCCCGCCGTGAGCATGTGATGGCTGCGGATGGGCTCCGTAAAGTGCTCCAGCTGCGGCGCGGGCGCCAGGCCGGGAGAAGAGGCGCGGACATCCATGTGCAACCCTCCTTTGCTTTGCTCTATTATACCATGAAAAACAGACAAAGAAAGTAAAGGAATGCAATAAACCGATAAAACAATGCAAGGATTTCCGCGCGCTTTTGCGTTAAGATGAAGCCACGATCAGCCGAGGGCCCGGGGGCCGAGCCGCGCGCCGCAGCTTTCGCGCACGACGAGGGAGGCTTCCCGAATCTGCGAAAAGACGATGGGCTCGCCGCCCTGCGCGCCGATCAGCTCCTGAACGGCGCTGCGGCCGTGGTCGGCGGGGTGCAGATCCACCGTGGTGAGCGGCGGGTCGGTGTAAGGCGTGAAGAACTGGTTGTCGCAGCCGATGAGGGCCATGTCCTCCGGCACGCGAAGCCCCATGCGCCGAAGCTGGCGCAGCGCGCCCAGCGCGACGAGATCGTTGATCGCGATCAGCGCGGTCGGCCACTGCTCCTTGGGCAGGCGGGAGAGCAGCTTGAGCACGCCCAGCTCGCCGTCCTCCGGGGTGTAGCCCGCCTCGTGGCGGTATTCGCTGACGACCGAAAGGCCCAGGCGCGCCATTTCGCAAAGGAAGCTGCGCTCGCGCTCGCCGGAGGAGCGCACCTCGTGCGAGCCGCCCAGAAAGGCGATGCGCCGGTGACCCAGGCCGTACAGATGGCTCAGGCTCAGCCGCACGCTGGAGGACAGGTCGCTGCTGATGGTGATGCAGTGCAGCCCCTCGATGGGCGGGCAGATGGTGACGATGGGCATGGCGCTTTGCAGGCGCGACAGCTCGCGCACGACGCCCTCGCTGGGCGCGCCCTCGACGATGCCGCCCACCAGCAGCGCGCCGTCGAGCCGCTGCTCGATCAGCCGGTCGACGAGGCCGTCCGGGATGCCCGCGCCCAGGGGCGTGTAGTACGTCACCAGCGCGTAGCCGCCGCGCGCGGCCTCCTGCGTCGCCGCGTCGAACAGCTCCGCGTAATAGGGATGGCCGACGCTGGGGATGACGATGCCCAGCAGGCGGGTTTTTTGATGATACAGCCCCCGGGCGATGGAGCTGGGGCGGTAGTTTCGCCTCGCCATGACCTCGGTCACGCGCTCCTTCGTCTTGGCGCTGACGCCCTTGGAACCGCTTAAAACGCGGGAAACGGTGGCGATGGAGACCCCCGCCTCGTGCGCGATGTCGTAAATGGTCGCCTGCTCGCCTGCCATAAAGACCGCCTCCTTCTTGCGTGCACCCGTACCGAAAGGGCGGCGGATTCATCCTGCCCCTTCGCTTTTGTGGGGAAATCGATACGCTATATAGAGTATATCACAATCCGTAAGCGCTTACAACGGTATGCTGAAAGTTTTGTCATTTTGAAAGCGCTTCGGAAGCGTAAAATAAAAAAATAGCCAGCTTTTAAAATATTTTATGGAAAATGAGGAAAATTTGCAGCACATACTTGACACGGAATGGGACAATGCCTATAATTTTATCAGATCGAGAAACGATTGTTGTTTCTGCGAAAATAGTAAGGGCTTACAGAAATGCCGGGTTTTACCGCAAATGGCAAAGGTTTTGCGCGGGAGGAACGAACGCGCCTGAGGGCAGCGCGAAGCGCAGGAAAGCCGCCCGAAGGCGGCCTGAAACCGTGGCCTGGGCCTGTCAGAAAACCTTTACGTTTTGTGCCCAACGGATGGGAGCATCCGTGAAATAAAAATAGGAGGAACTCAACCATGAAAAAGCTTCTTGCTCTGCTCATGTCCCTGATGATGGTAGCGTCCATCGTGCCTTCCATGGCGCTGGCGGACGACACCGTCACCCTGAAGGTCACCTGCTGGGACGTGGCGACGACCCCGTACTACGAGGCGATCAAGGCCGGCTATGAGGCCGCGAACCCGAACGTCAAGATCGAGTGGATCGACATCGCTTCGCAGGATTACAACACCAAGGTTTCCACGATGCTGTCCGGCGGCGACGATTCGGACATCATGATCGTCAAGGAACTGTCCGACCTGCAGAACTGGCTCAAGGCCGGCTTCGCGGTCAACCTCGACGAGAAGATCGCCTCTTCCAGCTACGACATGACCAAGTATGCGGGCATGGACAAGTGCTACACGGACCCGACGACGGGCGCCTACTACGCGCTGCCGTTCCGCGCGGACTTCTGGGTCATGTTCTACAACAAGAACCTCTTCGACGCGGCCGGCGTCGCCTATCCCACCAACGACATGACGTGGGACGAGTACGCTGAGCTGGCCAAGAAGATGACCGACACCGAGAAGGGCACCTACGGCACGCATTACCACACCTGGCTGTCCGCGGTCGCGAACTGGGCGGTCTGCGACGGCGTGAACACGCTGGCCGACGGCGACTACGAAGACCTCAAGTACTTCTACAACCTGTACATGGGTCTGGAAGACGCGGGCGCCTGCATGCCTTACGACGAGGTCAAGGCTGCGAACCTGCACTATTCCGGCGCGTTCGCCAAGGGCAACATCGCCATGATGCCCATGGGCTACTGGTACGTCTCCACGCTGATCGGCTATCAGAAGGACGGCACCGCGGACTTCGACTTCGGCATCACCGCTGTTCCGCACCTGGACGGCGTGGCCGCCGGCTCCTCCTTCGGTTCCCCGACGGGCGTTGCCATCAACGCCAAGAGCGCGAACCAGGATGCCGCGTGGGACTTCATCTCCTGGCTGTGCTCTGAGGAAGGCGCGAAGGTCGTCGCCGCCACCGGCACCCGCCCCGCTTACGTGAGCGACGCGGTTGCGGAGGTCATGGCTTCCGCCGACGGCTTCCCGCAGGACGACGCCAGCAAGGCCGCGCTGCTGCCGACCAACATCGCGCTCGAGTGGCCGATCGGCGACGGCGTCAGCGAGATCAAGACGATCGTCAACGAAGAGCATACGCTCATCATGTCCCGCGAACTGTCCGTGGACGAGGGCATCCAGGAGATGGAAGACCGCGTCGCGGAAGTGCTGGGCGAGTAATCCGGCTTGAAGGGGGAGGGCGAATGTCGTCCCTCCCTCTCTCTTTGCGTCCGTTCGCCTGAAAATGGGCACGCGCGGCGCGCCTATTTTGAGACGAACGGGCCGAAAGGCACCCGTCTTGAATACCCTATCAAAAAGGACAAGGAGGCAAACGAGATGGCACAGAGCGCAGCGCCCAAACAGCACAGGATGAGCAGGCTTGAAAAACGCAACACGCTGATCGCCTATTCATTCCTGGCGCCCAACTTCATCGGATTCCTGGTCTTCACGTTCATTCCGGTCATCTTCTCGATCATCCTCGCCTTCCTGAACTGGAACGGCGGCGCGGTGGATCAGATCACCTTCGCGGGGCTGGACAACTTCCGCACCATCTTTAAGAACTTCAGCTTCACGCGCTCCAACCTCGGCATCGCGCTCAAGAACACGGTGTGCTACACCCTCGCCACCGTGCCGCTGACCATCGCGTTCGCGCTGGGCCTCGCCCTGGTGCTCAACAAGGCGGTCAAGGGCGCGAACTTCTTCCGCGCGGCGTTCTTCTTCCCGTACGTCGCCTCCCTGGTCGCGATCTGCGTGTGCTGGAACTTCCTGCTCATGAAGACCGGCCCGGTCAACCAGATCCTCGGCGCGATCGGCATCAACGTCGGCAAGAGCTGGACGCAGAGCCGGGACCTCGCCATTTGGTCGATCATCATCGTCAGCGTCTGGCGCAACGCGGGCTACTACATGGTCATGTATTTGGCGGGCCTGCAGGGCGTGCCGGGCGAGCTGTACGAGGCCGCCACGATGGACGGCGCGAACGGCTGGCAGAAGTTCTGGAAGGTCACCATGCCCATGCTGACCCCGACCACGTTCTTCGTGTCCATCATGATGGTCATCTCCTGCTTCAAGATTTACGACGTCGTCGCCATCATGACCGAGGGCGGCCCCGGGCGCGCGACGAAGATGCTGGTCACCTACATCTACGAGCTCAGCTTCGGCGGCCCGAACATCGCGACCACGGCGCAGTACGGCGTCGCCAGCGCGGTGTCCATGGTGCTGCTGGCCATCGTGCTGCTGGTCACGTTCGTGCAGTTCCGGGCTGAGAAAAAATGGGTCAATTACATGTAAGAAAGGAGGAAGCTCACATGACTGCTGTAGCTGCCAAGAAAAAGTCTTCCGCTCCGCTGACGGCCGGGAAGGTCGTCGGCCGCATCGTGCTCTACACGTTCCTGGTCTTTTTCCTGATCGTCGCCCTGGTTCCGTTCGTGTGGATGATTTCCTCCTCGCTCAAGTCGAGCACGGACGTGTTCACCATCCCCATGCACTGGATTCCCGAGACCTTCCGCTGGGAAAACTACGTGGAAATCTGGCAGAAGGTGCCGCTGCTCACGTACTTCAAGAACACCGCCGTCGTCGCGGTCGTCGTGACCTTCATGCAGATCCTGACCTCCTCCTTCGCGGCGTACGCCTTTGCGAAGATGCAGTTTAAGGGCCGCGACCTGCTGTTCATGTGCTACATCGGCACCATCGCGGTGCCGTGGCAGGTCTACATGGTGCCGCAGTTCATCATGATGCGCAACATCGGCCTGTACGACACGCTGTGGTCGCTGGTGGTGCTCCAGTCGTTCTCCGCGTTCGGCGTGTTCCTGATGCGCCAGTTCTACCTGGGCATCCCGAACGAGCTGAGCGAGGCGGCCCGCATCGACGGCCTGAGCGAGTACGGCATCTGGGCGCGCATCGTGCTGCCGCTGGCCAAGCCCGCCATCGCCACGCTGTGCATCTTCACCTTCGTCAACACCTGGAACGACTACATGGGCCCCCTGATCTACCTGACCAGCGACCTCAACAAGACCATCCAGGTCGGCCTGCGCCGCTTCATTCAGGCGTACACCGCCGATTACAACCTGATCATGGCCGCGTCGCTGTGCTCCCTGATCCCGGTCACCATCGTCTTCCTGTTCCTGCAGCGCTACTTCATCGAGGGCATCGCCACGACCGGCCTGAAGGGCTGACGCCATGTTTGACGAATACTTACAACTGCATCCACTGCATGCGCTCCTTGCCTCCCGGGGGGAGCGCATTCCCTTTCCTGAAGCCGCCGACCGGGCGGCGTGGGCGCGCGTCGCCGCCGCCGCGCGAAGCGAGATCCTCGCGGCGGCGGACGGCTTCCTGGGCGCGGGCTACCCGATGCTCACCGCCACGCAGTTCCTCGCCTTTGTGCGCGACGGCTCGCGCCAGGCGTACGAGCGCCCGTACTTCGAGCGCCGCCGCCACCTGCTCTGCTGCGCGCTGGCCGAGTGCCTGACGGGGGAGGGGCGCTACCTGGACGACGTGGTGGACGGGCTCTTTTGCATCTGCGAGGAGACGTTCTGGGGCATCAGCGCGCACAACGGTTCGGACCATCCGGGCGTGCGCCCGCAGAGGGAGCGCCCCCTGCCGGACGTGAAGAACCCCTATATCGACCTGTTCGCCGCGCAGACGGCTTCCACCCTCGCGTGGGTCTGCTACTTGCTGCGCGGCGCGCTGAACGGCGTTTCGCCCCTGATCGTCCGCCGCGCGCAGGACGAGACGAGGCGGCGCATCTTCGAGCCCTTCCTGTACCGGGACGACTTCTGGTGGATGGGCATGATCCGCAGCGACGTGAACAACTGGACGCCCTGGATCGTCTCCAACGTCATGGATGCCATGCGCCTTTGGGAGACGGACGACCTCCTTTTGGCCGAGGGGCTTTCGCGCGGGCTGCGCATGCTGGACCGCTACCTTCGCGTGATGCCGCCGGACGGCGGGTGCGACGAGGGCGCGGGCTACTGGAACATGGCGGGCGGCGCGCTGCTGTGCTGCCTGGAGCATGTGATGGACGCGACGGGCGGGCGCGTGAACTTCTTTGACGACCCGCACATCCGCGCCATCGGCGCGTTTCCACTCAAGGCGCACATCGCGGGGCCGTACTACCTGAACTTCGCGGACTGCGACGCGCGCCCCATGCTGGACGGCGAGCGCGTCTACCGCTACGGCGAGTACGCGAAGGACAAGGCGCTCAGGGCGCTGGGCGCCGTCATCGCGCGGGACGACCCGCGCGTGCTGCCGGTGGACACGCCGGAAACCTACCGCGTGCTGTGCAAGCTGTTCCGTCCCGTGGGGGAGGGGCAGCCCCCGAAGGCGGAGGCGGACGTCTGCCTGCCGGACCTTCAGGTCTGGGCCGGGCGGCGCGGCGGCCTGTTTTGCGCGATGAAGGGCGGACACAACGCCGAAAACCACAACCACAACGACGTGGGCGCGTTCCTGCTCTACGCGGACGGAGAGCCGGCGGTCGTGGACGTGGGCAACATGGTCTACACGGCGAAGACGTTCGGGCCGGAGCGCTACACGCTCTTCAACACGCGCAGCAAAAACCACAACCTGCCCCTGATCGGGGAAAGCGAGCAGGCGGCGGGCCGGGCGCACTGCGCGCGGGACGTGCGCTTCCTTGAGGGCGGCATGGAGTTGGACATCGCCGCCGCCTATCCTAAGGAGGCGGGGGTTTTGCGCCTGCGCCGCCGCTGCGCCCTTGCAGAGGATGCGCTCACGCTGACCGACGAGATCGAGCTTTCGCGCGCGCAGGAAGTCACCTGGGTGTTCATGCTGCGGCAGGAGCCCAGGATGACAAAGGACGCCGTGACCTTCGGAAAGCTCGAGCTTTCCGTCCCGGCAGGCTGCGCCATACAATATGAAGAAATCCCCGTGACGGACGCGCGCATGGCGAAAAACTTCCCGGGCAGCTTCTATCGGCTGACCGTCCGGGAGGCGGCCGCCGCGCGCCACGAGGCGTCGTTCACTTTTTCGAGGAGGCCCTGAAGATGGACATACAAAACAACCTGCTGATCACGCGCGCGGACTTTGAGCGCGCGGCGCTCGACCTGCTCAGCCCGCTCGCCCCGCTGCTGAGCGAGGGGAGTGCGCGGCTGAACCTGGGCGAGACGGGCGCGGTCTATCCCGCGGACATCGCGGAGATGGAGGCGTTTTCCCGCCCGCTGTGGGCGATCGTGCCCATGCTCGTATCGAAGAGCCCGGCGGTCGAGCCGCTCTGGCAAAGGTGGCGCGAGGGGCTTCAAAACGGCGCCGACCCCGCGCACCCGGAGTACTGGGGCGACATCGGCCCCTTCGACCAGCGCATGGTCGAGATGGCGGTCATGGGCATGGCGCTGTGCCTCGTGCCGAACCGCTTCCTGGGCGACCTGCCCCCCAAGGCGCAGGACGACGTCTGCCGCTGGCTGGGGCAGATCAACGCGCACGACATGCCGAAGAACAACTGGCGCTTCTTCCGCGTGCTGGTGAACTGCGGCTTCATGCTCTGCGGCAGGCCCTGCGACCAGGCGCGTCTGGACGAGGACCTCGCGCTGATAGAGAGCCATTACGAGGGGCAGGGCTGGTACTACGATTACGAGACGCAGCGCGACTACTACACGCCCTGGGCGTTTCACTACTATGGGCTGATCTACGCCATCGCGATGAAGGACCGCGACCCCGAGCGCGCGGAGCGCTTTAAGGAGCGCGCGCGATATTTCGCCCCGCAGTTCGCGGCGTGGTTTTCGGCGGACGGCGCGGCGCTGCCGTTCGGCCGCAGCCTGACCTATCGCTTCGCGCAGGGCGCGTTCTTCGCGGCCATGGCCGCCGCGGGCGTGGAAGCGCCGGGCCTTGGCCTGGGCGAAATCAAGCACATCCTGCTGCAAAACCTGCGCTGGTGGCTGAAGCGGCCGATCTTCACGCGGGACGGCGTGCTGACCATCGGCTACGGCTACCCGAACCTCATCATGGGCGAGGGCTACAACGCCTTCGGCTCGGCCTACTGGGCGATGAAGACGTTCGCCCCGCTGATGCTGCCGGAGGATCATCCCTTCTGGACCTGCGAGGAGCGGCCCTGCACGCCGCCCCGCAAGCTGCTGGAGGAGATGGCGCGCATGCTGATCGTGCGCGACGAGCAAAACCTGCACGTGCAGGCGTTTACCGCGGGCCAGCACTGCAAGGAGCACGCGCACGACGAGGCCAAGTACGAGAAGTTCGTCTACTCCACGGCCTTTGCGTTCAGCGTGCCCAAGAGCGCCAAGCTCTACAAGTGCGGCGCGTTCGACAGCATGCTGGCGGTCAGCGAGGACGGCGTGAGCTTCCACGCGCGCTACGGCTGCGACGCCTTCGAGCTGACGGAGGCGGAGGTGCGCTCGACCTGGCGCCCGTTTGCGGGCGTCACGGTGACCACGAGGGTGATTCCGCTGGGCGACTGGCACGTGCGCGTGCAGCGCATCGTGACCGACCGGCCGCTGAAGGTCGCGGAGGGCGGCTTTGCCATTCGGCGCGAGGACGGACGGGTGCGCCCGCAGGAAGAGACGGGCGAGGGCTTCGCGGTGGTGAAGGCCCCCTGGGGCGTGAGCGGCGTGCGCGCGCTGCGCGGCTTTGACGCGGCGCAGGTCACCCAG
Source organism: Bacillota bacterium (assembly GCA_023402355.1). Classification (GTDB taxonomy): domain Bacteria; phylum Bacillota; class Clostridia; order Christensenellales; family Aristaeellaceae; genus Beduinella. The sequence goes on along the minus strand of JAEXCG010000013.1, from coordinate 29,801 downwards.
CCGGAACCCAACACCAACCTGCTTTACCCGCGCACGCTGCTGCCCTCGCTCTGGGCGGACGTCCCGGTGGGGGAGACGGTGCTGGTGAGCGCCGTGCTCGGCGCGGTGGTCGATGGAGAACAAAAGTGGGCGAACATGCCACAGGAGGTTTTGACGTATGCAGCAGTGGATTGACGAGGCATGGGAAAAAATCGTAAAGAAGTTTACGGCGTCCAGCGAGCTGGCGGCGCGCATGGGGCTGATCCCCTATAAGAGCGAAAATGGCACCTGGATCGCCTCGCCCTTTGACGGCGACAGCTGGTGGACGAACGGCTTCTGGCCCGCGCTCATGTGGCAGCTTTACGCGGGCACGAAGGACGAGCGCTTCCTGCAGGAGGCGCGAAGGGTGGAGAAGCTGCTGCAGAAGGAAATGATGACCTTCGAGCTGCTCAACCACGACGTGGGCTTCATGTACCTGCTCTCCTCGGGCGCGGACTATAAGCTGACCGGCAGCGACGAGGCGCGGCGCGACACGCTGCACGCGGCGACGATCCTCGCCGGGCGCTTTAACCCCGCGGGCTTCATTCGCGCCTGGGGCCAGAAGGGCCGCGAGGGCTGGGCGATCGTGGACTGCATGATGAACCTGGCGCTGCTCTACTGGGCTAACGAGCAGACGGGCGACCCGCGCTTCCTCAAGATCGCGCGCACGCATGCCGACACGACGATGCGCTGCTTCGTGCGGCCGGACGGCTCGTGCAACCACATCGTCATCTTCGACCCGGAGACGGGCGAGATGCTCGACGCGCCGGGCGGTCAGGGCTACTGCGCGGGCTCTTCCTGGTCGCGCGGCCAGTCCTGGGCGCTCTACGGGTTCGTCATCAGCTACCTGCACACGGGCGACGCGCGCTATCTGGACACGGCCAAGCGCGTGGCGCACTACTTCATCTCCAACATCCGCGCGGACGGACTGGTCGACTGCGACTTCCGCCAGCCCAAGGAACCGCAGAAGCTGGACAACATCGCCAGCGCCTGCGCCGCCTGCGGCCTGCTGGAGCTGGCGGGCTGCGTGGGCGAGCACGAGCAGGCGATGTACCGGGACGCCGCCGTCCGCATGCTGCGCGCGCTGTGCGAGAGCTGCGCCGACTGGTCGGACCGCTGCCAGGGCATCCTGACGCGCTGCACCGCCGCCTACCACGAGGACGGCGCGGGGCAGGAGACGAACATCACCTACGGCGATTACTTCTTCGTGGAGGCCATCGCCAAGCTGCGCGGCACCGATCCGATGCTGTGGAAGTGACGGAAAAAATAAGCAGGCCCGCCGGGAGCTTTTCGCTCGCGGCGGGCCTTTGGCCTTCATGCTAACCATGAGGACTATTTTTCTTTTTGGAACTCCTTTTTGAGCAAATCGACCACCCTTCGGACGGTAAGCCGCTGGCTTTCTGTGAGGTCGTCCAGATAGAGAACATCACGGCGGTCAAGGTTTAGCATGGAATCGAGCGAGGCTCCGTACAGCAGGGCCAGCTTTACGAGCTGCTCGACGCTCGGCGTGGTCAGGTTGTTTTCGTAGGCGCTGATGGTCGCGCGGGTAACGCCGATGCGGGCCGCGACGACTTTTTGTGAAAAACGCTTTTTCTGGCGAAGCGCTTTTAAACGCAGGCCCAGATCGTAGACGCCGTTTTCCATGATCGCATTCTCCTTTGTAAGTTCTGTGTTTTGCATGTTAAGATGCCCCTTCCCGCAAAGGGGCGATCGTGCTACAATGGGTTCCATCAAAAGACAGGGAGGAACCCACCATGAAAATCGTCGTCCTGGACGGCTACGCGGCCAACCCCGGCGACCTGAACTGGGACGCCTTTACGTCCCAAGGGGAGCTGACGGTCTACGACGCCACCTTGCAGGCGCAGGCGCTCGCCCGCATCGGGGACGCGGAGGCGGTCTTTACCAATAAGGTGATTCTGGACCGGGAAATCATTTCAAAAGCGCCGAACCTTCGCTTCATCGGCGTCATCGCGACGGGCTACAACGTCGTGGACATTCAGGCCGCCCGGGAGCGCGGCATCGACGTGTGCAACGTGCCCGCCTACAGCACGCAGTCGGTCGCGCAGTTCACATTCGCGCTGCTGCTGGAGCTGTGCCATCACGTGGGCAGCCACAGCGACGCGGTGCACGCGGGGCGCTGGGTCAAGAGCGAATGCTTCACGTTCTGGGACACGCCGCTGATCGAGCTCGCGGGCAAGACGATGGGCATCGTCGGCTACGGCAGCATCGGCCGGGCCGTCGCGGACATCGCCCGGGCGATGGGCATGGACGTGATCGCCTATACGCGCACGCCCCGGGGACCGGAATGCGTGTCCTTTGAGGAGCTGCTCGCGCGCAGCGACGTGATTTCCCTGCATTGCCCGCTCTTCCCGGAGACGAAGGGGATCGTCAATCGGGAGAGCATCGCCCGCATGAAGGACGGCGTGCTGCTGCTCAACACCGCGCGCGGGCCGCTCATCGTCGAGCAGGACCTGCGCGACGCGCTTGACAGCGGCAAGGTGGCGGGCGCGGGGCTGGACGTGCTCTGTCAGGAGCCCATGGCGCCGGACTGCCCGCTGCTGGGCGCGCCCAACTGCGTCATCACGCCCCACTTCGCCTGGGCACCGATCGAGGCGCGCCGCCGCCTCATGAACGTTTGCGCGGAAAACCTGCGCGCCTTTATCGCGGGCAGGCCGCAGAATGTGGTGAACGCATGAAGATTTGGATCGGCACGTACACGACGGGCACCGGCTCGAAGGGCGTCTACGAGGCGGCGCTCGATCCATCCGCCGGCGCGCTCACCGGCCTGCGGGCGGTGGGGGAAGCGCCCGACCCTTCCTATTTACTTCGCGCGCCGAACGGCGCGAACCTGTACGCGGTATGCGAATGCCCGGCGTTTATGGACGCGCCGGGCGGCGGGGTCATGCGCTTTTCCGTAGCGAAGGACGGGGCGCTTGTCCCGCGCGAGGCTTTGCCCTCCGGCGGCGGCGCGCCCTGCCACCTCGCGCGCAGCGGGGACGGACGCCTTCTGGCCGTCGCGAATTACGGGGACGGCACGGTGAGCGTCTACGCGCTCGCGGAGGACGGCGCGCTGCAGGCGCCTGTGGCGTCGCTGCGCTACGCGGCGAAGGGGCCGGACAAAGCGCGTCAGGAGTGCGCGCACGCGCATTTCTGCGCGTTTGACGGGGACGTGCTGCTTTGCTGCGACCTGGGGGCCGACCGCGTGCGCCGCTACGACGCGCGCACGTGGAAGGAGCTTTCGCCCGTCCTGCTGCCCCACGGCAGCGGACCGCGCCACCTCCTGCTGCGCCCGGACGGCGGGCTTTTCGTGGTGAGCGAGCTGACGAGCGAGCTGTTCACGCTCCTGCCGGACGGCCGGGGCGGCTGCTTCATCGCGGACGCGCAGCCCTGCCTGCCGGCGGACGCGGGGGAGAGCTGGGCCGCGGCCCTGCGGCAGGGGGCGGATGGCCGGCTGTTCGTCTCCAACCGGGGGCACGACAGCGTGGCCGTGTTCCGTTTGGACGCGCAGGGCCTGCCCGTGCGCGAGGGCGTCTATCCCTGCGGCGGCGCGTACCCCCGCGACCTGCTGGCGGCAGGCGAGGATTGCCTGCTGTGCGCCTGCCAGGGATCGGGCGAGGTGACCTGCCTGCGGCGGACGGCGGCGGGATGGGCGGTCGCTTCCCGCCTCGCCGTGCCCGCGCCGGTCTGCCTGACGGCGGCGTGAGGCGGCCTATTCGCCGCGCTTTGCGTTATGCCCCCACAGGAGGACGCGCAGCTCATCGACCACTACGACGCGGCGAAGGTGCACGTGATGACGTTCGACGACGAGCACATCTACCATCAGGGGTTTCTGGACTGCGTCTACCTGCTGCGCTGGCTGGGGCTTTTGTGAGGATCAACCCTTGCGCGCGATTTCCATCTTGTGCATGAGCTTGGGCGGGAAGAGCTTTTGATAGACGGAGCGCATCTCCGCGGGCAGCGCCTTTTCCGCCTCAAAGCCCGGGCGCAGCGGGCGTGCCATCAGGTGCATGGGGATGCCCCATATCGTGTATTCGATGCCCTGCGCGAGCGAGAAGCCCGCGCGCTCGTAAAAGGCAATGCGCTTTTCGCGCTGGAGGCGGTCGTCCGCGCTTTCCGCGAGCTCTGGCTGCTCCACCTCCACGATGAGCGCGTCCGCGCCCTCGTAAAAGGCGCACAGGCGATTTAGCACCGCGCTCCCCACGCCCATAGCGCGGCATTCGGGCTCCACCGCCAGAAACGAGCAGAGCACGCTGCCCTCGCCCCAGGTGCACACGGCGTAGGCGGCGCTTTTGCCCTCTTGCAGCACGTCAAACGCCTCCGCCGCGCCGGTCTTGAGGTAGCGGCGGAATGTGGCAAGCGGCGGGCGCTCCGCGGGAATGGGGAAGTCGCGCTCAAGGCGCGCGTAAAGGTCGCCGGCGGCGGCGTAGGGGACGGTGCGCAGACGTAGGGACAGCATGTTTTTTCCTCCTGCCATTACTCAATGCTGTCCTCCCTTCGACGCGCGGGGCGAAAATTCCTTTTTTCGCCTGCGCCGCTTTCGGAAGACGTCCCGGCGAAAATTTATTCGGATTTCATATTGATAAGTTTTTAACAATGCTGTATAATGGAAGCCGTTGTTTCCAATAATCAATCACCGCATCAAGCAAGGGAGATGTTTTCAATGGGTATTTTTGACGGCAAGGTCGCCATCATCACCGGCGGCGGCAAGGCGAAGTCCATCGGCTACGGCATCGCCGTGGCCTACGCCAAGGAGGGCGCGAACCTCACGCTCACCGGCCGCAACGAGCAAAAGCTGCTGGACGCCAAGGAGGAGCTCGAACGCCTGTACGGCGTCAAGGTGCTGGCGCTGCAGGCGGACGTCACCCCGGACGACGATTCCGAGGACAAGGTAAAGCAGGTGGTCAAGAAGACCGTCGAGACCTTCGGGCGCATCGACGTGCTCATCAACAACGCGCAGGCCTCCGCCTCGGGCATCCCGCTGGCGATCCAGTCGAAGGACCACTTCGACCTGGGCATCTATTCGGGCCTGTACGCGACCTTCTATTACATGCGGGAGTGCTACCCCTACCTGAAGGAGACGCAGGGCTCTGTCATCAACTTCGCCTCCGGCGCGGGGCTGTTCGGCAATCAGGGCCAGAGCTCCTACGCGGCGGCCAAGGAGGGCATCCGCGGCATGTCGCGCGTGGCGGCGACGGAGTGGGGCAAGGACAACATCAACGTCAACGTCGTCTGCCCCCTGGCCATGACCTCGCAGCTCGAAAACTTCAGGGAAGCGTATCCCGAAGCCTACGAAAAGAACCTGAAGGCCGTGCCCATGGGGCGCTTCGGCGACCCGGAAAAGGACATCGGCCGCGTGTGCGTGCTGCTGGGCTCCCCGGACTTCAAGTACATGTCCGGCGAAACCCTGACGCTGGAGGGCGGCATGGGCCAGCGCCCGTAAGCATACGCCATAGCCGCGCGGCGCGGAAGCGGCCGTTCGGATGTAGGGACTGCCCGACGACCGCGAGCGCAAACGCTCGGCGCGGAAGCAGTCGTTCGGATGTGGGCGCGGGCACAGCCCGCACCGCGAAAAAATGCTTGTCAACGGCCGGGCCGTATGGTATAATGACCGAGTGCTAAACGGGCGGTCCTCTGTTCGCCTGCTTTTTTGTGCGAGCACGAACGTCTATGAGGAAAGGAGAACTGACAATGAGCGAAATCATCCGTTCGATTGAGCGTGAGCAGCTCCGTACCGATCGGCCCGACTTCCGCGTTGGCGACACCGTTCGCGTGTACGTCAAGGTCGTGGAAGGAAGCCGCGAGCGCCTTCAGGCGTTCGAAGGAACGGTCATGGCCAAGCGCAACGGCAGCGTCCGCGAGACCTTCACCGTCCGCCGCGTTTCTTACGGCATCGGCGTGGAGCGTACCTTCCCGCTGCATTCGCCGCGCGTCGACCGCATCGAGGTCATCCGCCGCGGCAAGGTTCGCCGTGCCAAGCTGTACTACCTGCGTGGTCTGTCCGGCAAGGCGGCGAAGATCAAGGAAAGATAAGACTCCGCATTCAAGGGGCTGCAGGCACGTGTGCTTGCGGCCTTTTGTGGTTATTATGGGGATCGCCTCCAAAGCGGGGCGTGAAAGGAGGCAGACCCATGCCCATCAACTGGTATCCGGGGCACATGGCGCGCGCCAAACGGCTGCTGAGCGACCAACTGTCCCGCGTGGACGTGGTGGTGGAGCTGTGCGACGCGCGCATGCCGCACGCCAGCCGCAATCCGGACCTGGACGCGCTTTGCAAAAACAAGAAGCGCATTCTGGTGCTCAACAAGTCCGACCTGGCCGAGCCGGGGCTCACCAGCGCGTGGCTTTCGCATTTCGCGCGCCGGGGCGTAGAGGCCATGGCCTATTCCTCGGTTTCGGGCAAGGCGAAGGACGTGTTTGCCCGCATCGAGCGCGCGGCGCGCGAGGAGGTTGCGCGCCAAGCGGCGCGCGGCGTCAAAAAGACGGTGCGCGTGATGGTCGTGGGCGTGCCCAACGTCGGCAAGTCCACGTTCATCAACCGGCTGCACGGCGGGGCCATCGCCAAGACGGGGGACCGCCCCGGCGTGACGCGGGCCAACCAGTGGGTTCGGGTGACGCCCTATCTGGAGCTGCTGGACACGCCCGGCCTGCTCTGGCCGCGCCTGGACGACCAGATTGCGGCGCGCAGGCTCTGCTACATCGGCACCATCCGCGATCAGGTGGTGGACCACCAAATGCTCGCGATTCACCTGCTGGACGACCTGATGGGCAGCGCGCCGGAGGCGGCGATACAGCGCTTTCGCCTGAAGGAGCCCTACGGCGAGGGGCTCGCGCTGCTGGAAAACGCCTGCCGGGGGCGCGGCTGGCTGCTGCCGGGCGGCGTGCTGGACACGGACCGCGGCGCGTCGGTCGTATTGGACGAATTCCGCGCGGGCAAGCTCGGGCGCATGACGCTGGAGCACCCGCCGCAGGAGCGCCCACCGCAGGTGCGCCCGCCGCAGGTGCGCCCGCCGCGCGCGAAGGCGGACCCGGTCGAGGAACAGGCAAAGGAGGAGGCTGCAAATGCGCAAGGACCCGAGGGAACGCCTGACGGAGATCACGCAGATTGACGCGCAGCTCTGGCAGGCGGGCCGCGCCTTCGCGGGCATCGACGAGGCCGGGCGCGGGCCGCTGGCCGGGCCGGTGGCCGCGGCCTGCGTGGTGATGCCGGGCGCGCCCCTGCTGCTGGGCGTGGACGATTCCAAGAAGCTCTCGGAAAAGAAGCGCGAGGCGCTCTTTGAAAGCATTCGGGAGACGGCGCTCTTCGTGGGCGTGGGCATCGCCACGGCGGAGGAGATCGACGAGATGAACATCCTGCAGGCGACGAAGCGCGCGATGCAGCGCGCGGCGCAGGGCGCGCCCTGCGACCTGTTCCTGATCGACGCGGTGGACAAGATCGACCTCGGCGGCGAGGTGCGCGGCATCGTACACGGCGACGCGCTGTGCTACTCCATCGCGGCGGCGTCGATTATCGCCAAGGTGACGCGCGATCGCATGATGCGCGAGCTGGACGAGCGCTACCCGCAGTACGGCTTTCAAAAGCACAAGGGCTACGGCACGAAGGCGCACATCGAGGCGCTCAAGGCGTTCGGTCCCTGCCCGGAGCACCGGCGCAGCTTCATCGGCCACTTCGTCGACGCCGGCCGCTGCGCGCGCGGGGAGGCGCAGGCGTGAACCGGCGCGCGCTGGGAACGCGCGGCGAGGAACAGGCCCTTTCCTACCTTGAGGCGCGCGGCATGACCGAGGTCGCGCGCAACGTGCGCGGGGCGGGGGCGGAGATCGACCTCGTCATGCGCGACGGGCGCTACCTCGTCTTCGTGGAGGTCAAGCTGCGCACGGGCGCGCGCATGGGCCTGGGCCGCGAGGCGGTGGACGCGAAAAAGCGCGCGCGCATCTCGCGGGCCGCGCTCTCCTACCTTGTCTCCACGGGCAGCGTGGACGTGCCCGTGCGCTTCGACGTGGTGGAAATACAGGAAGGGCATGTCCATCACATCCCGGCGGCGTTCGATTTCACGCCCTGACGGGATGATTTGGGGACCGTCCCTCGTTCATATACGGGTATAACCGCAGCATTGGGAGGTTGAACCATGCGAAAAGCGATAGACCGTCTCGGGGTGTTCTTTCTTACGTGCCTGCTCCTGCTTGGCGTCGGAGCGGGCGCGCTCGCGGAAGACAACCTCCTTTCAAACGGCGGCTTTGAACAGATGAGCGGCGCGCTGCCGGCCGATTGGATCAAGGGCATGTGGGTGACCGGCGCGGGCGCGACGTACATCGAGTCCTCCGCGGACGCGCACACGGGCGAGCGATCCGCGCTGGTCGAAAACGTGCAGGAGAACGACGCGCGCCTGGAACAGACCGTCAAGGTCAAACCGCAGACGTATTATAAGCTCTCAGCCTGGGTCAAGGCGGAGGACTGCGGCGAGGGCCGGAAGGGCGCGAACGTGTCCTTTGCGGACGTGTACGGCACGTCGCCCGACGTGCACGACACGGACGGAGAATGGGTGCTGCTGGAGCTGTACGCGCGCACAGGCAAAGGGCAGAAGGAAGTCACCGTCATGGCGCGCGTGGGCGGCTACGGCTCGGAAAACACGGGCCGGGCCTGGTTTGACGACGTCTCGCTCGTCGAGGTGGACAGCGTGCCCGCCGGGGCCGGATACGTCGATCTGGCGACGCCCGAGCCCGAGACGGACGTGCCGGTGACGGCGGGGCCGGACCGGTCGATGATCGCCCTGCTGTTTGTGGTTTCGCTGCTCTACGTCCTGGCGCTCGCGATCTCGATGCGCCTTCTGCGCGTGCGGCGCGAGGGCGCCCAGACGATGAAGGTGCTCGTATTGCTGCTCACGATGGCGGCGCTGATCCGGCTCGTGCTTTCGGGGCTCGTGCCCGGCTACGGCGTGGACATGAGCTGCTTTTCCGCGTGGTCGCTCCGCATGGCGGAAGTGGGCCCGGCGGGCTTCTATTCGCCGGATTACTTCTGCGACTATCCGCCGGGATACCTGCTCGTGCTGCTCGTAAACGGCGTCTTGATGAAGGCGTTTCATTTGCCCTACAGCGGCGCGAATACGGAGCTGCTGCTAAAATTCGTGCCGGTCGCCTGCGACATCGCGGGCGCGGCCGTGCTCTACCGGATGGCGCAGGGCGTAAAGGTCAATGCGCAGGTGGAGGGGAGGGACGGCCCCACGGCGGCCTTCCGCGTGCGCCGCGCGGTGGACAGCCGCACGGCGCTGATCCTCGCGGGCCTGTACGCATTCAACCCCGCGACGGTGGTCGTCAGCGCGTGCTGGGGCCAGGTGGATTCCGTGCTGGCGCTGCTGCTGCTGCTCACGCTCTACTTCGCGGCAGAGCGCAGGTGGCATGCGGCGCTGCCGGTCTACATCGTCGCCTGCCTCACCAAGCCGCAGGCGCTGATGCTGGCGCCCCTGGGCGTCGTGGTGCTCCTGAAGGGCATCGCCGCCGCCCGCAGCGAGGACGACCGGCGGACGCTGCGCTCCATGGGCGTGGGCGCGCTGCTCGCGCTCGTTTGCTTCGCGGCGATCGTCCTGCCGTTTTCGCTCAATCAGCCGGCGGACTGGCTGATTCAAAAGTACGCGGAGACGCTGGGCTCCTACAACTACGCCACGCTCTCCACGGGCAACCTGATGTTCCTGCTGGGCGGCAACTGGAAGGACGCGGCGGCGGCCTCGCCCCTGGGCCTTTCCTACAGCGCGCTGGGCTGGGCGCTGATGGCGCTGTCCATCCTCTTTGCGGCCTTCCTGTACCTGAGGGACCGGCGCGGCGACGGGCTGTTCGAGGCGAGCGCGCTGCTGCTCTGCGCGCTGTACGTGCTGGGCCCGAAGATGCACGAGCGCTACCTCATGCCGGCGCTGATCCTGCTGCTGATGGCCTACGCCCTGCGCCCCGACCGCCGCACGCTGTGGGTGTTCGGCGCGTATTCCGCGGCGCTTACGCTCAACGCGGGCATGGTGCTCGCCTTTGAGCACCTGATCGCCCCCAACGAATGGGTGGGTTATCTGCTGGGCGCGGTCAACCTGGCGGCGCTCGCCGTGCAGGTCTGGACGGCCTGGGATCACTGCATGCGGGATCGGGCGATGGAGCCCGCGCCTCTGGAGAACGCGGAGGCGGGCGGCGCGCCGGAGGACGGCAAGGAATCGCCCGAGGACATGCGCATGCGGGACGCGCTGCTCAAGGCGCCCGACGCGGGGCTGCACATGCGCGCGCGCGACTGGGCGCTGATGCTCGGCGTCACGCTCGCCTACGCGGCGGTGGCCTTCGTGAATCTCGGCTCCACCAAAGCGCCGCAGACGCTCTGGCAGTCCAGCACGGCGGGCGAACAGGTCGTCTTCGACTTGGGGCAGGTGCGCGAGGACTTCAACGTCTACGTCTACGTGGGCATCTCCGACCCGTCCTACACGATCAGCGTGAGCGAGGACGGCGTGAACTGGTCGGACGAGGAGCTCATGAACGAGGGCGAATGCTTCCTGTGGATCGCCCACTGCAAGCCCTACGTCAACTCGGAGGACGAGACGAAGTGGACGGGCGAGATGCGGGCCTTCACGGGTCGCTACGTGCGCCTGACCATGGAGGGCGCGGGGGCGGTGATCGGGGAGGTCGGCTTCCTGAATGCCGCGGACCACGCGGTGCTGCCCGTGGCCGGCGTCAGCCTCACCGGCGGCGCACAGGGGCGCGCGCAGGACGCGGCCCTGCTCGTCGACGAGCAGGACACCGTGCCGGACCTGCCCTCGTATTTGAACGGCACGTACTTCGACGAGATCTACCACGCGCGCACGGGCTACGAGCACCTGCACGGGCTGCACACGTTCGAGTGGACGCACCCGCCGCTGGGCAAGCTGCTGATGGCGCTGTGCATCCATCTTTTCGGCATGACGCCGTTCGGCTGGCGCTTTGCGGGCACGGTGTCGGGCATCCTGATGCTGCCGGTGATGTACCTTTTGGGCAAGCAGCTCTTCCGGCGTACGGCCCCGGCGTTTTACGCGACGGCCCTGCTGGCGCTGGACTGCATGCACTTCACGCAGACGCGCATCGCGACCATCGACACCTTCGTGGTGCTGTTCATCATGGCGATGTACCTTTGCATGCTGCGCTGGACGCAGATGAGCTTCTATTGCCAGAAGTTCACGCGCACGCTCCTCCCGCTGGGGCTTTCGGGCGTCTTCATGGCGCTGGCCGTCTCCAGCAAGTGGACCGGCATGTACGCGGCGGCGGGGCTCGCGCTGCTGTTCTTCATCAGGCTCTATCAGCTCTGGCGTCAGGCGCAGTGGGCGCGCGCGCACGAGACGGAGGATGTGCGGTTCAAGCGCGCGGCGGACGCCTTCCCGCGCTATGCGCTCATCACCGTCGCGCTGTGCTTCGTCTTCTTCGTCGCGCTGCCGCTGGTCGTGTACTGCCTGTGCTACATCCCGCAGCTCGCGCCGGACGGCCCGGTGACGCTTTCGCGCATCTGGGATACGCAGGTGTCGATGTACAGCTACCACAGCAAGCTGGTGGACGATCACTTCTTCAAGTCCCCGTGGTGGCAGTGGCCGCTCATCATGAAGCCGATGTGGTATTACGACGCGCCCTTCAAGGCGCCGGGCACGGCCTCGGTCATCTATGCGATGGGCAATCCCGCCGTCTGGTGGGCGGGCCTGGCCGCGGTGCTGTTCGTGCTTTTGCGCACGGTCTGGAAGAAGGGCGTCTCCCCGCTCGTCGGCTACGGGGACGACCGCCCGGTGGACCGGGCGCTGCCCTTCCTCGCCATCGGCTTTCTGTCGCAGTACCTGCCCTGGGTGCTGGTGCCGCGCTCGACGTTCATCTATCACTACTTCCCGAGCGTGCCGTTCATCATCCTGTGCACGGCGCAGGTATGGCGGACGGTGAAGTGGAAGCAAAAGGAGATGGGCTACGCGGCGATCGGGCTGCATTTGGCCCTCGCGGCGGCGCTGTTCGTGCTCTTCTACCCGGCGATTTCCGGCCTCACGGTTTCGCGCACGTGGATGGAGGCCGCCGCCTGGTTTAAAAACTGGCTCTGGTACTGATGAAAATCCCCTCCGGCCGCGCGGCCGGAGGGGATTAGATTGTCCCCGCCGTTCCCCTTGCTAAAAGGCGCGGGCATGATGTACAATGTCCAAAGATGAAGACGTCCCATGCGGGGCGGGGGAGGGACGGACGTGCTTTCGCAAGTACAGAGCTTTGGTCTCGCCGGCATCGACGGCTTTCCCGTGACGGTGGAGGCGTACGTCGCGGACGGGCTGCCGATGTTCGAGCTGGTCGGTCTGCCGGACGCGGCCGTGCGCGAGGCGCGGGAGCGCGTGCGCGCGGCGATGCAGCAGACGGGCTTTACGTTTCCCATCGCGCGCACGACGGTCAACCTGGCCCCGGCGGACGTGAAGAAGGAGGGGCCGGCCTACGACCTGTCCATCGCGCTTTCGCTGCTGGCCGCCTCCGGCCAGATCGACGGCGCGGGCCTCTCGGGGCGAATCGTGCTGGGCGAGCTCGCGCTGGGCGGGCGGGTGACGCAGGTGCGCGGCGCGCTGCCGATGGTGATCGGCGCGCGGGCCCTGGGCTGCCGCGAGGCGATGATCCCCGCGGAAAACGCGCAGGAGGTCGCCTGCGTGGACGGCATCCGCATCGTCCCGGTGGAATCGCTGCGTCAGGCGGTCGATCACGTGACGGGCGCAAAGCCGGTCGAGCCGATCGTGCCCGTGCCCTACGAGCGGCTGCTCACGGAGCGCAGGCCCGCGCAGGACCTGTCCGCCGTGCGCGGCCAGCGCAGCGCCAAGCGCGCCCTGGAGATCGCGGCCGCGGGCGGGCACAACGTGCTGATGGTCGGCCCGCCGGGCGCGGGCAAGACCATGCTCGCGCGCTGCCTGCCGGGCATTTTGCCGGACATGACGTTCGAGGAAGCGCTGGAGGCCACGCGCATCCACTCCGCCGCGGGCCAGCTCGCGCCGGGCGAGGGACTGCTGCGCGAGCGGCCGTTCCGCGCGCCGCACCACACCGCCTCCGCCGCCGCGCTGGTGGGCGGCGGCCCCAAGGCGCGCCCGGGCGAGATCAGCCTCGCCTCGGGCGGGGTGCTCTTCCTGGACGAGCTGCCGGAGTACAACCGCGCCGCGCTGGAGGCGATGCGCCAGCCCCTGGAGGACGGCTTCGTCTCCGTGGTGCGCGTGGCGGCGCAGGCGCGCTACCCCGCGCGGGTGATGCTGGTGGCGGCGATGAACCCCTGCCCCTGCGGGCACTACGGAGCGGAGGACCAGCAGTGCCGCTGCACGCAGCGCGAGATTCGCAGGTATCTGGACCGCGTGTCGGGCCCGCTGCTGGACCGCATCGACATGCAGCTGGAAGTTGCCTCCGTGCCCGTCGCGGACATCGCGGGCGGCGCGCGGGAGGAATCCTCCGCCGCGGTGCGCGCGCGGGTGGAGGCGGCGCGCCGGGTGCAGGGCGAGCGCTACGCGGGCGAAGGCATCGGCTGCAACGCGCAGCTTTCCGCCGGGCAGCTCGAGCGCTACTGCCCGCTCGGCGCGGACGCAAAGGAGCTTTTGCACCGGGCGGTGCAGAAGTACAAGCTGTCCATGCGCGCTTACAGCCGCGTGCTCAAGGTCGCGCGCACCATCGCGGACCTCGCGGCCACGGACATTACCGCCGCGCACATCGCGGAGGCCGTGCGCTACCGCAGCATCGACGAAAAGTATTGGGGCGGATGATATGGAGCAGCGGGAAAAGGCATTCTGGGCCTGGATGGCGTGCGTGCCGGGCGTGACGCCCACGCGCTTTCGCAGGCTGCTCGCGCTGTACGGCAGCGCGGAGCGCGTATACGGCGAGTTCGACGAGCGCGCCCGGGGCGTATTGGGCGACCGCGCCTATCCAGAGATGGCCGCCGCGCGCAATCGCGCGTATTTTTCCGCGATGATGGAGAAAATGCAGCGTAGCGGCATGCAGGCCGTGTGCCTGGGCGAGGCGGAATACCCGCCGCTGCTCTCGCACATCGGCGATCCGCCGCCCGTGCTCTTCGTGCGCGGCAGGGCCGACCTGTCCGACGCGCGCACGGTCGCGGTCGTCGGCTCACGCCGGGCCACGCGCTACGGCCTTCGGCAGGCGGAGCGCTTTGGCCGGGAGCTATCGCAGGCGGGCGTCACGGTCGTGTCGGGCATGGCGCGCGGCACGGACACGGCGGCGCACGTGGGCTGCCTGTCGGGCGGCGGGCGCACGATCGCGGTGCTCGGCTGCGGGGCGGACGTCGTCTATCCGCCGGAGAACGCGGCGCTCTTTGCGCGCGTGATCGAGTCCGGCGGGTCGATCGTCTCCGAATTTGCGCCGGGTGCGGAGCCGATCCCCCAGAACTTCCCGCGGCGAAACCGCATCATCAGCGGCATCAGCGCGGCGGTGCTGGTGACGGAGGCGGCGCGCGGCTCCGGCGCGATGATTACGGCGCACCTGGCGCTCGATCAGGGGCGCGACGTGTACGCGATGCCGGGGCCCGTGGACGCGCCGATGAGCGAAATGCCCCTGCAAATGCTGACGGAGGGCGCGTTCATGGCCAGAAACGCCCAGGACATCCTCGATCGCCAGCGCTGGGAGATGCCCGATTCGCAGCTTTCCTTCCTCTCCGACACCTTCGGCGGCAAGCTCACGCCCACGCTCGACGCGGACGAGCAGACGGTCGTGGAGCTGCTCAAAAACGAACCGCTCTCCTTTGACGAACTGCTCGTACAGACCGGTTTTGCGCCGGATAAATTAAATATGCTCTTGACAACGATGGAAATAAAGGAAATAATGAAGCAGTTGCCGGGGTGCATGTACGCCCTGGATCGATAAATAACAATCCCACTGGAGGGTTCCTGATTTGAACTATAAACTCGTCATCGTCGAATCGCCCGCGAAGGCGCGCACCATCGGCAAGTTCCTGGGGCGCACGTACAAGGTGGAGGCCTCCCAGGGGCACGTGCGTGACCTGCCCAAGTCGCAGATGGGCGTGGACGTGGAAAACGACTTTGAACCCAAGTACATCACCATCCGCGGGCGCGGCGAAATTTTGGATAAAATCCGCAAGGAAGCGAAGAACGCGAGCCGCATCTACCTCGCGACTGACCCTGACCGCGAGGGAGAGGCGATTTCCTGGCACCTTTCAAACGTGCTGGGCATCGACCCGTCCGAGCCGTGCCGCGTGGAGTTTCACGAAATCACGGACAAGGCGGTCAAAAACGCCATGAAGTCCCCGCGGCCGATCAACATGGAGCTGGTGAACGCCCAGCAGGCGCGCCGCGTGCTGGACCGGCTGGTCGGCTATAAGATCAGCCCGCTCCTTTGGATGAAGATCAAAAAGGGCCTTTCGGCGGGCCGCGTGCAGTCCGTCGCCACGCGCATGATCGTGGACCGCGAGCAGGAGATCGACTCGTTCATCCCCGAGGAATACTGGGACGTGAACGCGAAGGCCCAGCTCGGACGGCAGAAGTTTCACGTGCGCCTCACCTCGCTGGACGGGAAAAAGGCGGAGCTGCACAGCGAGCAGGAGGCCGCCGCCGCGAAGGCGCGGGTGGAGCATGCGCGCTTTGAGGTGAAGAGCGTTCGCGCGAGCGAGCGGCGCAAGAACCCCGCCGCGCCGTTCACCACCTCGAACCTGCAGCAGGAGGCCTCGCGCAAGCTGGGCTTTACCACCGCCAAGACCATGCAGATCGCCCAGCAGCTCTACGAAGGCGTGGATCTGGAGGGCGAGGGCACGCAGGGCCTGATCTCCTACATCCGTACGGATTCCGTGCGCGTGTCGGAGGAGGCCGTCGCGGACGTGCGCGAGATGATCGCGGGCCGCTGGGGCGACGCGTATCTGCCGGAAAAGCCCAACGTGTACAAGGGCCGCTCCAACGCGCAGGACGCGCACGAGGCCATCCGCCCGACGCTGATCTCCCGCCACCCGGAGGAGGTCAAGGCGTCGCTTTCCAAGGATCAGTACAACCTGTACCGCCTCGTCTACCTGCGCTTCGTCGCCAGCCAGATGGCGCCCGCCGTCTACGAGACGCTGACGATGGAGATGGAAAGCGAGGGCGTGGGCCTGCGCTTTTACGGCGAGCACCTCAAGTTCGCGGGCTTCACCGCCGTCTACGAGGAGGGGCAGGACGAGGCGCAGGAGGCTGTGGACAACACCCAGATCGCGGCCAGCGTGGGGGATCAGGTGGAAATCGTGGAGACGGACGCGGAGCAGCACTTCACGCAGCCGCCCGCGCGCTACACCGAGGCCTCGCTCGTGCGCGCGCTGGAGGAAAAGGGCATCGGCCGCCCGTCGACCTACGCGCCGACGATCTCCACGATCATCGCCCGCGGCTATGTGACGCGGGAAAAGAAGCGCCTGTACCCGACGGAGCTGGGCACGATGGTCACCGAGATGATGAAGGAATACTTCAGGGACATCGTGGACATTCAGTTCACCGCGGGCATGGAGGCGCAGCTCGACGAGGTGGAGGAGGGCGAGATGCCCTGGAAAGAGGTCATCGGGCGCTTTTACGGCCCCTTTGAAAAGACGCTGGAAAACGCCGAGCAGAAGATCGAAAAGGTCAAGGTCAAGGACGAGGTGTCCGACGTCGTGTGCGACAAGTGCGGCGCGATGATGGTCTACAAGCTCGGGCGCTACGGCAAGTTCCTCGCCTGCCCGAACTTTCCGGACTGCCGCAACACCAAGGCCCTTCAGATCGAGATCGAAGCGCCCTGCCCCAAGTGCGGCGGCAAGCTGCTGGAAAAGACGTCGCGTCGGGGGCGCAAGTTCTACGGCTGCGAGCGTTACCCGGACTGCGACTTCGTCTCGTGGGATATGCCGGTCAAGGAGAAGTGCCCGGTCTGCGGCAGCTACATGACGCTCAAGCGCGGACGCAAGGGCGAGATGTGGCACATCTGCGCAAACGAGACCTGCCGTCACCGCGTAGAGGTGCAGGTGCCGGAAGAGGGGCAGGAGACGGACGAATGAGAGCGACGGTCGTCGGCGCGGGCCTGGCGGGCTGCGAGGCCGCCTGGCAGCTGCAAAAACGGGGCGTCGAGGTCACCCTCGTCGAAATGAAGCCCGAAAAGTACACGCCCGCCCATCACGCGGCGGGCTTTGCGGAACTGGTCTGCTCCAACTCGCTTCGCGGCGACGCGCTCACCAACGCGGTGGGGCTACTCAAGGAAGAGATGCGCCAGCTCGATTCCCTCATCCTGCGCGCGGCGGACGCCTCGCGCGTGCCCGCGGGCGGCGCGCTCGCGGTGGACCGCGAATCGTTCTCCGGCTTCGTCACCCAGGCACTTTCCGCGTGCGAGCGGGTTCAGATCGTCTGCCGCGAGGTGACCGACATTCCGCAGGCGCCCTGCGTCGTCGCCACGGGGCCGCTCACGTCGGATGCGCTCGCGGAGAAGATCGCCGCCCTGCCGGGGCTTGAAACGCTCAACTTCTTCGACGCGGCCGCGCCCATCGTCACGCAGGAGTCGCTGAACATGGACCGGGTGTACCGCGCGAGCCGCTACGGCCGCGGAGACGATTACCTCAACTGCCCCATGACGCGTGAGGAATACGACGCCTTTTACGAGGCGCTGATCACGGCCGAGGGGGCCGACGTGCACGGCTTTGACGACGCGAAGGTGTTCGAGGGGTGCATGCCCATCGAGACGATGGCCCGGCGCGGGCGCATGGTGATGGCCTTCGGCCCGATGAAACCCGTGGGTCTGCCGGACCCGCGCACGGGGCGCGAGCCCTTCGCGGTGGTGCAGCTTCGCCAGGACGACGCGGCGGCGACGCTGTACAACATCGTCGGCTTTCAGACCCGCCTCAAGTGGGGCGAGCAGCGCCGCGTCTTTTCGATGATCCCGGGGCTGGAGCACGCGGAGTTTGCGCGCTACGGCGTGATGCACCGCAACACCTTCCTGCACTCGCCGGGCTTTTTAAACGAACGCTATGAGATGATTCAAAGGCCCGGCGTGTACTTCGCGGGGCAGATGACCGGCGTGGAGGGCTACGTGGAGAGCGCGGCCTCCGGCCTGGTCGCGGGCCTTTCGCTGGCCAGAAGCCTGCGGGGCGAGGCGCCCGTGGACTTCACGCGGCTCACCGCGATTGGGGCCATGGCGCGCTACATCTCCTCTGCGGGCGGCGGCTTTCAGCCGATGAACGCGAACTTCGGCCTGATAGATCCGTTGGAGCGGCGCGTGAAGGGCAAGCAGGAGCGCTACGCGCAGGTGGCCGTGCGCGCCCTGAACGTGATCGAGGCGCTGCGCTCCAACCCGCTGCGGGCGGACTTTTACGGCGAGCCCGGCGGACAGGCCTGAAGCTTCGGCAGTTAAGCAGGTTCAAATCAGGAAAAATGCGCCGGTCAGCGGCAAGCACGTTGCGCTGACCGGCGCATTCCGTTATAATAAGGGAAGCGGCCCCGCATGGACCGCGACAGGAGGTTACGGAATTGGTAGAGATGAGAGGCACCACCATCTGCGCCGTCAAGAAGAACGGGCACATCGCCATCGCGGGCGACGGGCAGGTGACGATGGGCGAACATACGATTTTCAAGGCGACGGCGCACAAGGTGCGCCGCATCTTCGGCGGCAAGGTCGTGACGGGCTTCGCGGGCTCGGTCGCGGACGCGTTTTCGCTGTGCGAGCGCTTTGAGGAAAAGCTGACGCAGTTCGGCGGCAACCTGGAGCGCGCGGCGGTGGAGCTGGCGCAGGAGTGGCGCAGCGACAAGGCGATGCGCAAGCTGGACGCGATGCTGATCGTCGCGGGCGGGGACGACCTGATGATCGTCTCCGGCACGGGCGAGGTCATCGTGCCCGACGACGGCGTGGCGGCGGTCGGCTCCGGCGGAAACTACGCCATGGCGGCGGCGCGCGCGCTGTGCGAGAACACGGAGCTTTCCGCGCACGACATCGCGGAAAAAGCGCTGCACATCGCGGCGGACATCTGCGTGTACACGAACCACAACGTCATCGTCGAGGACGTCTGAGGCGGGCGCATAGCGCCGCCCCAACGCGCTCGTACAGCGAATGATCTGGAGGATTAAGATATGCAGCTTACACCCAAGGAGATCGTGCGCGAGCTCGATCGATTCATCATCGGCCAGGACGAGGCCAAGCGCGCCGTGGCGGTCGCGCTGCGCAATCGCTACCGCCGTGCGCAGCTCCCGGAGGAGATGCGCGAGGAGGTCACCCCCAAGAACATTCTGATGATCGGCCCGACCGGCGTGGGCAAGACCGAGATCGCCCGCCGCCTGGCCAGGCTGGTGGACGCGCCGTTCGTCAAGGTCGAGGCGACAAAGTTCACCGAGGTGGGCTACGTGGGCCGCGACGTGGAATCCATCGTGCGCGACCTGGTAGAAGCCTCCATCCGCATCGTCAAAGACCAGGCGGCGGAAAAGGTGAAGACGCGGGCGACCGTGCTGGCGGAGGACCGCATCCTGAGCATCATCCTGCACCCCAAGAAGAAGCCGACCAACCCCATCGACCTGCTGCTGGGCAACAAGCCCAAGGAGCCGGAGGTGCCCCCGGAGGAACAGCAGCGCATCGCCACCCAGCGCGACGACCTGCGCGGGCAGCTCATGCGCGGCGAGCTGGAGAACCTCGAAATCGAGGTCGAGGTCGAGGATACGCCGCAGAACGTGGAAATCAACGGCGCGAGCGTCAACATCGGCGACATGATGGGCGGCTTCATGCCCAAGAAGACCAAGATGCGCCGCATGAAGGTCTCAGAGGCGCGCCGCATCCTGACCGCCGAGGAGGAGCAGAACCTCATCGACATGGACGCGGTCACCGAAGAGGCGCTGCGCCGGGCGGAGCAGGACGGCATCGTCTTCATCGACGAGATCGACAAGATCGCCGGGCGCTCGGCGGGCGGGCACGGCCCGGACGTGTCGCGCGAGGGCGTGCAGCGCGACATCCTGCCCATCGTGGAGGGCTCCACCGTCAACACCAAGTACGGCCCGGTCAAGACCGATTTCATGCTCTTCATCGCGGCGGGCGCGTTCCACGTGGCGAAGGTCACCGATCTGATCCCCGAATTGCAGGGCCGCTTCCCCGTGCGCGTGTCGCTCAAGTCGCTCTCGCAGGACGACATGAAGCGCATCCTCACCCAGACGGACAACGCGCTCACCAAGCAGTACGAGGCGCTGCTCGCGGTCGATCACGTACACCTGCACTTCGACGAGAGCGCGCTGGAGGCGCTGGCGCTGGCGGCCTTCGTCGCCAACGAGACGAACGAGGACATCGGCGCGCGCAGGCTGCACACGATCTTCGAGCAGCTGCTGGAGGACATCTCCTTCAACGCGGGCGGCGACATGCCGGACGTGGACGTCTACATCAACGGCGATTACGTGCGCGAGCATCTGGGCGAGGCCGCCGTGGCGCAGGACCTGAAGCGCTACATCCTGTAAGGGCTCAAAACGAGAGCCCTGGCAAAGACGCGCTTGACACCGGAGGCGCCTTGGTGTACAATAAGCACCAATCCGATATTTTAAAGGCGATGAAGGAGACAAGGCGCGGCAAAAACGCTTCAGAGAGCCGGCGGGGCTGCGAGCCGGTGCGAAAGCTGCGCGCATAGCTCACTCCCGAGCTGCCCGCGTGAACGAAGTAAGGCGGGACGAATGGCCGCGTGAAGGCGTCGAGGGTTTTACCAAGCGGGCGGCAGGCCTGCGCGATGAACCGAACCAGGGTGGTACCGTAAGCGATGACAATCCTTGCCCCTGCGCATGCAGAGGCAGGGATTTTTTGTTATCACCAATACACGAAGCAGGAGGCGATTTCCTCATGGGCATGACCATGACACAAAAAATTCTTGCGCGCGCCGCGGGCGTTCAAAGCTGCAAGGCGGGCGAGCTGCTGATGTGCAGGCTCGATCTCGTGCTCGGCAACGACATCACGGCGCCGGTCGCCATCAACGAATTCCGAAAGATGGGCGCGAAGAAGGTGTTCGACCCCGCGAAGATCGCGCTGGTGCCGGATCACTTCGCGCCGAACAAGGACATCAAGTCCGCCCAGATGGCCAAGGACATGCGCGCCTTTGCGCGCGAGCAGCAGATCGTCCATTACTTCGAGGTCGGAAAGGCCGGCATCGAGCACGCGCTGCTGCCGGAGCAGGGCCTTTGCGCGCCGGGCGAGGTCATCATCGGCGCGGACAGCCACACCTGCACCTACGGCGCGCTCAACTGCATGTCCACGGGCGTAGGCTCCACGGACATGGCGGCGGGCATGGCGACCGGGCAGGCCTGGTTCAAGGTGCCGGAGGCCGTGAAGGTGACGCTCACCGGCAAGCTGAATCCCTACGTCAGCGGCAAGGACGTCATCCTCTACCTGATCGGCAAGATCGGCGTGGACGGCGCGCGCTACATGTCGCTGGAGTTCGCCGGCGAGGGCGTGCGCGAGATTTCCATGGAGGGCCGCCTCACCATCTCGAACATGGCGATCGAGGCGGGCGCGAAGAACGGCATCTTCCCTGTGGACGACCTGACGCGCGCGTACCTCAAGGACCGCGTGACGCGCAAATGGGAGGCGGTGGAGGCCGACCCGGACGCGGAGTACGTAAGGGAGGTCGTCATCGATCTGGCGCAGGTGCCGCTCACCGTTTCGCTGCCGCACCTGCCCTCCAACACGAAGCCCGCGGCGGACTGCGCGGCGCTTGCGATCGACCAGGCGGTCATCGGCTCCTGCACCAACGGCCGCATCGAGGACCTGCGCGTCGCCGCATCGATCCTCAAGGGCCATCAGGTATCCGACCGCGTGCGCTGCATCGTGATTCCCGGCACGCAGCAGGTCGTAAAGCAGGCGATCAAGGAAGGGCTCGTGGACGTCTTCGTGGACGCGGGCGCGATCTTCACCATGCCGACCTGCGGACCTTGCCTGGGCGGCCACTGCGGCGTGCTCGCGGACGGCGAGCGCTGCGTCTCCACCACGAACCGCAATTTTGTGGGCCGCATGGGCCACACGGGCAGCGAGGTCATCCTCGCCTCGCCCGCCGTAGCCGCCGCCTCGGCCGTCATGGGCCGCGTCGCCACGCCGGATGAAGTGAAGTAAGGAGGGTGCTCAAATGAAAATGCAATCCGCCGTCATCAAATACGGCGATCACGTCGATACCGACGTCATCATCCCCGCCCGTTACCTGAACACCACCGACCCCGCGGAGCTCGCCAGGCACTGCATGGAGGACATCGACGCGGACTTCCACAAGAAGGCGGAGACGCGCAAGATCATGGTCGCGGGCCGCAACTTCGGCTGCGGCTCCTCGCGCGAGCACGCGCCGCTGGCGATCAAGGCGGCGGGCATTCAGTGCGTCGTCGCGGATTCCTTCGCGCGCATCTTCTATCGCAACGCGATCAACATCGGCCTCCCCATCGTCGAGTGCCCGGAGGCCGCGGCGGCCATCGCCGACGGCGGCGAGGTGAGCGTCGATCTGGACACGGGCGTGATCACCGACACGGCGAGCGGCAGGACGTTTACCGCAGCGCCCTTCCCGCCCTTCATGCAGGGCATCATCGAGGCGGGCGGCCTCGTGCCGTTCGTGCGCCGTCAGTTGGAGGAAAAGTAAGATGCAGGCAAAAATCGTATTGCTCAAAGGCGACGGAATCGGGCCGGAGATCGTGGATCAGGCCGTGCGCGTGCTGCAGGCGGTCGCGGCGAAGTATCACCACGGCTTTGTCTTTACCCCCCAGCTGCTGGGCGGCGCGTCCATCGACGAAACAGGCGCGCCGCTGACCGACGAGGCGCTTAGCGCCTGCAACACGGCGGACGCGGTGCTCATGGGCGCGGTCGGCGGCCCGAAGTGGGACGGCGTGGAGCCTGCGCGCAGGCCGGAAAAGGGCCTGCTCGCGCTGCGCAAGGGCATGGGCGTGTTTGCGAACCTGCGCCCCTGCACGATTCATCGCCAGCTCGCGGGCGCCTGCCCGCTGCGGCCCGACATCATCAAGGAACCCATCGACATCCTGATGTTGCGAGAGCTCACGGGCGACATCTACTTCGGCAAGCGCCATCGGTCGGAGGACAGGGCGTACGCGACGGACGAGATGGCCTATTCCAGGCAGGAAATCAGCCGCCTCGCGCGCATGGGCTTTGAAAACGCCATGAAGCGCAGACGCCGCCTTTGCAGCGTCGATAAGGCGAATGTGCTGGAGTGCTCCCGCCTTTGGCGCGAGACCGTGCAGGAGATGGCGAAGGAGTACCCGGAGGTCGAAGTCACCTACATGTACGTGGACAACGCGGCGATGCAGCTGATCCTGCGTCCCGCGCAGTTCGATGTAATGATTACGGGCAACCTGTTCGGCGACATCCTCTCCGACGAGAGCGCCGCCATCGCGGGAAGCCTCGGCATGATGCCCTCCGCCAGCCTGGGCGAGGGCACGCGCGGGCTGTACGAGCCCATCCACGGCTCCGCACCCGACATCGCGGGCAAGGACATCGCCAATCCCCTGGGCACGATCCTCTCCGCAGCGATGCTGCTGCGCCACTCCTTGGGGCTGGAGGAGGAGGCCGCGGCGGTCGAAGCGGCGGTCGAGAAGGTGCTCGACGCGGGCTACCGCACCGGCGACATCTGGTCCGAGGGCTGCGAAAAGGTCGGCTGCAAGAGGATGGGCGAGCTGGTGGCGGAGGCGATTTAAAAAGTTTTTCGTCGAGAAGGAAGACGCCCCGGACAGGGCGAATCTCTTAAAGAAGTAATTGCGCGCGAAGGCAGCTTCGCGCGCAATTTATGATAGGCGGGAAATGCAAATGATTACGCTGCACAAAGGCACGCTTAAGAGCCTCGCGGTCTGGACGATGTTTTTGCCGACCGCCGTCTTTATGCTCACATGGGTGCGGCCGCTGCTCGCAGTGCCCATGGCGGCGGCGCTCGCGGCCGCCTGCGTTCTATTCACGCGGGAGACTTTGCGCCATCGGCGCGAGGACGTCTTTGAGCTTTCCGGGTTTGCGCTGGCGGCGGTCGTCTGCTGCGCGCTTTTGTGGACGTTCCTCGCCGGACAGGGCGGTTACTTCTTTCAAAACGAGGATCATTACGGCCGCAACGCCATCTTTCATGATCTGATCCACTATTCATGGCCCGTCCGTTTTCCGGATACGAACTACGCGCTCACGTATTACGTCAACTACTGGATGCTGCCCGCCCTTGTGGGCAAGGCGGCCGCGTCGATCGTAGGAGAGCAGGCGGCCTTTGCGGCGGCCAATGCCGCGCTCTTCATGCAGACCGCTTTCGTCCTGACGCTGCTGTTTCTGATGCTTTGCGGTTATCTGCGGACGCGCTCGCTTTTTCCCACGGTATTGGCGCTGCTCGTGTTTGTGCTCTTCAGCGGCATGGATATCCTGGGCGCGGCGCTTAAAAACGACCTGTACAACCAGATCGAGTGGTGGGCGGAGACCTTCCAATATTCTTCCCACACGACTTGCTTGTTCTGGGTGTACAACCAGTCTGTCATGGCCTGGCTGGGCATGATGGTACTGATGCAGGAGCGCTCTTTGCGGTCGGCCGGGCTGCTGTGCCTTTTGACGCTGCCATATTCTCCGCTGCCCTTCGTGGGGATGGCGGCCCTGCTGATGGGTTTGTTCATCGCCGCGTGCCTGGACCGGGGGTTCGTCGCTTCCGTCAAAGAGGCATTCTCTTTGCGCAGCGTATTGGCGCTGCTTGCCGTCGTGCCGGTTTTCGCCTGTTACTTTGGGGCAAATCAGGCGGTCAGCGAACATCCGCTTCGCGTGGATCTCTTTTTAAACGCGTATACGCCGCGGGTGGCGTTTTTCCGGTACGTGCTGTTTGTGCTGCTGGAATTCGGGCTGTACGCGCTGATCCTCGGCCCGGCCAACCGGCGGGAGCCGTTGTTTTGGGCGGCGACGGCAACGCTGCTCGTCGCGCCGCTGCTGCGCATGGGCGTCAATTTCGACTTTGCCATGCGCGCGTCCATTCCGGGGCTGTTTGTTCTGTCGGTGCTGTGCGCGCGGTTTTTGCTGGACGCTGTGCGTGAGCATCGTCGGCGCTATGCGGCGGCGGTGCTGACGGGCCTGCTGTTGATCGGGGCGGTGACGCCGATGATGGAGTTTGAACGCGGCGCGTATCGCGTCGTTCAGGCGGGGCATATGGGCCTGATCGCCGATCCCTTCGGCACGGTGCTGCACCCGGATGCGGATACGTTTAACTTTATTTGTGCGGATACGTCTCAATCTGCTTTTTATCGCTATATGGCACGGGATTATCGGCAAACGGAGGACGGAAGATGAAAAAGGCGATCATCATTGGCGCGGGCCCGGCGGGTTTGACGGCGGCCTGGCAGATGCTGAAGACGACGGAAATGATCCCCGTCATCCTGGAGGAAAGCCCCTACATCGGGGGCATCTCAAGGACGGCGGAGTACCACGGAAACCGCATGGACCTGGGCGGACACCGCTTTTTTTCCAAGAGCGCGAAGGTGCGCGCGATCTGGCAGGAGATCATGCCTTTGCAGGGCGCGCCCGCATGGGACGACCGGCTGCTTGAGCGCGAAAAGGAGTGGGCGGAGGGCGGCCCCGACCCGGAAAAGACGGATCGCGTCATGCTGCTGCGCGAGCGCGTGTCGCGCATCTTTTACCTGCGTAAATTCTTCGACTACCCCATCAGCATCAAGCCGGAGACGTTCGCGAACATGGGCCTTGCGCGCACCGTCAAGGCTGGGATGGGCTATTTGACCTCCTGCGTCCACAAGCGCGAGGAAAAATCGTTGGAGGACTTTTACATCAACCGCTTTGGTCGCCCTCTTTATGAGATGTTCTTTGAGGATTACACCGCCAAGCTGTGGGGCGTGCATCCCAGCGAAATCGCGCCCGACTGGGGCGCGCAGCGCGTGAAGGGTCTCTCCCTCATGAAGGCGGTCACCTCCGTGCTCACGAAACCTTTCCGGAAGGGAGAGGGGGAGACCTCGCTTATCGAGCAGTTCAGCTACCCTAAGCGGGGGCCGGGGCAGCTATGGGAGCAGATGGCCGAAGAAATTCGGCGCATGGGCGGCGAAATCCGCCTGAACACCCGCGTGACGGGCCTTGCGCTTCGATCCGGCCGCGTCGAGGAGGTTCTCGTGCAGGATGCGGCAGGCGAAAAGCAACGCCTTGCAGGGGATTGGTTTTTTTCCTCCATGCCGGTCAAGGATCTCGTCGCCGCTATCGAGGGTGAAGAGGTCCCGGCGGACGTGTCGCGCATCGCCGGGGCGCTGCCCTATCGCGATTTTATGACGGTGGGCCTGTTGGTGGACCGCATGAAGATTCAGAATCGGACGAAGCGCAGGACAGTCGCGAACATCGTGCCGGACTGCTGGATTTACATTCAGGAGCGGGACGTGCGCATCGGCCGCCTGCAGGTTTTCAACAACTGGTCGCCCTATATGGTAAAGGACCCGCAGCATACCGTCTGGCTGGGGCTCGAGTACTTTTGCACCGAGGGGGACGGCATGTGGACGATGGACGATCGAGCCTTCATCGACTTTGCGGCGGGAGAGCTGGAAAAGATCGGCATCATCGACCGCGCGGATGTGCTCGACAGTCATCTGCTTCGCGTTAAAAAGGCGTATCCCGCTTACTTTGGCACCTACGCCGAGTTTGACAGGGTGCGCGCGTATCTGGACGGCATAGAAAACCTGCTCTGCATCGGCCGAAACGGCCAGCACCGCTACAACAACATGGATCATTCCATGCTGACCGCGCTGGAGGCGGTGGAGATCGCCCGGCGTGGAGGCGGGGACAGGGAGTCCCTTTGGAACGTGAATACAGAGGAAGTGTACCATGAATCGGACGCTCAAGACGCTTGAGGGGATGCAAAGAGGCAAGGCCGCGTATCTTTGCATGACCGCGCTGGTCGCGCTGTACAGCGCATTCGTCCTCTTCAGCGCGGATGGAAAATACCGGGGAGCAGCGGGCGCTGCGGCTGCGGCAGGCGTTGCCGCCCTGTTCTTTTGGCTCCTGCTCGCGTTAAGCGGCAGGTTTCATCCTGAAATTCACGTGCGCGCCGCGCGTGGCAGGCTCAAACCGTGTGCGTTTTTCGCAGGCTTTGCGCTGTGCGCCTGCGTGATGGCGCTGTACTTCGCGGCGTTTTTTCCGGGCGGCCTGTCGACGGACAGCCTCGACCAATGGGCGCAGGTTCAAAGTGGGCAGATCAGCGACTGGCATCCGGCGCTGCACACGCTGATCCTTCTTCTCCTTTCGCGCGTCGTGAACCATCCGGCTTTCGCCGTCGCGGTGCAGCTCCTAAGCCTGGCGGCTCTTTGCGGGTACATGACGTGCGTGCTGGAGGCCTGGGGCTTTCCGCGCTGGTTCTCCCTGTGCGCGGCCGCGTGGGTATCTTTGAATCCGGCGACCGGAAACGTGATGACCTTTCTCTGGAAGGACTGCGCGTTTGCGCTTTCGATTTACGTGAGTGCGATTTACCTTTTACAGGCGCACCTTTCGCGGGGAGCATGGCTGGACCGTTGGCAAAACGCGCTGGCTCTGGGAATTTCTTTGGTGGCGGGCAGCATCCTGCGGCATAACGGCGCGCTTGCGACCGTGCCGATATTGATCTGGCTTTTCGTCAGCTTCGGACGTAATGTGATCCGACCGGTTCGCGTGACCGCGGCGGCGGCGGCGATCTTTCTGCTCGTGCAGGGGCCGGTATACAGTGCGTTCCACGTGACGCGCAAATCTGCGGAGTCGAACGTCGTGGAACTGTCCGGCCTGCCGATGGCGGTCATGGGCAATGTGGTGAAGCACAGCCCGGAGGCGCTGGATGAAGACATCTATGCTTTTCTCACTCGCGTGGCCCCCCAGGAGGTTTGGGATGCGCACTACGCGCTGGGCGACTGGAACGAAATGAAGTGGCGCGCCGACAAGCAAGCGGTGGCCGCAAGGACGATGCCGGAGCTGATCGATTACACCCTGCGGGCCGCTCGCGCGAATCCGTCGGCGGCATGGGAGGCGCTATGCCGGCTCTGGACCCCGGCAATACAGCCCTTTGCCCGCGCGGATTGGCACATCTCGCCTTACGTAGACGCTTCCAATCCTTATGGCTTTGTGCGAAGCGGAAACGGTTTTCTGCATCGCATCCTGAACGGAATCTCCCGCCACACGGCGACGCCGTTGCTC
The DNA here is from genome assembly GCA_023402355.1 of Bacillota bacterium. Classification (GTDB taxonomy): domain Bacteria; phylum Bacillota; class Clostridia; order Christensenellales; family Aristaeellaceae; genus Beduinella. The sequence goes on along the minus strand of JAEXCG010000013.1, from coordinate 1,703 downwards.
GCTTGGGCCATCTGGAACGTCGGATTCCTGACGCTGTGCGTGATGTTCCTGTGCGTATTTTGCATGCGGCGCGCGCGCGCGTCGGCGTTGCTGCCTGCGACGGCGATGATCGGCTACATCCTGGGCAGCATGCTGCTGCTTTCAACGACAAACGATTTCCGCTTTTTCTACATGAACGTGCTCGTCTTTCCGCTGGCCGTCGCCTGCCTTCTCGCCCAACAGAAAGAAAGGCCTGAAAAATAAGGTGTAAACGATAAGAAAGCCCATTCGTCGTACGGTGATATGCTCCCTCTATGAGAGACAGTGAAATAAATTGCTGTCAATTATGGAGGGGCATTGTTATGCCACAAAAACAAAAATTGAATATAGAAGAAAAGGTGGAAATCGTGCGGGAGTACCTTGAGGGAAACATCAGTATGAGGGAAGCAGCTGGCAAAGGGGGCGTTAGTCGAGATACGATAAACCAGTGGGCGCGCAACTATGAGGCAGACGGGGCGAGCACATTTCTATTGCGCAAGAACCGAGTGTATAGTCCGGAAGTTAAGAGGCAGGCTGTGGAGGATTACTTATCCGGTGCTGGAAGTCAGACAGAGATCTGCAAAACATATCATATTCGGGACCATAGACAGCTCGGAAATTGGATTAAGGTATATAATGCTCATGGAGATTTCAACGCTGTAAAGTTTTCAGGAGGCGGAAGCTACATGAAGCAGGGACGGGAAACCACACTGGAGGAACGCATTCAAATCGTCAGAGAGTGTGTTGCCTGCGGGAGAAATTACGGTAAGATGGCCATAAAATACCAGGTGAGCTACCAGCAGGTCCGTACTTGGACGCTTCGCTATGAGCAGATGGGGGAAGCGGGATTGGAGGATCGGAGAGGCCGCCGCAAGAAAGACCAAACTCCACGCACCGAACTGGAGCAGGCCCAAATTGAAAATGAGCAGCTCAAACATAAGCTATATCTGGCAGAAATGGAGAATGCCCTGCTAAAAAAATTGGACGAGATAGAGAGGAGAGATGCCTCTCGGGAATAAGACAGCGACCTACTTATACGGCCATTAAAGAGTGCCATGAACAGCAGGGATTTCCCATTGAAACAGCCTGCGAACTGCTTCATGCGGCCCGCTCTGCCTACCACAAATGGGCATCCGGGAAACAGAGCCGCAGGACCGTGGAGAATGAGCGTCTGGCCGACAGGATAGAAAAAATCCATGAGGAAAGCCCGGATAAAGGCTACCGAAGGCTCAATGACGACCTGCGCCATGACCACGGCATCTATATCAACGATAAAAGAGTGCTTCGTATCTGTCGGGCCAGAGATATACGGTCCACAGTAAAATACAATAATCGTGGCTGCACCAGACAGGCTAAGAACCCTCAGTATCTTGCCGGGAATCTGCTGAACCGCCAATTTCATGCAGAACTGCCTAACGAGAAATGGCTTACTGATATAACGGAGTTTAAATGGTACGAGGGCAGCGAGGTACACAAACTCTATCTGAGTGCCATTCTGGACCTCTGTGACAGGCGTGTCGTGTCCTATGCGCTCAGCGAACACAATGATAACCTTCTCGTCTACAAAACCTTTGATAAGGCTGTTAAGGCGAACCCGGCTGCCCATCCTTTGTTCCATAGTGATAGAGGTTTCCAGTACACCAGCAGAGTATTTCACCACAAGCTTACACAGGCTGGGATGACAC
>JAEXCG010000201.1 GCA_023402355.1 Bacillota bacterium | reverse complement strand
GATCTGTACAGGGACGTGCCGCAGGAGGTGCTCCTCACGAAACCGCTGGAGCTGCCGGAGGGCCTGAGCGAAATGCAGCTGCGCGCGCGCATGGAGGAAATCGCGGGCAAGAACCGCGTGTTCCCCGTCATCCTGCGCGGCGCGGGCGCTTACAGCCACTACATCCCCGCCATCGTGAAGACGGTCGCCTCCAGAGAGGAGTTTGTGACCGCCTACACGCCCTATCAGGCGGAAATCAGCCAGGGCATCCTGCAGTCGATCTTCGAGTATCAGACGATGATGTGCGAGCTGACGGGCATGGACGTGAGCAACGCCTCCGTGTACGACGGCGCGAGCGCCGCGGCGGAGGCCGCTGCCATGTGCCGCGACCGCAGACGCAACGTGACGCTGATCTCGTCCACCGTGCATCCGGACACGATCGCGACCGTGAAGACGTACTGCGCGGCGGTGGACGCGCCCGTTCGGGTGATCCCGGCGCGAGACGGCGTAACCGACCAGGAGGCGCTGCTGGGCATGCTTTCGCAGGATACGGCCTGCGTCATCGTGCAGAGCCCGAACTTCTACGGCACGTTTGAGGACGCGCAGGCGATCGTGGACGCGGCGCACGGCGCGGGCGCGAAGGCCGTGCTCTCGTGCAACCCGATGGCCCTCGCCCTCATGAAGACGCCCGGCGAGCTGGGGGCCGACATCGCCGTCGCGGAGGGGCAGCCGCTGGGACTGCCGCTCGCCTACGGCGGGCCGTACCTGGGCATCATGGCGGCCAAACAGGCGATGATGCGAAAGCTCCCCGGCCGTATCGTCGGCGAGACGACGGACGTGGACGGAAAGCGCGCCTACGTGCTGACGCTGCAGGCGCGCGAGCAGCACATCCGCCGCGAAAAGGCGAGCAGCAACATCTGTTCCAACGAGGCGCTCTGCGCGCTGACGGCGGGCGCTTACCTGACGGCGATGGGGCCGGAGGGCCTGCGCGAGGTGGCGCAGCGCTGCATGGACAACGCGCACTATTTGCAGCAGGCGCTGGCGGCGGCCGGGCTTGCGCGCGTGGGCAGCGCGCCGTTCTTCCACGAGTTTGTGACCGAATGCCCGAAGGAGTCGGAGCGGCTGCTTTCGGCGCTGGAGGCGGAGGGCATTCTGGGCGGCCTGCCGGTCGAGGGCGGCATCCTCTGGTGCGCGACCGAGCAGGTGGACAGAAAAAAGATGGACCGGGCGGCGGCCGTCGTGCGGGAGGTGCTGGCATGAATCTGATCTTTGAAAAGAGCCGCGAGGGCAGGGGCCAGTCGATCCTGCCGCCCTCCGACGTGCCGAAGACGCAGGTGCCGGAGGCGTTCGCGCGCAAAGCGCCGCTGCGCCTGCCGCAGATGGCGGAATGCGACATCGACCGCCATTACGCGGCGCTCGCGCGCAGGACGCACGGCGTCTGCAACGGCTTTTACCCGCTGGGTTCGTGCACGATGAAGTACAACCCGCGCATAGATGAGGAGATCGCCGCGCTGCCGGGCTTCACGGGCGTGCATCCCCTGCAGAGCCCGGACACGGCCTGCGGCTGCCGCGAGGCGCTTTCGCTGCTTGAAATCTCGCTTTGCGAGATCACGGGCATGGATGCGGTGACGCTTCAGCCCGCGGCGGGCGCGCACGGCGAGTTCACGGGTCTTTTGCTCATCAAGGCGTACCATCGGGACCGCGGCGACGCGGCGCGCACGAAGATCATCGTGCCCGACTCCGCGCACGGGACGAATCCGGCGAGCGCGGCGATGGCGGGCTACACGGTGGTGAACATCCCCTCCGCGCCGGACGGCTGCGTCGACCTTTCGGCCCTGCGCGCGGCGGTCGGGCCGGACACTGCGGGCCTGATGCTCACCAACCCGAACACGGTCGGGCTGTTCGACGAAAACATTCTGGAGATCACGCGCATCGTGCACGAGGCGGGCGGCCTTTGCTATTACGACGGCGCGAACCTCAACGCGATCATGGGCGTGGTGCGCCCCGGCGACATGGGCTTTGACGTGGTGCACCTCAACCTGCACAAGACGTTTTCCACCCCGCACGGCGGCGGCGGGCCGGGCAGCGGCCCCGTGGGCTGCAAGGCGTTCCTGCGCCCCTTCCTGCCGGACAGCCGCCTCGGCGGGCATCCGGGCGAAAAGAGCGTGGGCCAGGTGCGCGCGTTTTACGGAAATTTCGCGGTCGCGCTCAAGGCGCTGTGCTACATCCTGACGCTGGGCGCGCCGGGCGTCCGCGAGGCGGCGGAAAACGCCGTGCTCAACGCCAACTACATGATGCACGCTCTGAAGGGCGCCTACGACATGGCGTATGACCGCATCTGCATGCACGAATTCGTGATGACGCTGGAGCGCATGAAGAAGGAGACGGGCGTGAGCGCGCTGGACGTGGCCAAGGGGCTGCTGGACGCGGGCATTCACCCGCCGACGATGTACTTCCCGCTCATCGTGCACGAGGCGCTGATGGTGGAACCGACGGAGACCGAAAGCCGCGAGACGCTGGACGAGGCGGTGGGCGTGCTGCTCGCCTTAGCCGAGCAGGCGAAGGAGACGCCGCAGGCCCTGCACGACGCGCCGCTGCACACGCCGGTGCGCCGCCTGGACGAGGTCACCGCCGCACGAAATCCGAAGCTGCGGTACGAGTTTCCATGATCCAGAGGCTGTACACCCTGACGGCGGACGGCACGGACCCCGTGCGCAACCTGGCGATGGAGGCGTATTTACTGGAAACCGTGCCGGAGGACGCCTGCATCCTCTACCTGTGGCAGAACGCGCACACGGTCGTCGTGGGGCGCAACCAGAACGCGTGGAAGGAATGCCGCGTTTCGACGCTGCGGGCGGAGGGCGGGCGCCTCGTCCGCCGGCTTTCGGGCGGCGGCGCGGTCTATCACGACCTGGGCAACCTCAACTTTACCTTTCTGCTGGCGGAAAAGGAATACGACCTCGCCCGCCAGCAGGAGGTTCTGCTGCGCGCGGTGCGCGCCTTTGGCCTGGACGCGCGCATTACCGGGCGAAACGACATCGAGATCGACGGACGCAAGTTTTCGGGCAACGCATTTTACCGGCACGCCGGGCGCGCTTATCATCACGGCACGCTGCTGCTTCACGTGGACACGGAGCGGATGGGGCGTTACCTGAACGCCGACCCGGCCAAACTGGCGGGCAAGGGCGTCGATTCGGTGCGCGCCCGCGTGGTAAACCTGTGCGATTTACAGCCCCGAATCACGGTCGACGCGATGCGTTTGGCGCTGACGCAGGCGTTCGGCGAGGTTTACGGCGGTCGTCCGCAGGAATTGGACAGAGGGCAAATGGCCGAAGGCCGCCTGCGGGAGTTGGAAGAGCGGTTCGGCTCCTGGAACTGGATCTTCGGGCGGCCCATCCCGTTTACCTGGCGGGCCGCGCGCCGCTTTGACTGGGGTGGCCTGGAAATCTGCCTGGAGGTCGAGCGCGGGCGGGTAAAACGGTGCGTCTGCTATTCGGACGCGATGGACGAGCGCCTGGCCCCGCGCATCGCGGAGCGGTTGACCGGCTGCCCCATTTCGCGGGCGGCGCTCTGCGCGGCGCTGAGCGGCCTTTCAGAGGAATACGGCGGCCCTGTGCGGGACGTGCAGGGCTTTTTAAGCGAACAGGAATTATAGGGCGGAGGGGAAAATGATGTATCAACTGGCGGTGATCGGCGCGGGACCCGGCGGCTACGAGGCCGCGATCCGCGCGGCGCAGCTGGGGCTTTCCACCGCGCTCGTGGAGCGGGACGCGCTGGGCGGCACCTGCCTCAACCGGGGCTGCATTCCGACGAAGGCGCTTTTGCACGCCGCCGAGGTGTATCAGGCGGCGAAGGAGGGCGAGGCGTTCGGCGTCTGCGCGAGGGAGCTGACGCTGAACGAGGCGGCGCTCTTTGCGCGCAAGGACGCGGTGGTGGACGGCCTGCGCCAGGGGATTGCGCAGCTCATCCGGGTGAACCGGATCGACCTGTACGAGGGGACGGGCTGCATCGAAGCGCCGCGCCGCGTGCGCGTGGGCGAGAGCGTGATCGAGGCGGAGCACATCCTCATCGCGACGGGCTCCGTGCCTGCGCTGCCGCCCATCGAGGGCATCGAGCTCGCCGTCACGAGCGACGGCCTGCTCGGGGCAAAGGCGCTGCCGCGCAGCCTCGTCATCGTCGGGGGCGGCGTGATCGGCGTGGAGTTTGCCTCGCTGCTCACCTCTCTTGGGCGCAGCGTCTCGGTGATCGAGGCGCTGGACAGGCTGCTGCCGTCTCTGGACCGCGAGTTCGGCCAGAGCGTCTCCATGAACCTCAAAAAGGCGGGCGCGCAGGTGTATACCGGCGCGCGGGTGACGCGGATAAGCCGCGCGGAGACGGGCCTGCGGGTCGAGTTCGAGGCCAAGGGCAAGCCGGGCGCGTGCGAGGCGGAGGCGGTGCTGGTGGCGGTCGGCCGCAGGGCAAACACGGCGGGCCTCTTTTCCGAGGGGCTTGCCGTCTCGACGGAACGGGGGCGCCTCCTCGTAGACGAGCGCTTTGAGACGGACTTGCCGGGCGTTTACGCGGTCGGCGACGTGACGGGCGGCATACAGCTCGCGCACGCCGCGTCGGCGCAGGGCATCGCCTGCGTAGAGGGGATCGCCGGGCAAAAGAGCGGGCTGCGGCTGGACCTCATCCCCTCCTGCGTGTACACGAACCCGGAAATCGCGAGCGTCGGGCTCACGGCGGACGAGGCGAAGGCGCGGGGAATCGAGGTAAAGACCGGCAAGGCGCCCATGGGGACGAACGGGCGCACGCAGATCGCGGGCGGCGCGCGCGGCTTTGTGAAGGTGGTCGTGGACGCGCGCACGGACGCGCTGCTGGGCGCGCAGATGATGTGCGGCCGGGCGACGGACCTCATCGGCGAGATGAACACGGCGATCGCAAACGGTCTCACGCGCGCGCAGATGCTGCGGGCGGTGCGCGCGCATCCGACGTTTGAGGAGGCGATCACAGAGGCGCTGGAGGCGGTGGAGGGCCGCGCGATTCACGCAGCGCCCATGAGACGATAACTTTTGCTTGACAAACGCCGCATGGACTGCTATTTTAGAAAAAGATAAGGCGGCGTTGCCGCGGGAAAGGATGGAGTGCGATGAACCGCATCGTGCTGGACCGGATGACGAGAAGAATCAGCTCCGCGCAAATGAACTCGATGAAGCGTTGTGCGGAGCCTAATGGGGGCCTGTGACCCCCGATTCATCGGAAGACAGGGTGCGTGGGCGTTAGCGTACGCTTTGTTTTTGTACCCTGTTTCCCGATGTGGGCTGTAGATTTGTAGCCGCGGACGTTTCGTCCGCGGCTTTTTGCATGCCCATACGGGAAATGCAGAGGGGAGGCCGCGCTTTTGCGGTCTCCCCATTTTTAAACGAGAAAGAAAGTGATGAAAATGAGTCTTTTGGAAGTGACGAACCTGTCGCACGCCTATGGCGACAAGGTGCTGTATGAGGACGCGTCCTTTGCGCTGCAGCGCGGGGAACACATGGGCGTCGTCGGGCAGAACGGCGCGGGCAAGAGCACGCTGCTCGGCCTGCTGACCGGGGAAATCGTGCCGGATCAGGGCGACATTCGTTGGCAGGCGGGCATCCGCATCGGCCATTTGGACCAATACGCGAAGACGGACGACGGTTTTACGATCGAGGCCTACCTGGAATCCGCCTTTTCGGACCTGTTTGAGCTGGAAAGGCGCATGAACGGCCTGTACGAGCGCTACGCGTCGTCGCTGGATGAACGCGACCTGGAACGCGCGGAGCACTGCCGCGCGCAGCTGGAGACGCGCGGGTTTTACGAGGCCCAGACGCGCGTCGCGCGGGTGAGCGAGGGCCTGGGCCTCTCGGCCCTGGGCATAGGGCGAAGGCTCGGCGAACTTAGCGGCGGGCAGCGGGCGAAGGTCATTTTGGCCAAGCTGCTGCTCGTGCAGCCGGACGTGCTGCTGCTGGACGAACCGACCAATTTTCTGGACAAGGAGCACGTCGCCTGGCTGTCCGGTTACCTTGGGGCGTTTGACGGCGCGTTTATCGTCGTCTCGCACGACGACGCGTTTCTTTCGCGCATTTCCACGTGCATTCTGGATGTCGAGGGGCGGGCACTTCGCAAGTATCACGGCCGCTACGGCGAATACCTCAAACAGAAGGAGCATCTGCGCGAGGATCATATCCGCCAGTACAACGCGCAGCAGCAGTACATCAAGCGCACGGAGGAGTACATTCGGCGCAACATCGCCGGCGTCAACACGCGCATGGCGCAGGGCAGGCGAAAGCAGTTGGAGCGGCTGGAGCGCATCGCGCCGCCGACCTACGCCGAGTTGAAGCCCACGTTCCTGTTTCCCGAAGCGCCGCTTTCGGCGCAGCAGGTGCTTTTAGCGCGCAGCCTCTCCGTGGGCTACGCCTATCCGCTGCTGCCGCGGCTCAATTTTACCCTGCAGCGCGGGCAAAAGGTCGCCGTCACGGGCTTTAACGGCATCGGCAAGACGACGCTCATTCGGACGCTGATGGGCGAACTTGCGCCGCTCGGCGGAAGCGTAACGTTCGCGCCGCAGGTGAAAGCCGCCTATTACGCGCAGGAGCTGCGCTGGGACGACCCGGAACGCACGCCAATTCAGCTCCTCATGGAGCGGGATGCGCGCATGACGCAGAAGGACGCGCGCAGGCGTCTGGCCCAGTGCGCCATCGGCGCCGACCACGCGATGCAGCCTGTCGGCACGCTCAGCGGCGGCGAGCAGGCGAAGGTGAAGCTTTGCCTGCTTACACTCAGGCCGTCCAACCTGCTGATTTTAGACGAACCGACGAACCACCTGGACGCGCAGGCCAAACAGGCGCTTTCGCAGGCGATTGAACGCTATTGCGGCTGCGTCCTTCTCGTATCGCATGAGGAGGCGTTTTACAGGGGCTGGGCCGACCGCGTGCTGGCGGTGGATAAAATGTAAGCGTCCGGGCTGTTCCTGCATGGAGCAGCCCGGACGATCAAGTGCGCGGCGCATGATGTATTTTTAGCGTACGTCTGCGTCCTCCTCCATGGAGAGGCGCTGTACGCAGTCCGCGGGGACGAACCCGCGCGCGGGCCTGCCCTCCACCGACGTTTCGACGTAGGCCCAGTGCTGTTCGTTGACGTACTCCGAAAGGTAGGTGACGAGGGCCCCCTCTTCGAGCTGCGCCATGCTCTGATAGGTCGCCACCGGGTCGTCGGTCAGCGTGCAGCGGCGGGTAATCGCCGCCTCCGCGTAGTCGAAGGAGAGCATCGGCGCGTTGATGCGGTCGGAAAAGTCCGCGCTGCTTGCATACCCTACGCGCACATTGCCGCCGTTCGTCCAGTACATGACCATGAGCCAGCCGTTTTCCCAGCCGCCCGCGTAAATGGCGCCGTTGGTGCTGGCCATGGCCTTGCCGTCTGCCGCGCGGTAATAGCCCGTGCCGGGGCCGGAATAGACCTTCAGGCGCTGGTCGGGCGCGAAGGCCATCTGCACAAAGGAGGAGAAAGCGCCGTCGAGCGGCGGTTCGTAGGACACGGGGGGCAGCGGCTTTCCGTCGGGATTCGTCGTGCCCAGCGCGCGCATTTCCGCGCGCACGTCCTTCACGAGGCGTTCGTTGCGCCATTCCACGTCGGTCATCAGGCGCTTGTAGATGCCCTGGTTGGAGTCGTACTGCTCGTTTTCGTGATACCAGGTCTGCGCGCGGAAGTAATTGTCGTACTTCTGCCCGGGGATGAAGTGATAGCCGTGGCGCGCAAAGATTTCGTTGAGGATGTAGCCCAGCGCTTCGTACTGCCAATCCCAGAGTTCGTCGCGCGTGAGCTCGCGCGTGTCGCTGTCCGGAATGAGGTAAAAATTTGAGGCGAAGGCGGTCGATGAGGAAACGAACAGAAGGACCGCAAAGAGAAGCGCCGTCAGCTTTTTTCGCATGGTCAAAAGCTCCTTTTCTTGGAACTGTGATGGAACGCACCCGGTCATACGCCGGCGATGAACGCGTCGATGAAGTGCAGCGCCGCGCCCAGCGCAGAGGCCTCGTAGCGGTGATGGCAGGGAATGAGGTAATCGCAGGCGGTTTCAAACGTGTTGAGCGCCGCGGCGTCGCGGCGGATTTCATCCATGCGCCCCGAGAGCTGCGCGCCGACGTAGCCGCCCAGGACGATGGGACAGTCCAGCGCCATGCGCAGGCTGTTGACCGCCGTGCAGAGGGCTTTTTTGTACGCAATCCACGCGCTCATCGCTTCAGGTTCTCCGGCGTCGAGCTGGGAAAAGAACGTTTCGAGCCTGCCGTCCGGCGCGAGCGTGGAGAGCGCGAGCGAGGAACAATAGGCGTCCAGGCAGCCGCGCTTGCCGCAGTAGCATTCCCTGCCGTCCGGCTGCACGCACATGTGGCCGAACTCGCCCGCGCGCCGGTTTTGCCCGCGATACGGGCGGCCGTCCACGTAGACGGCCCCGCCGACGCTGCCGCTGAGCGAGAGGTAGACGAGGTCAGTCACCTCGCCCTGGCTGTGCACCTGCGCGGCGGCCGCGGCGTCCGCATCGTTGAGCAGCGTGCAGGGGAAAGGAAGCGCGCCGACGAGGCGCTCGAGCGGAACGTCCGCGAGCGAGAGGACGTGGGAATCCTCGACGCGGCGTCCCTGCGCGTCCACGATGGCCGGAACGGAGATGCCCACGCCGAGCACGGAGCCTTCGGGCGTCCTGGCCTCGTGCAGCAGCGCCTTCACCTCGCGGACGATCCCCTCGGCATACTCCGCGCCGAGCGTGAACGGACATTGGATGCGCCGCCCCTGGACGATCCGGCCGCGCACGTCCACCAGCACGAGGCTGATGTGCCCGCGCGTCACGTCGACGCCGACCGCATGGCGGCATTTCGCGCGGCAGGCCAGCGCGCGCGCCTTTCGCCCGCCCGTGGAGGCGAGCTCGCCCGCTTCGTAGATCAGGCCTTGCTCGAGCAGCTCGCGCGAGGCCTTAAGCACCGTCGGCATGCTGAGCGACAGGGCCTGCGCAATTTCCGGCCGCGAGGATTGATCGCGCCCGCATAAATACGAGAAAATCCGGTTGCGCGCGGAACGTCCCTCCATAAGCGCCCTCCTTCCCGGTTTCTCGGCTGGAGCTCAAGCCCCGCAGCGCCGTTTTTTTCATTATATCGCATGCGCGGGGGATTGACAAACCCTTTTTTCTGCTGCACAATATGCTTACATAAAGTCGTCTAACAAAGTAAACTTAAAGGAGACGGTTCCATGCTGCAGCAGGTCATGACGGCGCCCGGCGTCATCGAGTTCCGGGAGGTTGAAACGCCGAAGGCGGGCGCGGGGCAGGCGCTCGTGCGCATCGAAAAAATCGGCATCTGCGGGTCGGACATCCACGTCTATCACGGCGAGCATCCGTTCACGCGCTATCCCGTGACGCAGGGGCACGAGGTATCCGGCGTCGTGGAGGCGCTGGGCGAGGGCGTGAAGGGCCTTCGCGTGGGGCAAAAGGTGACGATTCAGCCGCAGGTCGTCTGCGGCAAGTGCTACCCCTGCCGCCACGGCAAGTACAACCTGTGCGAGGAGCTCAAGGTCATGGGCTTTCAGACGACGGGCGTAGCCTCGCATTATTTCGCGGTGGAGGCCGAGAAGGTGACGCCGCTGCCGGAGGACATGTCGCTGGACGACGGCGCGATGATCGAGCCGCTCGCCGTCGCGGTGCACGCGGTGCGCCAGGCAGGCGACATGAGCGGACTCAAGATCGTGGTGCTGGGCGCGGGACCGATCGGCAACCTGGTGGCGCAGGCGGCCATGGGCATGGGCGCGGCGGACGTGATGATCACGGACGTGAGCGACTGGCGGCTTCAAAAGGCGGCGGACTGCGGCGTGAAGCACTGCGTCAACACGAAGCGGGAAGACCTGGGCGAGGCGATTCTCGCGGCCTTCGGCCCCGACAAGGCGGACGTGATTTACGACTGCGCGGGCAACAACGTCACCATGGGTCAGGCGATCCGGTACGCGCGCAAGGGCTCGACCCTCATCCTGGTGGCGGTGTTCGCGGGGATGGCGCAGGTGGACCTGGCCGTACTGAACGATCACGAGCTCGACCTGAACACGACCATGATGTATCGCAGCGAGGACTACCTCAAGGCGATCGAGCTCGTGAGCGAGGGTAAGGTGCAGCTATCGCCACTGGTGAGCCGTCACTTCGCGTTCAGGGACTATCTGGAGGCGTATCGGTACATCGATGCGAACCGCGAAACCACGATGAAGGTCATCATCGACGTGCAGAAGTAAAGGGGAGATGTGGCGATGAAAGGCAGCTTTTTTCTGGGAAACGGACGCTTTGAGGTCCGGGAGAAGGAGATCCCGGCGCTCGGGCCCCGCGACGTGCTGATCCGCAACATGGCGGCGGGCGTTTGCGGCACGGACGTGCACATCTATCACGGCGAGGAGGGCTCCGCGGCCGTGACGCCGCCGGTCGTCCTCGGCCACGAGTACGCAGGTCTCGTAGAGGCGGTGGGCGGCGAGGTGACCGCCGTTTCGGTGGGCGACCATGTGACGGTAGACCCCAACATGTACTGCGGCCAGTGCCCGAACTGCCGCGCGGGCAAGAAGCAGCTCTGCGAGCGCATGGTCGCCGTGGGCGTGAACTTCGACGGCGGCTTTGCCGAGCACAGCGTGGTGCCGGAGGGGCAGTGCTTTCGGCTCGCGCCGGACCTGCCCTATGAGGTGGGCGCGATGGCGGAGCCCATCGCCTGCTGCCTGCACGGCATCGATCTGGCGCAAATTCGCCCCGGGCAGCGGGTGCTCGTCATCGGCGGCGGGGCCATCGGCCTCATCATGGCCCAGCTCGCGCGCCTTTCGGGCGCGGCCAGCGTCATCGTCAGCGAGCCGATCGAAATGCGCCGCCAGATCGCCATGCAGGTGGGGGCCGACGGCGTCATCGACCCGATGCGCGAGGACGTGCGCGGGCGCTTTCAGGAGCTGACCGGGCGGGACGGCGCGGAGGTCGTGATCGAGTGCGTCGGCAGGCCCGTCGCCGTGAAGCAGGCCGTCGAGGCGGCCGCCCCCGGCGCGATGCTGATGCTCTTCAGCGTGCCCAGCGTCGGCGCGACGTACGAACTGCCGCTGTTCGACATCTTCAAGAAGGAACTGACGATTCGCGGCTCCATGGTCAACCCCGACACCCACGCGCGCGCGGTCGCCCTGCTGAACGCGGGCAGGCTGCAGATCGAGCCGCTCATCACCCACCGCTTCCCCCTTGCGGACGTGGAGGACGCGATCAAGATGCAGATGAGCGCGGAGTCGATCAAGGTGCTGGTCAAGCCCTGGGGCGATCTGTAATTTCCTTTTTAAACAAAGCTGCGCGGTTCCGGGCCGCGCAGTTTTTATTGGCAGAAAAATTTCGCGCGCCTATTGACAAAGGAATCCGACGCGTTTATACTTGGCTTAAAGGTTTAAGTTATAAAGAATCATGTGGATTTTTGAGAGGAATGCATGAAGAGAGTCAGCATCAAGGACGTGGCGAAGGAGGCGGGCGTCTCCACCTCCACGATATCCTACGTGCTCAACAACAAGGAGAGCGAATCCATCAGCCCGGGCACGCAGCAGCGCGTGTGGGCGGCGGTGGAAAAGCTGGGGTACGTGCCGAACCTGAACGCGCGCAGCCTCATCAGCCGCCGCTCCAACCTGATCGGCGTCATCATCCCGCAGACGGAGCCGGGCAAGGAGTTCATGTTCAGCAATCCCTTTTACGGAGAATTTCTATCCAGCGTGGAGTACACGGCCAGGCAAAGCGGCTATCACCTGCTCATTTCCGGCACCGAGGCGAACGACGGGTACCTGCGCATTGCGCGCAACCGGGGGATCGACGGCATCATCCTCGTGGGCACCTACCCCAGCGGTTTTATCGAGGAGCTCAAGCAGCTCAGCATCCCGGTGGTGCTGGTCGACGCGTACATCAAGGACCCGTACTTTCACACCATCGGCATCGACGACGAGCGGGGCGGTTATCTCGCCACCCGCTATCTGCTGGAGAAGGGGCACTGCGAGATCGCCTTCGTCTCCGGCGTCATCAAGGAGCACGGCGTCAACGACAAGCGTTATCAGGGATACCGCGCAGCCCTGCGGGAGGCGGGGATAGAGCCGCTTGCCCGCCGCGTGTACGCGGGCGAGGTCGATTACGCCTACGGCATCCGCGCCGCGCAGGAGATGCGGGAGCGGGGCTTTGCGGAGACGGCGGCGATCTGCACGGCGGACATTCTGGCGGTCGGGCTGGTGAAGGGCGCGCATGCGCAGGGCCGGCGCGTGCCGGAGGATTTGTCCGTCGTGGGCTTCGACGACGTGTACCTGGCGGAAATCTGCGATCCGTCGCTGACCACCGTGCGGCAGGACATTCGCCTCAAGGGCGAACGGGCGGTCGAATTGCTGCTGCACGCGCAGGAGCGGAAGGAGCGCGAGACCATCCTGCTGCCGATCTCCATCGTGGAGCGCGATTCGGTGATGACCCTTTCAAAAGAGGAGGCTCGGGCATGAAGCATCTGCCGGAGGGAATGGTGCCGCACGAGGATTGCGGCTTTGACCGCAGGCCGTATGCGCCCCTCATGGGCGAACCGGTCGCGATACGCGTAAATACGGAGGCATCGGAGCCTCCGGCGCTTTGCTGGGAGGTGGACGGCGCGGCGCAGCCGGAGCTTCGGCCCGTGCGCGAGGGCGACCGGCAATTTCGGTTTGACCTGGACGCGTTTGCTCGGCCCTGCCGCGTGACCTATCGCTTTCGCGCGGGGGCGGAGAGCTCTAGAACATACGCCTTTGACGTAGAGCGGACCTGCGAGGTGCGCCCCGCGGGCCCGGCGTGCAGGACGGCGCAGGGATGCAGCGTGCCGCTCACCTGCGGGCTGCTGCTGGAGGTCGAAACCTCGCCGCTCGTGCTGCGCGTGCGCAGAGGGCAGACGGCGGGCGCGGCAGCGCAGAGCGCGGCCCTCGACCTGAAAGACGGTTTTTCGCTCGACCTGGACGCCTTTTCTTTTACCCTGCGACTTAAACGTTCAAGTGTACCGATCTTCGCCCTTCGCTTTCCCTGGGAGGCGCGCGTGGGCGCGGACGGCGAAGTGCTGGCCCTCAAGCAGCGCTTTGATTTGGACGCGCGCTGTGTCTTTGGTCTCGGGGAAAAGTTTGACGCGGTGAATCAGCGCGGACGCAGGCCGGAGGCCAAGGTCGTGGAGCGCTTCACGCAGCAGGGGGAGCAGACCTATCTGCCGGTGCCGTTCTTCTTCACGGAGACGGGCGTGGGCTTTCTGCGGCGGACGGCGCGCAGCGCCCAAATGGATTTCACGGAGGGCTTCTCCATTGCGCAGCAGACGGACGGGCTGAACGTGCTGTGCGAAGATCGCCTTTTCCTCGGCAGCCCGGCGCAGATTTTAAAGGAGCTGCAGGATGAGACGGGGCCCGCCGCGCTTCCGCCGGAATGGGCGTTCGGCGTGTGGGTGTCGGCCAACGGATGGAACTGCGACGAGGAGGTGGAAGCGCAGCTTTCGGCGATGGAGCGGCTGCGCTACCCGGCCTCCGTGATGGTGCTGGAGGCGTGGAGCGACGAGCAGACGTTTTATCGCTGGAACGACGCCGCACATTGGAAGAACCCGGCGGCGCTCGTCCGCCGCATCCGCGACGCGGGGCTACACCTGGTGCTTTGGCAGATTCCGGTGATCAAGGCGGACGAGGCGGCGGGGGAGGCGCTGCGGGCGGACGAAGCAGAGGCCATATCGCGGGGCTACTGCGTCAAAAACGCGAATGGAACGCCCTATCGCATTCCGGAAAACTGGTTTAAGGGCAGCCTGCTGCTCGACTTTACGAATCCCCGGGCAAGGGCGTGGTGGTTTGATAAGCGCCGCTATCTGCTGGAGATGGGCGTGGAGGGCTTCAAGACGGACGGCGGCGAGATGGTCTACGACCGCACGGCGCGCCTCTTCGACGGAACGGGCGGCGACGAGGCGCGAAACCTCTATCCGCTGCGCTACGTCGGCGCGTATCAGGACTTCCTGCGGGAAAACGGCGTGCAGGGCGTGACCTTTTCGCGCGCGGGCTACACGGGCGCGCAGCGCATGCCCATCCATTGGGCGGGCGACCAGCTCAGCCGCTTCAGCGAGCTGCGCGCGCAGCTCACGGCGGGCCTGTCCGCGGGCCTGTCGGGCATCCCCTTCTGGAGCTTTGACATCGGCGGCTTCGCGGGCGAAACGCCGGACGCGGAGCTGTACCTGCGCGCGACGGCGATGGCCGCATACTGCCCCGTCATGCAGTGGCACGCGGAGCCGCGCAGCGGGCAGTTTTACGCGACGCATGAGGACGGCTTTAACAACGACCGGAGCCCCTGGAACCTCGCGGCCTACTGGCAGGACGAGCGCATCGAGCGAATCGCCGCGGACTTCGCGCGAAGGCGCGAGGCGCTGCGCCCCTACCTGTACGCGGAGGCCCGCCACTGCGCGAGGACCGGGCGGCCGATGATGGCGCACCTGTGCTACGACTTTCCGGAGGACGGCACGGTATGGGAAATCGACGACGAGTACATGCTCGGGCGCAGCCTGCTCGTGGCGCCGGTGCTTACGCCGGGCGCGGCGGGCCGCCGCGTGTACCTGCCCGCGGGGCGCTGGCGCGCGCTGTTTGGCGGCGGCGAGTACGTGGGCGAGACACAGATCGACGTACCCTGCACGCTTGCGCAGGCGATCGTCTTTGAGAGAGGGTGAGGGGATGTACATTCCAAAGCAGGCGGGGCGGCGCTCGACGATCGCGCTGTTCCTGACGCCCGCGCTGGTGGGCCTGGTGGTCTTCTGCCTCGTGCCCATCGCGGCCTCGATCGTGTACAGCTTTTACGACTACGACATTTTGGTGCCCTTTTCGCAGGCGAAGTTCGTGGGCGTGAAGAACTTCGCCCGCATCCTGACGGGGCGGGAATTTCCGCAGGTGCTCAGCCACACCCTGACCTATCTGCTGCTCTACCTGCCGTTCATCCTGCTGCTCGCCCTGCTCGAGGCGCTGGCGCTCAACCGGAATTTTCGCGGCCGGGCCGTCTACCGCGTGATCTTCTACACGCCGGTCATCACCTCCTGGGTGGCGGCGGCCGTCGTGTGGAAGTGGGTGCTCTCGGGCAAGTACGGTCTGCTCAACCAGATGCTCGCAGCCGTCGGCATCACCGGCCCGGCCTGGCTTTCCAGCCCGACCTGGGCGATGCCGGGCATCGTCATCGCCGCGCTGTGGAAGGACATGGGGTACTACGCGCTGATGGTGCTGGCGGCGCTCAAGTCCATCGATCCCGCCTATTACGAGGCGGCGGATATCGACGGGGCAGGCTTTTTCAAGAAGCTCACCTCCATCACGCTGCCGCTCATTTCCCCGACGATGTTCCTGCTGCTCGTCATCAATGTGATTTACGGCTTGCAGGTCTTCGATTCGGTGTTCGTGATGACCTCCGGCGAGCCGATCGCCATTCACACGACGGTGTTCCTGGAGCGCATCTACAACTACGCCTTTAAGCAGTACAAGATGGGCATGGCCTCGGCGTACTCGTGGATTCTCTTCGCGCTGATCCTCGTGTTCACGCTGCTGCAATTCAGGCTGCAAAACAAGTGGGTGAACTACGATGCCTAAGACGATGAAAAAAAGGCTGGGGACGGGCCTCTTCTACCTGTCGGTCACCCTGCTCGCGGTCGTGACGCTGCTGCCGTTCGCATGGATGCTCTCCTCCTCCTTCAAGAGCGCGGAGACCATCCGCACCCTGCCCATCCGATGGATCCCGGAACATCCCTCGCTGGAGGGGTATCGCCAGGTATTTCAGATGACGAGCTTTTCCTTCCCGCGCGCGGCGTTCAACAGCCTGTTCCTAGCGCTCATGTGCACGGCGGTCTCCGTCGTCTCGGCCTCCATGGCCGCGTTCATCTTCGCTAAGGTGCCCTTTAAGGGCAGCGGCAAGCTGTTCGGCCTGTTCCTCGCGACGATGATGATTCCCGGCACGGTGACGATGGTGCCCAACTACATCATCCTGCGCTACCTGCACCTGCTCGATACGTTTACGGGGCTCATCCTGCCCTCGCTGTCCAACGCGTTCGGCGTGTTCCTGATGCGCCAGGCGATGATGACGATTCCGGATTCCTATCTGGAATCCGCCTTTCTGGACGGAGCGACGCTCAGGCGCATCTTCGCGCAGATCCTGCTGCCCATGGTCATGCCGACGCTCGCGACGATGATTCTGCTCAGCTTCATGGGCTCGTGGAACTCCTACCTCTGGCCGCTCATCGTGCTCTCCAGCAACGAAAAGCAGACGCTGCAGGTGGTGCTGGGCAACATGAACGGCCAGTACAAGAGCAAGGAGCACGTGATGATGGCGGGCGCGGTGCTCACCATCCTGCCGGTGCTCGCCGTGTACCTGTGCGCGCAGCGCTACGTCGACGCGGGCATCGCGGTCGGCGGGCTCAAGTGAATTCCTGCGGGCGGGAAATGCCCGTGCGAATAAAATGTTGGGAGGTATCTTTCATGAAAAAGGCTATGGCACTGTTCCTATCGCTGCTGCTCGCGCTGGGCATCCTGCCCGCGCTGGCGGAGGAGCCCGTCACCCTGACCTACGCGACGTTCTCCGCGGCGGGCGCGCAGGAGGAGACGCTCGCGAAGATGATCGCCGTGTTCGAGGAGAAGAACCCGGACGTCAAGATCGACGTGCGCCTCACCGGCTTTAACGACTACTTCACCCAGCTCGCCACGCAGATCGCGGGCGGCAACCCGCCGGACGTGTTCGAGATGAACATGGAAAACTTCCTCGCCTACATGCTGCGCGGGGCGACGGCCGACCTGACCGACCTGATCGCGGATCGCAGCGCCTACAGCGAGGGGACGCTCGCGGCCTGCTCCAAGGACGGCAAGCTGTACGCCGTGCCGATGAGCTTTTCCACGGTCGTGATGTTCTACAACAAGGCGCTCTTCGACCAGGCGGGCGTCGCTTACCCGACGGACGACTGGACGTGGGCGGATGAACAGGCCGCGGCGGAAAAGATCGTCGCCGCCGGCGGCGAGGATGTCTGGGGCATCTATCAGCCCATCACCTACAACGAGTTTTACAAGACCGCGAAGGCGAACGGCGGCAGCCTCCTGAACGAGGACATGACGGCCTTCACCCTGAACACGCCCGAAAACGTGGAGGTGCTCGGCCAGATGATCGACCGCGTGCGCGTGTCGAAGGTCATGCCCACCACGGAGGCCATGGCGGGCCGCGGCGACTGGGACCTGTTTACCGAGGGCAAGCTGGCGATGATCCACACCGGCATCTGGGCGTTCCCGACCTTTACGGAAAAGTGCGCCTTTGACTGGGACATCGTCGTGGAGCCGGGCATTCAGCAGAAGGCGACGCACTTCTTCGCCAACGTGAACTGCGTGTCCGTAGACAGCAAGCAGAAGGAGGCCGCCGCGCGCTTTATCGACGCGATGGGCTCCGACCCCGACATCGTGCAGCTTCGCCTCGACGCGGGCTGGGAGCTGCCGACGATCGCCGATCAGGCGAAGCTTTCGCAGTACCTGGAGGTCACGCCGCCCGCTAACCGCAAGGCCGTGTTCGAGAGCATGGACTACGCGGCTACGCCGCCCGCGCTGAAGGAGCAGGCGGCCGTCGCGGAGATCATCGATTCGTACCTCAAGCCCATGGAGATGAACGACATGAGCGCGCAGGACGCGTTGGACGCCTGCCAGAAGCAGCTGGAGGAAGAAGAACTGCTGTAAGCCGGAACGCCGAAGGGCCGTGGAGCGTAAAGC
>JAEXCG010000158.1 GCA_023402355.1 Bacillota bacterium | reverse complement strand
TTAAAATGCGCGCGACGCCCTGACGCAAAGTCCCCCGGCGTGGGCACAGACGGGCCCACGCCGGGGAACTTTGCTTTTTTCCCATGAACGAATGCTTCCTCAATCCAGAATATACGACAGGCCGCCGCGGGCCCCTTTTACGCCTCAGGCCTTGGCCATCGCCGCCGCCATTTCCGCCACGAGGGCCGCGCTTCGCTTCGCCGCCGCCCGCTCGAAGGTGGGGTAGTCCATCTGCGCGCTGTCGTCCGCCTTGTCGGAAATCGCGCGGATGACGACGAAGGGCAGGCCGTTGACGTGCGCCGCGTGGGCGATCGCCGCGCCCTCCATCTCCGTGCACAGGCCCTCGAACGTCTGCGCGATGAACGCCTTGCGCTCCCTGTCCGCGATAAACTGGTCGCCGCTGACGACGCGCCCCGCCTTCACCCGCACGTCCGAGGCCGCGCGCGCGCACGCCGCCTGCGCGAGGGCGATCATTCCCTCGTCCGCCGCGAACGAGAGCGTGCCCATCCCGGGCATGAGGCCGATCGGGTAGCCCAGCGCCGTCACGTCCACGTCGTGATAGAGCGCGTCGGTGGAGATCACCAGGTCGCCGATGTCAAGCTCCGCGTCGAGCGAGCCCGCCACGCCCGTGTTGACCACGTGGGTCACGCGAAACAGGTCGCAGAGGATCTGCACGCACAGCCCCGCGTTGACCTTGCCGATGCCGCACTGCACCACCACCGCGGGCAGCCCGCGCAGCGTCCCCTCGTAAAACGTCATGGAGGCGCGCTGCACGGTGCGCACGTCCGAGAGTTCCTCCCGCAGCGCGCTGATTTCCAGCTCCATCGCGCCGATAATGCCAAGCTTATTCATTCGTAAAACCTCACTTCGCGTCCGCACGCGGACACCTTAATTTGGCCGGGTCGATTCGCTTTTCGCGCAGGCGCGCGCGCATCGCGCGCTGCACCAGCGTGTAGATGACGGAGGTCGTGGGCACCGCGATCAGCATGCCCAGGATGCCCATCAGGCTGCCGCCGAGCGTCACGGCGAGCAGCACCCAGATCGCGGGCAGGCCGACCGCCGAGGCCGAAACCACGCGCGGGTAAATGAGGTTGCCCTCGATCTGCTGGAGCACGAGGATGAAGAGCACGAACCAGACCGCCTGCATGGGGTTCACCACCAGGATCAAAAACGCGCCCACGACCGTGGAGAGCAGCGCGCCGAAGATCGGGATCAGCGCCGTGATCCACAGCATGACCGAGATCGGCAGCGCGTAGGGAAAGCGGAAGATCGTCATGCCCACGAAGCACAGG
The DNA here is from genome assembly GCA_023402355.1 of Bacillota bacterium. Taxonomy (GTDB): domain Bacteria; phylum Bacillota; class Clostridia; order Christensenellales; family Aristaeellaceae; genus Beduinella. The sequence goes on along the minus strand of JAEXCG010000158.1, from coordinate 54,232 downwards.
CCGCCCAGGATGGTCGCCTCCGTGCACTGCACGGTGACGAAGCTGAAGAACGTGTCGTGCGTGAGCGAGGCCACGGAGATGACCTGATCCACGCGGCGCTCCGGCAAAAAGGCGTAGAGCATCTGCTTGCACTGGCGGCCGAGCTTCTCCTTCTGCACCGAGACGTAGATCGCGAACACCGCCGTGAGGAACGCGCTGAACACGCCGTTGAAGATCGTCGTCGCCGCGCCGACCGACGAGGAAAGCGCAATCCCCGCGATGCCCTTGAGCCAGGCGACGAGCGTGTTGACGATGTTGTTCCAGCTCGGCAGCACGCTGTTTACGATCTCCTGATACTCGGGGTAGCCCGCGAGGTAGACGTTGAGCTGTTCAAACCACTCCTGCGTTCGGGGCAGGTAGGTCATGATGCTGTCCGCGAGCAGCCCCACCGCGTTGATGAGCTGTGGAATGACCATCAGCAGCACGAAGACGACCAGCGCCACGATCAGGGCGATGGAGGCGATCAGGCTAACGGGGCGCACCCAGCGCGCGCCGGGCTTCACCAGCGGCCGCCCCTTGACGCGCGCGCGCTTTAAGAAGCGCTCGATCAGCTCGATGGGCACGCTGAGGACGAACGCAACCGCGAGCCCGATCAGAAAGGGCGAGGCCAAATTCATCAGGTACTGCCCCGCGCGCACGACGGCGGGCAGGTTCTGCACGCCCCAGAACAGCACGATGGCAAACGTCGCCAGCAGCAAAATCTTCTTGATGTTCTTTGAGTTCAGCTCCAAATCGTCACCCTCCTCAAGTCCCCGTCGCAGGGTACGCCTAAAGCGGCGCGGCATTCTATTGTACGGGCGCGTCCCGGCTTCATGACAGCATCCCCCACGCCGTGAGCACGCCGCGCTTTTGCTGCATCAGGCGCTTTGCATCCACCATGCCCTCTTCGTAGGCGGCCGTGAGCTTCCCCTTGTCCTTTTCAAACCGGTCGAGGGAAAGCGGCTTTTCCGGCGCCACGACCAGCGCCGTGCCCGCCTTTTCCATCTCGAACAGGCGCGAGCGCTGGGCGTTGTAGACCTCGCTGCGCCGGTCGAGCGCGCCGATCATCTCCGGCATGGAGCGCAGCAGCCTCTGATACGCCGCGCGCAGGGGCTCGGGCTTCTTCTCGTAGCCGCGGTCCCGCGTGAGCACCACGACGATCCGCTCGCACCCATCCGAAAGCGCCTTTTCAAAGGGAATGGGGTCGGTCGTGCCCCCGTCCAGATACGCGCCGCCGAGGTAGTGCACCACGGGCGAGAACATCGGGATGGAGGACGAAGCGCGAAGCACCGTGGAGTCGTGGTTGATGTACGATTTATTGAAATAGGCGGGGCGACCGGTCTTTACGTCCGTGACGCCCGCGACGAACTCCGTCGGCGAGCGCAAAAACGCCTCGTAATCAAACGGGTCCAGCTTGTTCGCGATTTCCTCGAACAGGAACCGCATGCCGAAGAGCGAGCGCTCCCGGATGAAGTTTTGAAAGCTCAGGTAGCGGCTGTCGTCGATGTAGTTGAGGTTGATGCGGATCGAGCGCCCGCGCTGACCGGACACGAACGACACGCCGTTGTTCGCCCCCGCCGAAACGCCGACGACGTAATCCGCGCGCAGGCCCGCGTCCATCATCGCGTCGAGCACGCCGCTGGTGTACACGCCGCGCATGCCTCCGCCTTCGAGCACAAGCCCCGTCTTCATTTTCAATCCATCCTCTCCTTTGCGCGCGAGGGCGCAAAACGCATTCCCTGTTATTATACACGCTCCCTCTTCTAAAATGCGAGAGGTTTGTGCATAAAAAGTCGTTTATACGGTTCCAAAATGCGCCGTTTTCGGTTGATTCGCGCGCGCGCGTGCGGTATGATGAGGGCAGACACATATGCCGGAGGGATACGAATGCGAGAAATAGACGTTCAGCAAATCGAGGATACCCTGTACGCCCTGTGCCGCAGCGCCTGCTGCGAAATCGGGGACGACGTGCTCGCCCTGCTGGAGGACGGCCTGCGCCGCGAGCGCTCGCCCTTCGGGCGCGAGATTCTGCGCCAGCTCATCGAAAACGACCGCCTGGCCTGCGAAAGGCAGATGCCCATCTGCCAGGACACCGGCATGGCCGTCGTCTTTCTGGATGTCGGCCAGGACGTGCACCTGACCGGCGGCGACCTGACGGAGGCGGTGAACGCGGGCGTCCGGCGCGCCTACCGGGACGGCTGCTTCCGCAATTCCGTGCTCACCCCGCTCACGCGCGTAAACACCGGCGACAACACGCCCGCCGTGCTGCACGTGCGCATCGTCCCGGGCGAGCGGGTGCACCTCACCGTCGCGCCCAAGGGCTTTGGCAGCGAGAACATGAGCCGATTGGGCATGCTCACCCCCTCGCAGGGCAGGGAGGGCGTCATGGACTTCGTCGTGGAGACGGTGCGCCTCGCGGGCGCGAACCCCTGCCCGCCGGTGGTGGTGGGCGTGGGCATCGGCGGCACGGCGGAAAGCTGCATGCTGCTATCCAAGCGCCAGCTCACGCGCAGCGTCGGCGCCGCGAGCTGCGACCCGGACCTGGCCGAAATGGAACGGGAGCTGCTCGTTCGCATCAACCGCCTGGGCATCGGCCCGCAGGGGCTGGGCGGGGACGTGACCGCGCTGGCCGTGCACGTGGCCCAGACGCCCACGCACATCGCGGGCCTTCCGGTCGCGGTCAACATGCAGTGCCACGCGGCGCGCCACAAGGAGGCCACGCTGTAAGCGGGCGGGTTTCGGCCGCCACATCGCCAACCAGAAAGGAAGTCGTTACGATGTCCATATCCATCACCGCCCCCTTCGACCGGGAGGCCTTAAAAGCCCTGCGCGCGGGCGACAGCGTGTTGCTTTCGGGGACGATCCTCACCGGGCGCGACGCCGCCCACAAGCGCCTGTGCGCCCTGCTGGACGAGGGAGCGCCCCTGCCCGTGGACCTTAAAGATCAGGCGATCTACTACGCGGGCCCCTGCCCGCCCAAGCCCGGCGACGTCATCGGCTCGTGCGGGCCCACCACCAGCGGGCGCATGGACCCCTACGCCCCGCGCCTGCTGGACCTGGGGCTCGCCGCGATGATCGGCAAGGGCTTCCGCAAGCCCCCGGTCGTGGAGGCCATCCGGCGCAACGGCGCGGTCTACTTCGCCGCGACGGGCGGGGCGGGCGCGCTCATCGCCCAGTGCGTAAAGGAAGCGCGTGTGCTCGCCTTTGAGGACCTGGGCACGGAGGCCATTCGCGCGCTCAGGGTCGAGAACCTGCCGCTCATCGTGGCGATCGACAGCGAAGGAACCGACCTGTATCAGACCGGCCCCGCACAGTACGCCGCGCCGTGACGATTTTTATCGTATCATAAATGTCCCGTGTGGGCCGGCGCCTGCCGCCGGGCCCCTTTCCGGGGAAAATTTCCGGGAAGTTCTTCCTATCTAAAATAGGCGCTTTCCTGAAACTGTACAAACGGTATGAAGGGGCCCCGGCATCTTTGTCGTTTTATTTTTCTTTATGCGCTTGACGCGGCAATCCCCGCGGCAGTACAATAGGTCGAACAATCATAAGGGAGGCATCATCAATGTTCGTTGTGTTCTTTATGATGTGGGTGATCTTCAACGGACAGTGGACCACCGAAATTGCCCTTCTGGGGCTTTTTCTATGTGCCGCGCTGTACCTGTTCACGTGGAAGTTCATGGGCTACGGCCCCCGGCAGGAGTGGCGCGCGATCAGGCGCCTGCCGCGTGCGCTTTCCTATGCGTGGACGCTTCTCGTTGATATTTTCAAGGCGAACATCCACGTCATGCACTTCATCCTGACCCCCAAGTACGAGGTGGAGCCGGAGCTCGTCGGCTTCAAGACGAAGCTTCGGTCCGACACCTCGCGCGCGGTGCTGGCGGATTCCATCACCCTGACGCCGGGCACGATCACCGTACAGGTCGAGGGGGACAGGTACCTCGTGCACTGCCTGGACAAGACGCTGGGCGAAGGGCTTGAAGATTCGGACTTCGAGCGCCGCCTGCTTGAACTGGAGGGGAAGCGCTGATGGAAAGCTGTTATCAGGTAATGTATAACGCGGCGTTCGTGGTGCTGGGCATCCTGCTGTTCCTGTGCCTGATCCGCTCCATCCGCGGGCCGCGCATCGCGGACCGCATCGTCGCGGTCAACATGATCTGCACCATCGTCACGATCATCATCTGCGTGCTGGCCCTGGCGATGGGCGAAGGATACCTGGTGGACGTCGCGCTCATCTACACGATGCTGGGCTTCCTGGCCGTCGTGCTGCTCACCAAGGTCTACATGGGCGTCTACCTCGAAAAGAAGCAGAAAGAGGCAAAGGGGGCGAAGGGCGATGCTTGAGGTGCTGCGCTTTTCCGTGTCCGCCGCCCTGATGGCCTGCGGACTGTTCGTGCTGTGCGTGGGCGTCTTCGGCGTGTTCCGCTTTCAATACGTGCTCAACCGCATGCACGCCGCCGCCATGAACGACACGATGGGCATTCTCTTCGTGCTGCTCTCCCTCATCGTGGCCGAGGGCGCGACCTTCACGTCGCTCAAGCTCGTGCTCGTCATCCTGATGCTGTGGATCACGAGCCCCGTCTCCAGCCACCTGGTCTGCCGCCTGGAGGTCACCACCAACGAAAAGCTCGAGAAGGAAATGGAGGTGCGCAGGTAATGGAATTTCTAAACATCCTGCTCCTCGTGTTCATCATCGTGTGCGCCATTTCGGTGAGCCTGACGAAGAATCTGCTCACCTCGCTCATCATCTTCATGTCGCAGAGCCTGGCGATGTCCATCATCTGGATTCTTCTGCAATCCCCCGACCTGGCGATCACCGAGGCCGCGGTCGGCGCGGGTGTCACCAGCCTGCTGATGTTCGTGACCCTCAAGAAGATTCACGCCATCGATACCGAGAAGGAACCGGAAGGAGGCGAGCAGCATGGCGAAACTGAGAAATGATTACGAAAACACGCCGTTTGCCCGCTTCATGCGCTGGGTCCGCCGGGGCGGCTCGCGCCTTGAAAGCGAGATGGAGCAGGACCTGACCGAGCCCGCGCCGGACAACACGCTTCTCACCAGCGAATCGATCGCCGAGATGGAAAACGCCCACGACGCGCGCCAGGACGCCGCGCGTGAAAAGGAGCGGGCGATGCTAGAGCAGATGCACGGCTGGACCCGCACCCGGGGCCGCAAGCTGGTGAACGCGCTGTACGCGCTGCTCTCCGTCGTCATCTGTCTTTCCATCATCTATGTGCTGCTGGGCACGGTCGCGGACCTGCCGCACTTTGGCGACGAGCACAACCCCATCAACAACGAAGTTTCGCAGCGCTATATCGAGCGCGGCATTCAGGAGACGGGCGCCGTCAACATCGTGACGGGCATGATCCTCGACTACCGCGCCTTCGATACCCTGGGCGAGAGCCACGTGCTCTTCATCGCCGCGTGCAGCGTGCTGATCCTGCTGCGCGTGACGCAGGAAAAGAAGCGCGACGGCAGCCTGTCGCAGGAGAAGCAGGACGCCGAAATCGACGACCGCGTCTACGAGCCCAAGAACGACATCATCCTGCAAAAGGCGGCGACGATCCTCGTGCCGCTGATCCTGCTCTTTGGCATCTACATCATCTTGAACGGCCACCTGTCGCCGGGCGGCGGCTTCTCGGGCGGCGCCGTCATGGGCGCGGGCCTGATCCTGTACCTGAACGCATTTGGCTTTGAGAAGACGGAGCGCTTCTTCACGTTTAAGACGTTTAAAACCGTCTCGTTCTGCGCGCTGGCGTTCTACGCGCTGGCCAAGAGCTACTCCTTCTTCACCGGCGCCAACCACCTCGAAAGCGGCATTCCGCTGGGCACGCCCGGCGCCATCCTCTCCTCCGGCCTGATCCTGCCGCTCAACATCGCGGTCGGCATGGTCGTGTGCTGCACCATGTATGCGTTCTACACGCTCTTCCGGAAGGGGGATATGTGATGCTTGCGAACCTTCTGACCAACTACGAAGAGGCCGCGGCCATCATTTTGTTCGGCATCGGCATCACCACGCTGCTGCTGCAGCGCAACATGATCAAGAAGATCATCGGCTTTTCCATGATGGACAGCGCCATCTACCTGTTTCTGGCGGCCAAGGGCTTCATCGCGGGCCGCGGCGCGCCCATCGTGGTGGACGGCGTGCAGTCCGTCGAGGCGTACATCAACCCCATCCCCAGCGGCCTGGTGCTGACCGGCATCGTCGTTTCCGTCTCGGTCAGCGCCCTCATGCTCGCGCTCACGGTGCGCCTGTACCGCCGCTACCACTCGCTGGACATCGACGAGATCACCAGTATGATGCGAAAGGAGGAACCGTAACGTGGCGTTTTGGCAGAACATCCCCTTCTTCAGCATCCTGATCGCGCTGGCTTCGGCCTCCTTCACCTCGATCATGCCCGCAAAGGCGGCCCGGCGCACGGCCATCGCCGTCACGAGCGTCGTCCTCGGCCTCTCCGGTCTGCTGATCGGCTTCATGTACGTAAACGGCGGAAGCTACACGTTCATGATGGGCCACTTCCCCGCGCCGTGGGGCAACGAAATCCGCGCGAGCCTCCTGGAGGCGGTGACCGCCTTCGTCTTCGCGCTCATCATGCTCATCTCCCTGCTCGGCGGCCTTTCCAAGGTCGAGGAGCACGTGGAGGAATCCAAGCAGAACCTGTACTTCATCATGTGCGAGCTGCTGCTCACCGCGCTGCTGGCGCAGGTCTACACCAACGACCTCTTCACTGCCTACGTCTTCGTGGAGATCATGACCATCGCCGCGTGCTCGCTGATCACCGCGCGCACCAAGGGGCGCACGCTCGTCGCCGCCACGCGCTACATGGTCATGAACCTGCTGGGCAGCGGCCTGTTCCTGCTGGGGCTGACGCTGCTCTACGACCTGACGGGGCACCTGCTGATGGAAAACATCCACGAGCAGGTGGTCCTGCTCGCTCAGACGGGCCGCTATCACCAGCCGCTCACCGTCGTCATCGCCCTCATGTGCCTGGGCCTTGCGATCAAGAGCGCGCTGTTCCCGTTCCACACCTGGCTGCCGGACGCCTACGGCTACACCACGCCGGCCTCCAGCGCGATGCTCTCCAGCCTGGTGAGCAAGGGCTACATCTTCCTGCTCATCAAGGTGATGTACCGCGTGATCGGGCTCGACGTCATCCGCGAGTCGGGCATCGACAACATCCTGCTCGTCTTCGCGCTGGTCGGCGTGGTCATGGGCTCGGTCTCCGCGATCAAGGAAAAGGACATCCGCCGCATGATCTCCTACTCCTCCGTCGCGCAGATCGGCTACATCTTCATGGGCATCGGCCTGGGCTCCGAGGCGGGCATGGTCGCCGCCATCTTCCACATCTTCGCGCATGCCGCCGCAAAGTCCATGCTCTTCCTCTCCGCCGGCGGGCTGTGCGAGGTCTCCGGCGAACGGCGGATGTTCCGCGACCTTCGCGGCAGCGCCTACCGCAACCCCGTCGCGGGCGTCGCCTTCGTCGTGGGCGCGTTCTCCATGGTCGGCATCCCGTTCTTCGGCGGCTTCATGTCCAAGCTCTGCTTTGCCTCCGCGGCGATGCAGGCGGGCGGCATGCGCATGATCCTGGTGCTGCTCGTGCTGGCCATCAGCACGGCGCTCAACACCCTGTACTTCCTGCGCACCGTCATCACGATCTACCGCCCGGCGATCCGCGAGTACCCGGAGGCCAAGGGCTTCAGGCCCCGCGCCTCGTTCGCGTTTGCGATGGTCGTCTCCATCGGCGTCAACATCGCGCTGGGCGTGTGCTCGCAGCCGGTGCTGAACGCGATCACCCTGGGGCTTGCCCATTTCGGCTGACAGGGCCACAGAAGAAGGAGTGTTAACACATGCAAGGCGACCTTACGCTGCTGCTTCCCGTGGCGGTTCCGCTCGTCGCCGGGCTTCTCGTGTGCTTTTTAAAGGCGCTCGACTCCCGGCGCGCGCGCAACCTCTTCACGGGCGCGGCGCTCGCTGCGACGATGCTGTGCACGCTGCCGGCCTTATTCCGGGGCGATACGCAGCTGACGCTGTTTAATCTGACCGACACCATCCCCGTCCTCTTCAAGGCGGACGGCATCGCCAGGCTTTTTTCGGCGCTGATCGCCTTCGTCTGGGCGATGGTCGGCTTCTACTCGTTTGAGTACATGGCGCACGAGCAAAACGAGCGCCGCTTCTACACCTTTTACCTGCTCACGCTCGCGGCGTTGATGGGCCTCTCGCTCTCGGGCACGATCGTGACGCTGTACATGTTCTACGAGGCGATGACCCTGCTCTCCCTGCCGCTGGTGCTGCACACGCAGACCAAGGAAGCAATCGCGGCGGGCATCAAGTACCTCATCTATTCCGTCTTCGGCGCTTCGCTGGCGCTGCTGGGCATCTTCTTTTTGCAGTTCTACTGCACCGGCCTCACCTTTACCCCCGGCGGCGCGCTGGACATGGCGAAGGTTTCCGGCCACGAGCCGCTGCTGCTGCTCGTCGTGATGCTCATGATCCTGGGCTTCGGCGTCAAGGCGGGCATGTTCCCGATGCACGCGTGGCTGCCGACCGCGCACCCGGTCGCCCCCTCCCCCGCGAGCGCGGTGCTCTCGGGCGTCATCACCAAGGCGGGCGTGCTGGGCATCCTGCGCGTCGTCTTCTACCTGGTGGGCGCGGACTTCCTGCGCGGCACCTGGGTGCAAAGCCTGTGCATGGGGCTCGCCCTCGTCACCGTCTTTCTGGGCTCGATGCTCGCCTTCAAGGAGAGCCTGCTCAAAAAGCGCCTGGCTTACTCCACGGTCAGCCAGGTGTCCTACGTGCTCTTCGGCCTCTTCACGCTCACCCCGCTGGGCTTCGTGGGGGCGCTGCTGCACGTCGTGTGCCACTCGCTGATCAAGAACACGCTGTTCATGGGCGCGGGCGCGATCATCGAAAAGACCGGCAAGACGCGCGCGGAGCAGCTGACCGGCATCGGCAAACAGATGCCCATCGTCCTTTGGTGCTTCACGCTCGTCTCCGTCGCGCTCATCGGCATCCCGCCGACGGGCGGCTTCGTGAGCAAATGGTACCTGGCAAACGGCTCGCTTTCGATGGGCGCGGGCGTGTACGCCTGGCTTGGCCCGGTCGTGCTCCTCGTCAGCGCCCTGCTGACCGCGGGCTACCTGCTGCCCATCTCGACCCGCGGCTTCTTCCCGGGCGAGGGGGCCGACCTGGCGACGCTCCCCAAGGCCGAGCCGACCGCGCTCATGACGGTTCCGATGATCGCGCTCACGGCGCTCGCCGTACTGATCGGCATGTTCCCGGGCACGTTCCTTTCCTTCTTCCTGTCCATCGCGGGCAGCGTCCTGTAAGCGAAAGAGAGGAAGTAAACGTATGTTGATGCTTTGTACATTTCTGCTGCCGCTCATCGGCGGCGCGATCCTTCCCCTGCTTCACCTGGAGGATCGAAAGCGCCGCTGCATCTACGTGCAGGTCGTGACCACCCTCACCTCCCTGATGGCGCTGGTTTTGCTCATCCGCCGTCCGGAGGGGACGCTCACGCTCTTTCACATGACCGACGAGCTCTCCCTCGCCCTGCGCCTGGACGGCGCGGGCAGCGTATTCATGGGGCTGATCGCCTTTCTGTGGCCGCTCGCGACGCTCTACGCGTTCGAGTACATGGCCCACGAGGAGCACGAAACGTCCTTCTTTGCCTTCTACACCATGACCTACGGGGTGACGCTGTGCATCACCATGGCGGCGAACCTCTTCTCCCTCTACGTGTTCTACGAGTGCCTGACGCTCATCACCCTGCCGCTGGTCACCCACAAGATGGACGCCAAGTCCGCGCTCGCGGGCCGGCGCTACCTGGTCTATTCCATCAGCGGCGCGGCGCTCGCCTTCATCGGCCTGGTGTTCATCATGACGTTCGGCACGAGCACGGCGTTCCAGTACGGCGGCGTGCTGACGGCGGAGGCCATCGCGGGCCGCGAGCAGCTGCTGCGCCTGGTGTTCCTGCTCGCCTTCATCGGCTTTGGCACCAAGGCCGCCATGTTCCCGATGCACGCCTGGCTGCCCCTCGCCTCCGTCGCGCCCACGCCGGTCACGGCGCTGCTGCACGCGGTCGCGGTCGTCAACACCGGCGCGTTCGCGTGCATCCGCCTGATCTACTACAGCTTCGGAACGGAGCTGCTCTTCGGCACCTGGGCGCAGGCGATCGCGATCCTGCTGGCCGCGTTCACCATCGTCTACGGCTCCGCCATGGCCGTGCGCGAGCAGCACTTCAAGCGCCGCCTCGCCTTCTCCACGGTCAGCAACCTCAGCTACATCCTGCTGGGCGCGGCGCTGATGACCCCGGCCGGCCTCGTCGGCAGCCTCACGCACCTGTGCTTCCACGGCCTGATGAAGATCACCCTGTTCTACTGCGCGGGCGCGGTGCTGGTGAAGACCGGCAAGGAGTACGTGCAGGACCTGCGCGGCTACTACAAGGTCATGCCCTTCACCATGGGCGTGTACACCCTCGCCGCGCTGGCGCTGGTGGGCGTGCCGCCGATGGTCGGCTTCATCAGCAAGTGGAACCTGCTGACGGCCTCTGTGACCAGCGGGCTCACGCCCGGCTACATCGGCGCGGCCGCGCTGATCGTCTCCGCGGTGCTGACGGCGGTTTACCTGCTCTACGTGGTCGTAACCGCCGCCTTCTCCCCGCTCGCGGAGGGCAGCATGGCCCTCGCCGGACAGCGCCGCGACCCGAGCTGGCTCATGAAGGGGCCGCTGCTCGTGCTGTGCGCGGCCATCGTGCTGCTGGGCCTGTTCTCCACGCCGCTCATCCACTACTTTGAGGCCGTCGCCGGCGGCCTGCTGTAAGGAGGGGGATCGATCATGAACCTGCTTTTACCCGTGCTCGTCTTCTTCCCGATGGCGGGCGCCTTCGCCTCCTACCTCGCCGGGCGGCGCGACAAGCGCCTGCGCGACGTGCTGTGCTGCGCGTTCACGGCGGCGGAGTTCGTCGCGGCGGCGGCGGCGCTGCTTAGCGTCCTGCGCGGGGCTTCCTACGCGTTTCGCTGGGAGGGCTTCTGCGCGATGGGGCTCACCTTCCGCCTGGACGGCTTCCGCGCGCTATACGGCGCCATCGCCGCCTTCATGTGGATGATGACGACGCTCTTTTCGCCCGAGTACTTCAAGCACTACCGCAACCGCAACCGCTACTACCTGTTCACCCTGCTCACGCTGGGCGCGACGATGGGCGTGTTCCTCTCCGACGACCTGTTCACGACCTTCGTGTTCTTCGAGGTGATGTCGCTCACCTCCTACGCCTGGGTCGCGCACGACGAGCGCGCGGAATCCCTGCGCGCGGCGGAGACGTACCTGTACATCGCGGTCATCGGCGGCCTGGTGACGCTGATGGGCCTGTTCCTGCTCTACAGCAGCCTCGGCACGCTTTCCTTTGACGGCATGCGCGTCAAGGCCGCCGCGATGCAGGACCGCTCCCCCCTCTACCTCGCGGGCGCGCTCACGTTCTTCGGGTTCGCGGCCAAGGCCGGCATGTTCCCTCTGCACATCTGGCTGCCCAAGGCGCACGCCGTGGCCCCGGCCCCGGCCAGCGCCCTGCTTTCCGGCATCCTGACCAAGACGGGCATGTTCGGCATCCTCGCGGTGAGCTGCAACCTCTTCCTGCACGACGCGCCCTGGGGCGACGCCGTCCTCTTCTTCGGCTGCGTCACCATGTTCCTGGGCGCGCTGCTGGCGGTGTTCTCCACCAACCTCAAGCGCACGCTGGCCTGCTCCTCGATGTCGCAGATCGGCTTCATCCTCGTGGGCGTGGGGATGCAGGGGTTATTGGGCGCGCAGAACGCCCTGGCCGTGCAGGGCACGGTGCTGCACATGGTAAACCACTCGCTCATCAAGCTGACGCTCTTCCTGTGCGCGGGCGTGGTCTTCATGAACCTGCACAAGCTGGAGCTGAACGACATCCGCGGCTTCGGCCGCGGCAAGCCCCTGCTGCACGCGGCGTTCCTGCTGGGCGCGCTGGGCATCGCGGGCGTGCCGCTCTTCAATGGCTACATCAGCAAGTCGCTGCTGCACGAGAGCATCCTCGAGTACGTGGCCCTGCTGGGCGAGGCGGGCGCGGCCACGGGCCTGTACCGCTTCGTGGAGCTCCTCTTCGTCGTCACCGGCGGCATGACGCTCGCCTACATGACCAAGCTGTACGTCGCCCTCTTCTGGGAGAAGAACGACAGGAACCAGGCCCAGTTCGACGCGCTGAACGGCAAGTACATGAACCGGCTGTCCGCGTTCGCGCTGTGCGGCTCCGCCGTGCTGCTGCCGCTGCTGGGCATGCTGCCGGACGTGTTCATGACCCGCATCGCGACCCTCGCGCAGGGCTTCCTGGGCGGCGTCTCGCCGGAGCACGCGGTTTCCTACTTCTCCTCCGAAAACCTCGTGGGCGCGCTCAAATCCATCGTCATCGGCGCGGTCTTGTACGCGGTCATCCGCGCCTTCCTGATGCAAAAGGAAAAAGCCTCGCGCGCCTACGTCAACCGCTGGCCCGCGAAGCTCGACCTGGAGGAGGCCGTGTACCGGCCGCTGCTGACGAAGGTGCTGCCCAACCCCGTGCTGATCGCCCTGACCCGCACGCTGGACGAGCTCACCGACTCCGTCGTCATCGCCCTGCGCCACACGTTCCTGGGCAAGACGAAGAAGCACAAGCCCGTGCCGGTCGGCACGCACCTCACCTACGCGCTGGGCACGCTCCTCAACGGCATCGCCTGGGTGCTCAACCGCACGGTCTACCACCGCCGCCCGATCAAGACGGACTTCACCGTCGCCCTGGCGGCCGGTCTGGAAGAGGTGCAGAGCGGCGGGCGGCTCATCACCCGCAGCGTCTCCTTCGGTCTGCTGCTGCTTTGCGTCGGCATGTACCTGACGTTCACCTACCTGATGACGCTTTAAGGCGGAGCGCCCGCGCGCCGCTTTGTCCCTTCCCCGCGATCCGTCTCCACGCCTGCTCCGGCAGGCCGGGGGCGGATTGCTTTTTTTATCCAAAACGCCGCCGGATTTTCCGTTTCCTTCGTCTTTAGTTCTGCAAAAGCGTGCTGCGCCATATATTTCGTCGCATAACGGCGGATTTCTTGCAAAACGTTCTTCATGGTGCTATAATGCGTTTGATTTGAAGTGTTGGAAAAGAGGTATCGTATGAAGCCAAAAAAGGGAAAGGCCCGTTTCTGTGTGGCGGTCACCCTTCTGCTGGCGGCCCTGCTCGCGTCCAGCCTGCTCACCGGCTCCGGGGGCGGGCAGACCGAATCCATCAAGACGGTCATGCGGGACGCCGTGCTGCACGAGGAAAACCGCATCGGCCTCTTCGGCGTTCTGGAGGTAAACCCCGCCGTCATCTCCGATTTCGTGCTGACGGGCATCCTGCTGATCGCGGCAGCGCTGCTGCGCGTCTTCGCGATCCCGCGCTTTCGCTACGTCCCGGGCAGGCTGCAGGTCGCTGTGGAGGAGCTGGTGTCGTTCTTTCACAACCTGGCCACGGGCAACAGCCCGCACCGCAACCGCTTCCTCGGCGCGTACGTCTTCGGCGCGGGCGTGTACATCTTCTTCGGCACGCTCTTCGAGCTGTTCGGCCTACAGGCCGTCACCACGGCCGGGCGTTCCATCTCGCTGCCCGCGCCCCTGTCCGACATCAACGCCGCGATCGCGCTGGGCTTTCTGTCCTATTCCGTGATCCTGGCGGGCGGGCTCGTCAGCAACGGCCTGCGCGGCGTCGGAAAGACGCTCAAGGACTTTTCGCTGCCCATCTCCATGAGCTTCCGCCTTTTCGGCGCGCTGCTCAGCGGCCTGCTGGTATCCGAGCTCGTCTACTACTCCATCCAGCTCAGCTTCGTGCTGCCCGTGGTGGTGGCCGTGCTCTTCACCCTCCTGCACGCGCTCATTCAGACCTACGTGCTGACCATGCTCACCTCGCTCTTCTATGGCGAGGTCACGGAGCCCCACGCCCCCAAAGCCAAGAAAGCCCACAACGCCGCCAAGACCTTGCCGGCGGCACAATCATAAACGGAGGAATCATACGATGAAAAAGTCTATTCAGAAACCCCTTTGCAGGATGATGCTCTGCCTGACGGCGGCCCTCCTTCTGACGATGCTCGTGTGCCCGGCCCTGGCCGAAGACGCCCTTCCCGCAGGCGCGCAGGATATGCTCTCCTCCGCCAAGGCGCTCAGCGCCGCGATCGCCATCGGCCTCGCGGCGGGCGCGGGCGCCATCGCCATGGGCATCTCGATCGGCAAGTCGGTGGACGCGATCTCGCGCCAGCCCGAAGCCGAGGGCAGCATCCGCACGAACCTGATGCTGGGCCTCGTCTTCGTGGAGACGGCCATCATCTACGCCCTGATCGTCGCCATCCTCATCATCTTCGTCCTGTAAGCGAAACCGGGCCGCCGCGTATTCCGGCGCATCGGGCGATTGAAATCGGCAGTGCGCTCGCGCGGGCCGTCGACGAAGTCGGCGGCCCCGTGCAAAACGGGGAAACCCGCCGCGCACGGTCTGCCCGACCGGCCCCAGGGCCCACACGATTCCCGATTTGCGGAGAAAGGGAATGGGCGCCTTCTAACGCCCATTGTACAAGGTGAACCTATGCCCCTCAACATCAATTTTCAGCAGATTCTGCTGCATCTGTTCAACTTCGTCATTCTCGCCTCCGGGCTCTACCTGCTGCTCTATAAGCCCGTGCTCGCCTTCATGCAAAAGCGGCAGGACCACTACGCGGAAATAGACCGCCAGACGGCGGAAAAGGAGGCCGCCGCGCAGGCGACCCTCGGCGAATACGAGAAGCGGCTTGAAACGGCGGACGAGGAAATCAAAAAGCGCGCCGACGCCGCGAACCAGCAGCTCGACGCGAGCAGGCAGGAAAGCCTGCGGCGCGCGAAGGAGCAGGCCGACAAGCTGCTCGCCGACGCCCGCGCGGCCGCGGAGCAGGAGCGGGAAGCCATCCTCAAGGATGCCCAGAAGGACATCGCCGAGATGGTCGTCTCCGCCGCGGAGAAGCTCGCCCAAAAGGAGCTCGACCCCGAAAGCGAACGGGCGCTGTACGACCGCTTTTTGGATGCGGCACAGGAGGATGAGCAGCTATGACGGACAAATCCTCTGCCGAGCGCCTCACCGCGCGACTCCTGTGCGTCACCCCGCCCGACGCTGCGCAGGAAGAGCGGATGCGCCGTTTCCTTTCGCAGAAGTACGGCGCGGAGGTATCCCTCTCGGTCGAGATCGCCCCCTCCCTGCAAAGCGGCTTTCGCCTTAGCGTCGGCAGCGAGGTCTACGACTGGAGCGCCGAGGGGCGCCTTCAGCAGTTCAGGGAAAGCGTGGAGCAGCGCGCGCTCAGCAGCCTGCAGGGCGGCAGCATCATCCCGCTGCTCAAGTCCAGCATTCAGGAATTCAGGCTGCTCGCCACAAGCAGCGAGATCGGCACGGTGCTCTCCGTGGGCGACGGCATCGCCGTGGTGGAGGGGCTGGAGCACGCCGCCTACGGCGAAATCCTGCTCTTCGAGTGCGGCGTGAAGGGCATGGTGCAGGATTTGCGCAGAGGCGAAACCGGCTGCATCCTGTTCGGCGACGACGAGGAGATCGAGGCCGGCAGCCGCGTCGCCCGCACGGGCAAGACCGCGGGCGTCCCCGTGGGCGAGGGCTTCCTGGGCCGCGTGGTGGACGCGCTGGGGCGCCCCATCGACGGCGGACCGGAGGTAAAGCCCAGCGGCTACCGCCCCATCGAGGAGCCCGCGCCGGGCATCATCGACAGAAAGAGCGTCGATACGCCGCTGGAAACCGGTCTGCTCGCCATCGACGCGATGTTCCCCATCGGCCGCGGCCAGCGCGAGCTCATCATCGGCGACCGGCAGACGGGCAAGACGGCCATCGCGCTGGACGCCATCCTCAACCAGAAGGGCAAAAACGTCCTTTGCATCTACGTCGCCATCGGTCAGAAGGCCAGCTCCGTCGCCCAGCTCGTCGAGAACCTGCGCAGGCGCGGCGCGCTGGATTACTGCATCGTCGTCAGCGCCACGGCGGGCGAGGAAGACACCCTGCAGTACATCGCGCCCTACGCGGGCTGCGCGATGGCGGAATACTTCATGCACAAGGGCCGCGACGTGCTGATCGTCTACGACGACCTGTCCAAGCACGCCATCGCCTACCGCGCGATGAGCCTGCTGCTCGAGCGCGCGCCCGGCCGCGAGGCTTACCCCGGCGACGTGTTCTACCTGCACTCCCGCCTGCTGGAGCGCTCGGCTCACCTGAGCGACGCGCTGGGCGGCGGCAGCATGACCGCGCTGCCGATCGTGGAGACGCAGGCGGGCGACGTGTCCGCCTACATCCCCACGAACATCATCTCCATCACGGACGGCCAGATCTTCCTGGAAAGCGACCTGTTCTTCGCGGGCCAGCGCCCGGCGGTCAACGTGGGCCTCTCCGTGTCGCGCGTGGGCGGCGCGGCGCAGACAAAGGCCATGAAGCGGGCGACGGGCGCGCTGCGCCTGGACCTCGCACAGTACCGGGAGATGGAGGTCTTCACCCAGTTTTCCAGCGATCTGGACGAGAACACCCGGGAGCAGCTCCGCTACGGCCAGGGGCTGATGCGCATGCTGCGCCAGCAGCAGTATCACCCGCTGAGCCAGCACGCGCAGGTCATCGTGCTGGTCTGCGCCATGGCGCGCCTGTTTCTAAGCGTGCCCGACGCACGCGTCGCCGCCTTCCGGGACGCGCTGCTGGAGCACTTCGAGCAGGATCACCAGCCCCTTTGCACGGAGCTTGAGGAGGACAAGACGCTGACGGACGAGCGGCGGCAGCAGATCCTGGACGTCGCGGGCAGCTTCCTCGAAAAGAACGCCGCCCGCTTCGGGAGGAATTAAAATGCCCAGCGCCAAGGAGATAAAGACCCGCATCGCCAGCATTCAGGACACGCAGAAGATCACAAACGCCATGTACCTGATCTCCTCCACCAAGCTGCGCAAGGCGCGAAACGAATTGAGCCGCACGCGCCCCTATTTTGAGGCGCTGCAGGGCGAGATCAAGCGCATCTTCCGCACGGTGCCGGACGTGGACAGCCCCTACTTCTACCCGCCCGCGGGCGCGCAAAGGCTGGAAGGAACCTACGCCTGCCTCGTCATCACGGCGGACCGCGGCATGGCGGGCGCCTACAACCACAACGTCATCAAGGCGGCGCAGGCGATGCTTTCCGCTCACCCGGACACCAAGCTCTTCGTGGTGGGCGAATACGGCCGCCAGCACTTCAGCCACACGCCCATCGAGCAAAGCTTCCTCTACCCCGCGCAGAACCCCACGCTGCACAGGGCGCGTGAAATCTGCGACGTGCTGCTCGAGCGCTACGAGAGCGGCGAGTTTCAAAAGCTCTACATCCTCTTCACGGACATGAAAAGCAGCCTCGCCGCCGAACCCATCAGCACGCGCCTGCTGCCCTTTCACCGGGGGGACTTCTCCTCCCCGGACGGCGCGCCGGGCGTCACCTTTGAGTTCACCCCCGACATCGGCGTGGTGCTCAGCCACGTCATCCGAAGCTACGTCACGGGGTTCATCTACAGCGCGCTGGTGGACAGCTTCTGCGCCGAGCAGAACGCCCGCATGACGGCCATGAGCTCGGCGGGGGAAAACGCGGACAAGATGCTTTCCGCGCTTTCGATTCAGTACAACCGCGTCCGCCAGGCCTCCATCACGCAGGAGATCACCGAGGTGGCCGCCGGGGCGAAGGCCCAGAAAAGAAAGAGGGTGCGAAAGTGCTAGGCACTGGAAAGATCGTACAGGTCTCCGGCCCCGTCGTGGACGCGGAGTTTGAGGCGGGGCGTCTGCCCAAGATCCGCGAGGCGCTGCGCGTCACGGTCGGCGGCGAAAAGCGGATCATGGAAGTGGCCCAGCATATGGACGAAAGGACGGTTCGCTGCATCATGCTCGCCCCGAGCGAGGGGTTGACGCGCGGCATGGACGTGGAAGCGCTGGGTCAGGGCATCAGCGTACCCGTGGGCGATCAGACCCTGGGGCGGATGTTCAACGTGCTCGGCGACCCCATCGACGGCGGCGCGCCGGTGCCGCAGGACGCGGAGCGCTGGTGCATCCACCGCAAGGCCCCCTCCTTTGAGGAACAGAGCCCGGTGGTCAGCATCCTGGAGACCGGCATCAAGGTCATCGACCTGCTGGAGCCCTACGCCAAGGGCGGCAAGATCGGCCTGTTCGGCGGCGCGGGCGTCGGCAAGACGGTGCTCATTCAGGAGCTCATCCGAAACGTCGCCTCCGAGCACGGCGGCTACTCCATCTTCACCGGCGTGGGCGAGCGCAGCCGCGAGGGAAACGACCTCTGGAACGAAATGCTGGAAAGCGGCGTCATTCAAAAGACCGCCCTCGTGTTCGGGCAGATGAACGAAGCGCCCGGCGTGCGCATGCGCGTCGCCCTTTCCGGCCTCACCATGTCCGAATACTTCCGGGACGTGCAGCACAAGGACGTGCTGCTCTTCATCGACAACATTTTCCGCTTCGTGCAGGCCGGATCGGAGGTTTCCACGCTGCTGGGCCGCATGCCCTCCGCGGTGGGCTATCAGCCGACGCTGGCGACCGAGATGGGGCAGCTTCAGGAGCGCATCGCCTCCACCAAGGAGGGCTCGGTCACCTCGGTGCAGGCGGTGTACGTGCCCGCCGACGACCTGACGGACCCCGCGCCCGCGCAGACGTTCACCCATCTGGACGCGACCACCGTGCTCAGCCGCAAGATTTCCGAGCAGGGCATCTACCCGGCGGTAGACCCCCTCGCCTCCACCTCGCGCATTCTGGAGGCGGACGTCGTCGGCCAGGCGCACTACGACACCGCGCGCGCCGTGCAGGAGATTTTGCAGAAGTACAGCGACTTGCAGGACATCATCGCCATCCTCGGCATCGAGGAGCTGAGCGAGGAGGACCGCCTGACGGTCGCCCGCGCCCGCAAGATTCAGCGCTTTCTCTCGCAGCCCTTCCACGTGGCGGAGAAGTTCACCGGCATCAAGGGCGTCTACGTGCCGCTCGCGGACACCATCCGCAGCTTCCAGGCGATCCTCTCCGGCGACATGGACGCTTACCCCGAAACCGCGTTTTACAACGTCGGCACCATAGAGGACGTGATCGAGAAAGCGAGCAAGGAGCATTGAGATGGAGAGCTTTCACGTAGACATCCTCGCCGCCGCCTGCTCGTTCTACGCGGGCCCCTGCGTCTCGCTGGTCGTGCCCACGCCAGACGGCAAGCGCGGCGTTCAGGCGAACCACTGCAACATGATCGCCGCCATCACCCCCGGCGAGATGAGCTACACGCTGCCCGGCGAACGTCCTCGCCTCGCCGCCGTGTCCTCCGGCCTCATCAAGATCGAGGACGGCCGGGTGCTGGTGCTCGTGGAGACCGCGGAGCGCCCCGAGGACATCGACCGGAACCGCGCCCAGCGCGTCGCGGACGCCGCGCGCGAGGCCATGCTGCAAAAGATGAGCCGCCGCGAATACCTGGAGACGCAGGCGCAGCTCGCCCGCTCGATCAACCGCCTCCGCGTAAAGCGCCACGCGGAGCAGCTAAGCGACTAGATGAGGCCGCGCCTCATACGCAAAAACAGTACCGCCTGCGAGCGCCTCGCAGACGGTACTGTTTTTTGTCTTTGGCTCTTCTTTATCAGCTTCCGCTGCTGTTGTAGCGGCGAAGGCCCGTTTTCCACATGCGGCTGGAGAAAAAGACGAGCAGCAGCGCCACGGCCGGCGAGAGCATGCACAGCCACCGGGGCGCGTCGGGCTTTCCCAGCAGCATGGCCGCCGGGTAGAAGTTTAAAAACGCGACGGGCAGGACGGCGGTGACCAGCACGCGGAAGGCCGTCCCGAAGATCGTGACCGGGTACTTCTGAATGAGCAGGTAGATGTGCGTCACGATGGAACGCAGCGCGCTCGCCTTCGTCGTCCAGAACGCGACGCAGGCGACGATGAACTGGATGCACACGACGATGGTGCCTCCGGAGACGATGAAGACGAAGAGCCACAGGAAGTCGAGCGCCGTCCAGCGCATCCCCAGCATCGCAAGCCCGCTCGCGACGAGCAGCGCGCCCATGACCGTATCGCACAGGCCCGTATAGCGGATTTCCCCGCCGACGAGCTGCACAAACGGGCTCACGGGCCGAAGCAGGTACTTGTCAAACGCGCCGGTGACGATCTCCGTCTGCAGGTTGTTGAGGTTCTTGAAGAAGATCGAATAGACGCTCCAGCAGATCATGCACAGGCCGTAGAGGACCATCAAATCCCCCACGCTCCAGGTCCCGATGGTTTCAAAGCGCCAGGAGAGGACGCCAAGCTGCACGAGATTCGCGCCGTTGAGGATGAGCACGCCCACCAGGCTCATCCAGAAGTCGGCGCGGTACTGCAGCATGCTGCGCAGTGTCATGCGGATCAACGAAAGATAGATTTTCAGGTTAAACCGCTTGTTCTTCATGGCTCAGCCTCCCTGCACGCTCAGGCGCCTGTAAACCCTGCCCCACACGAAGCGGCCAAACGCCAGCAGCAGCGCCGCCCAAACCGCCTGCAGCAGCATGCTTCCAAGCGCCTCCGCCTGGCCATAGGCGCCGGTGTAGATGTTGAGCGGCGTTTCAAAGATGCAGCGGAACGGCAGCGCTTCGCAGACCGTCTGCAGCCAGGACGGGTAGAGCCAGATGGGAATCAGCTTGCCCGACAGGATGCCGAGCAGCCCGCCGTAGGCCATCGTGATGTTGCGAATGTCCGTCGTCAGAAAACAGACCATGCCGAGCAGAAAGTTAAGAGAAAACAAGATGAGGTAGCTAAAGCCGCAGCTGAATAAAAAGGCGAACGCGTGAAAGGCGGTGGCCGGAAGCTGCATGCCGAAAAACACGACCGAGATGACCCAGCCCGGCAGCACGAGGCCCAGCAATCCGAAGAGGATGGCGCTGGCGTCGCGAAGGAGAATCTGGCTTTGAAAGTGCATCGGACGCAGCAGGTCGGTGTCGATCCTGCCCGTCCTGATTTGTTGGGCGATGTAAAGGTGCGGGGCGCTTTCCATGGCGGAGGGGTAAAAGACCATGTCGAGCGCCACGGCCAGCATCGCGTAGGTGACCATCGAGGGCAGGTCGCGCCCGACGATCGCCGGGTTCTGCGCGTACAGCGCGACCCACAGGCAGCGAATGCCGTACATCGCGATCAGCCCGTAGCAGAGCTTGAGCAGGAAGTCCGTCCGGTAAAGCGAGCCCGCCCGCGCCTCTTTTTTCAGGAATGCGGCGAAGCACCTCATGCGCGCTCACCGCTTTTCCCCGTCCCCTCGGCGTAGATGTCGCGCACGATCTGCTCGATGTCCGCCTCCACAATCGTCAGGTCGCGGATCGTCGCCGCGCTCTCGCTCACCCGCGCGATGATCTCGCCCACGGACAGCTCCTGCTGGTTGAACGTCACGGCGAGCTGCGAGGGGCCGACGGATTCGACGCGCGCGCCCGGCAGCGCCAGGACGGGGCACTCGCCCGCGAACTGAATCTTCACGGTGCGCTCCTGCCCGTAGCGCCTGCGCAGGCCGCCGATGTCCCCGTCGTAGATGATCCGGCCGCTGCTGATGACGATGACCCGGTCGACCAGCTTTTCCATGTCCACCATGTCGTGCGTGGTCAGCAGCGTGGTGACGCCGCGTTCCCGGTTGATCTGCAGGATGAACTCGCGCAGGCGCTCCTTGGCCACGACATCCACGCCGATCGTCGGCTCGTCTAAAAAGAGCGTCTGCGGGTCGTGCATCAGCGCGGCGGCGAGGTCGGCCCGCATGCGCTGCCCAAGGCTGAGCTGGCGCACCGGCTGGCTTAGGAAGGAGGACATGTCCAGCAGGTCCACGAACGTGTCCAGGTTCTTCTTAAACCGCCGGTCGTCCACCCGGTACATTTCCTTCAGGATGTTCAGGCTGTCGATGACCGGCACGTCCCACCAAAGCGACGTCTTCTGGCCGAACACGACCCCGATGTTCTTCAAGTGCTCCTCCCGGTCGATATGCGGCGTCAGGTCGTTCACCCGAACCTCGCCCGACGTGGGCACGAGGATGCCCGAAAGCATCTTGATGGTCGTCGACTTGCCCGCGCCGTTCTGTCCGATGTAGCCGACGATCTCACCGTCCCCGATGGAAAAGTCGATCGCGTCCACCGCGCGCCTTTCCTCGTACTCGGTGTGAAACAGCGACCGGATTGCGGAAAAGCGCCCCTCCGCCGGACGCGCGATGCGATAGGTCTTCGTCAGCGCCGTAGCCTGAATCATCTGTTCGTCCGTGCCGCTCGTCCGCCCTCAGGCGCGCGCAGGCTTCCTTTCCTTTGCATTTCCGATTTAAACGCCGTCACTTGCAGCAGCGCTCGCAGCGTTCCAGCTTGTTAAACGGCGCTTCCCGGCGCAGCACGCCCGGCAGCGTGCGCAGGGGCAGGTAGGCCTTGTCCACGCTCGGGCAGGCCGGGTCCTCGTGATAGCGCCTGCCGCCCTTCGGGTTGTAGTACACCGTCGGCAGCGAGGCGTCCTCGTCCCGCTTGCGGCACAGCTCGCAGGCCGTAAGCCCGCTGTAGGGCTTCTTCTTCAGGTCGCTCAAGGAAAACCCCGTCAGCGGCAGATAGCGCTCGTCCACCGACGAGCAGGTCGCGACGGTGTGAAAGCAGCGGCCGCCCGCCGCGTTGTAGTACAAGGTCACGTTCTTTTTTCCGGCGCAGCGCGCGCAGGGCGTCAAAGAGGCGTACTTCTTCTGCCGAATGTCGATCGCCGGGAAGGACGAAAGCGGCAGGTACGCCTTGTCCACGTTCCCGCAGTTCGCGAGGGTGTGATAGTTCTTGCCGCCCTCCGCGTTGTAGTACAGCATCGGCGCGGCGCCGTCCAGGATGCACCGGCAGGGCTCCAGCAGGCTGTAGGGCGCGGCGTTCAGCTTTGAAGCGCTAAACGGGCGCATGGGCAGGAATTTCGCGTCCACGGTCTCACACGCCGGATCCGCATGATAGCGCTTGCCGCCCTTGGGGTTGTAGTACAGCGTCGTCTCCGCCCGCGTAAGCGCGGGGGCCAGCAGCGCGAGCATCATCACAAGCGCCATCCATCTTTTCATCCTTCATCCTCCGTCCGTGTCTCGTCTATCGCCGCAAAAGCGGGCGGCGCCCGCCGCCCGCCTCTTAGGTCCGCCCGCAATCCCCACAGGGATGCCTTACCGCTGCAAAAGCCACCGCTCCTTCAAGAGAGGCATGAAGAGGCCGCCCTGCACAGAGCGGGCGATGAAGGAGCAGAAGCGCCCCGTCTTCGTGTCGTACCAGTCGCTGAAGGGCACGCGCGTGGGCGTCGAGGCGAGGTAACGCACGATCGGCTCGCTGAAGGCTTCGACCGCCCGGTCGTCATCCGCCATCGCCGCCGCCCAGAGAATCCAGTCGGACTTAGTGTAATCCGCGCGCGAATCCAGCGGCACGCCGTACTCGTTCTGCTCCTTCATGTAGCGGGCGGTCTCCGCCCGATAGAAGTCCGCGTCGAACAGGCCGAAGCCGAACAGCACGTCCCACACGGCGTTGTACTTGAGGCTCCACCCCTCGCCGTCGAGCGTGAGGGCGGTTCCCTCCTGCGTGCGGGCGCGCGCGAGCACGCTCGCCGCCATCTCGCGGCTCGCCTTACGGTACCTTTCGGCCTTGTCCGCCTCGCCCAGGCGCTCCATCATGTAGCCGTAGGCCGCCAGGCCGCACACCGCCTTGAGCGCCAGGTTTACGTTGTGCGCCAGATGCCCGGCGAAGTCGTCCGTGCAAAGCTGCTCGCCCGGGTCCGCGCCGTAGCGCTCCAGGTAGCTCACCCACTTTTCCAGCGTGGGCAAATACTCGCGCACCAGCGCGTCGTCGCCGTCCGCGCGCATCGCCGCCGCCAGCATGAGGATCATGTTGCCGCATTCCTCGACCGGCATCTGATAGCGCAGGTCGTACAGGTTCTCTTCGCCGTCGTCCAGATACAGCGGCGGGTAGACGTCGCCGTTCTGAATCGGGTCGGTGAGGCCCATGCCGAACGCGTCATGCCGCAGGCCGTACACCTGACCCGTGGCGTGCGGGTAACGGCCCACGTCGTGCGGCGCGAAGTCGTCCTTCCACGCGGGCATGGAGGCAAAGCGCAGGATCGGCCTGCACATCGCGCGCACGAGCTCCGGCTGGTACAGCAGGTACAGCGGGATGGAGGGATAGCTCACGTCCGCCGTGCCGATGCAGCCGTTGGAGTCGTTCTCCTTGGAAAGAAACACGAGGTTGCCCTCGCGGTCCGCGATCAGCTTGTGCGCGGCGATGCTGTGGCGATAGGCGGCCGAGACGAGCGTGGCGTAGGCCTCGCCGCCGACGCGGCGCGCGTCCGTCAGAAGCTGCGCGTCCAATTCGCCGCAGCGCGTCTCGATTGCATCCCAGTCCTGCCAGCAAGCGTGCAGCGCCTGAAGGATCGTCCTGCCGTCACGCGCGTAGTACGCCTTGGCGGTGAAGTCGAAGTAGCGGATGGCGTCCACGTCGTCGTAGCCGAGCAGCAGGCGCGCCGTCTGCTCCGCCCCCTCCACCCGCATCGTGCGCGCGAAGGTCAGCCCCCAGTGGCCGTTAAGGCGCGCAAAGGCCGTGCCCTCGTCCGCCGCGAGGTAGGCGTAGCCCCAGTCGATCGTGATGTGATCGCCCGAGTGGCACAGGGTGTTCTGGCGCTTCTTGCCCATGTAGGCCACGTGCAGGCCGCCGCTTTGATAGTCCTTGCCCACCATGGGCACGGGCTCGTCGCCCTCGCGGCAGATGTCGTCGTGCAGGGCAAAGCGCAGGTCGACCTCGTGCGCCCCGCCGTCCCGGCTCGCGGCGGCGAGCGTGATGAAGGTGACCGGCGTGCTCATCAGGTCCAGATCGCTAAGCAGCAGCGGCGCGCGGAAGTCCGCGCGAATGCCGACGCCGCCGGCCTCAAAGGCGTAGCGCGTCCGCGTCGGGGTGACCTCGATGGCCTCGACGCGCGCTTCCTCCGCGTCCGTGCGCCCGATCAGGGCGTAGTCCGTGCCGTCCACCCTGGCGCTCAGCACCAGGCGTTTGCGCTGGCCCGCCCAGTGCCGGGTATCCTCGCGCGCGGGCTGGTCCGTGCAGCTCCAGATGGAGACGTACGGGTCGCTCGTCACCAGCGGGTAGGCGGGCAAATGCGTCCCTTGTCGCATGAATAAGTCCTCCTCTATCGATCAGCTTGAAAAGATGGCCGCACAATACATTCGCCGCGCCCCAGGCTTTTCCTGCCGGGCACGGATTTTACAGGATCGTGTACAATTCAGGAGAGCCATTTGTGCAGCATGTCGGCCAGCGCGTCCGGGTCGATGGGCTTCGTCATGTGCCCGTTCATCCCCGCGCGCAGCGCCGCCTGCGCGTCCTCGGCAAACGCGTTCGCGGTCATGGCGATGATCGGGATCGCGGCGGCGTCCGGCCGGTCCAGCGCGCGGATGCGCCGGGTTGCCTCGTAGCCGTCCATCCGTGGCATCTGAACGTCCATCAGGATCAGGTCGTACGTCCCCGCCGGGGATGCCGCCACCTGCTCGACCGCCTCCACGCCGTCGCGCGCGCAGTCGATCCGTACGCCCAGCATGCCGATGAGCTCGAGCGCGATCTCCCGGTTCAGCTCGTTGTCCTCCACCAGCAGGACCCGCTTGTCCAGCAGCCCCGCCTGCGCTT
The DNA here is from genome assembly GCA_023402355.1 of Bacillota bacterium. GTDB lineage: Bacteria > Bacillota > Clostridia > Christensenellales > Aristaeellaceae > Beduinella. The sequence goes on along the minus strand of JAEXCG010000158.1, from coordinate 28,566 downwards.
CGCCCGCCGCAGCCTGAATGGAATCATCCGCCGTCTCCATCGCGCGAAGCGCGCGGCAGAGCCTGGCCCGGTACAGCGGGGCGGGAACGAACGGCAGCAGACCTTGCCCTTCCCCGTCCGCGTCCTCCGCGAAGAAGAGCACCCGCGCCGCGTCCGCCCCCATCGCTTCCTTTATCCGGCGCGCCGTCTCCGCCGCGTCCGGCGCTCGCCGGTCGACGAGCGCAAGCCGGTAGCCGTCGCCCGCCCGCCGCGCGCAAAGCGCCGTCGCCTCCCCGGCGTCCGCAGCCCCGTCGGGCCGCATGCCCAGCGCCTCGAGCGCCTGCGCCGCGTCCGCGCGGGCCTCGGACTGCGCGCAGACGACCAGCGCGCGGGCCAGACGCCACGCCTCGGGCAGAGGCTCCTCCCGCTCCCGCAAAAGCGGAAAGTCCAACCTCACCGTGAACGCGGAGCCCTCGCCGGGCGCGCTGTCCACATCGATGCGCCCCGCCATGCCGTCCACGATGTTCTTGGTGATCGCCATGCCCAGCCCGGTCCCCATGATTTTGCGCGAGGCCTGATCCTGCCCGCGCTCAAATGGGAGGAAAAGGCGCCTTAGCAGCTCCTCGTCCATGCCCATGCCCGTGTCCCGGCAGGTAAAGCGGTAGCTGCCGTACCCCGCCTTTTCCGCGGGAATCTGCGTCATCTCGACGCGCACGCTGCCGCCCTTCGGGGTGTACTTGACGGCGTTGCTGAGGATGTTCAGGTACACCTGCCGTACGCGCAGCGGATCGCCCGCGACGGCCTCTTCCCGCAGGCCGTGCAGGGTCGCCCGCAGATCGACGCCCGCCTCCCGCGCCTGCGGGTACATCAGCTCCATGCACGCGCAGAAGAGCTCCGCGATGTCGAACGGCTCCGAGCGAAGCGTCAGCTTGCCGCTCTCGATCTTGGACATGTCCAGCACGTCGTTGATGAGACTGAGCAGGTGGCTGCTGGACAGCTCGATCTTGCGCAGGCAGTCCAGCAGGCGTTCCGGCTCCCCGATGTGTGCCTTGGCGATCGACGTCATGCCGACGATGGCGTTCATGGGCGTGCGGATGTCGTGCGACATGTTGCTCAGGAACGCGCTCTTCGCCGCGTTGGCCGCGTTCGCGCTGTCCAGCGCGCTTTGCAGCAGGCGCCGGTTCCGCTCCTCGTCGCGCTTGCGCTCGCCGATGTCGCGCAACAGCAGGATCGCGAGCCGTTCCTCCGTAAACGGATCCTCCACGTGCACGGCCTGCTGCAAAATCCAGTGGTACTCTCCATCCCCCAGCAGCGCGCGCGCCTCCAAAAAGACCTCGCTGCGCCCGCCGCCGAGCGCCGCCTTCAGCGCCTCCGGCTCAAATCGGCTGCGAAACTCCGCCCGATAGTCCTCGGCGAGGAGGGAAAGCAGCCCCTCGTAGACCTGCGAATACCGCTTGCCCTTCGGCAGATGAAGGGCGAGGGAATCGTCGTCGTACAGGACGCTGACCGCGTCGCGCGTCAGGTTGACGCTCAGGATCAGGGGATACGCGCTGGAAATGGCGCTGATGAGAAAGCGGCGCTCCAGCAGCCGCTCGCGCTTTTCCTCCTCCTCCGCCAGCTTTTCCGTCGTCACGTCGTGGAACGTGGCGATCATCGCCGGGTTGCCGTCCTCGTCCAGGACGCTCTCCACGATGACGGAGGACCAGAAGCAGCTGCCGTCCGGGCGCAGCATACGATGGGTAAACGTGACCTTGCGCGCCCTTTTCGCGGCGTCGGCAAACGCCTCCTCCGTCAGCCGCACGTCGTCCGGGTGCAGCACCTCCGATACGGCGCGGCCCCGGGGCGCGTCGTTCGCGGCCTCCGGCGGGTAGCCCAGCAGGCGCAGGCCCTCGGCGTTGAGCTGCAGGAAGCGGTAGGGCGCTTCGGGGGTCAGCAGCGCGATGCCCTCGGGTATGGAGTTGTACAGGTGCCCGATATAGCTGGTCCGGCTGGCGATCTTTCGCTGCGAAAGGCTGCTGCTGTAGAGGTAGATGCCCGCCAGCAGCCCGATGCCCGCGACGACGCACAGCATCAAAAGAAGGGTGCGCAGGAGGATGTTGCGCGTCTGCGCAAGCACGACGTCCCGGGGGATGATGGAAAGCACGTACCAGTCCGATCCCAGGCCGATGGGCGCATAGCAGAAGACCGTGGGCTCGCCGTTGTAGGTAAAAACCGCCCAGCCCGTCTCGCCCGCGGCCAGGGACGCGCGGAACTGCGAGAGAAGCTGCCCGTCGTTTTCCTGCGCGGGGAGCATGTCGAACAGGTTTTGCACCGTCTTGTTGCTGTTGGGGTGCGCAGAGCGCATCAGCACCTCGCCGTCCTGATCGACGATGTAGGAAAAGCCCGCGGCGTCGTAAAAGGAGAGGGAGAACGCTTCGGCCACGTCCTTCACCCCGTACTCGCGAAGGAGATAGCCCTCCTCGCCGTCCGCAAAGCGCATGCGCACGAAGATTTGAAACACGTTTACCCCGGTGACGCTGCTGATGTGCGGGTTTAAAATGCCGGACTCGGCCTCCGTCTTCAAAAGCAATTCCCGGGCGGCCTCGTCCGGCCCGGACTCCGCCGGGATGCAGGTGCCGTCCGCCCTGTACAGCGACGCGTTCCCGCCCGCCTCGCCGTAGGCGCGCAGGGACTGGGCGATGGTCTCCGCCTCGGCGGAGGACACGGAGCGCAGGTAGCGCGAAATCGTGCCCAGCGACTGAAAGTCCGCCCCGAGCTGAATCTTGAGCGCGTCGCGTCCCTGACGGGTGCTCTCCTTGATCGTCTCGATCGACTGATCCCATAGCTGCTCCTGCACGCTCGCCACGAACGCACAGGTGACGAGCGAAAGCAGCGCGGCGACCGCCAGCGCCGCCAGCAGCGTCTTCTTCCCCCTCTTCGTCATCGCTACGCCCCCTCTTCCGCCTGATGCGCGTCCAGAAAGTCCATGACCTCCTCCAGCGGCTCGCCGGAAAGGAGCCTGCGCGACGCCTCCGCCGTGAGGTTCCAGATCGGGAGATCCAGCAGGCTGTCCGAGCCCGTCACGGTGCGGCCCGCCCAATACGCCTCCAGCAGCGGCTGTATCTCCTTGAGCGCGGCGGGGCTTCCGCTCTTCATCGGGCTGAGCGAAGACTGGTTTTCCGCGAACTTCGCGACGTTCTCGTCCTGGGTGAAGTATTCGACGAAGCGCAGCGCCGCCTCGCGGTTCGGGCTGTCCGCGTTCACGCTAAGGCGCGTATCCGCGTTGACGACCAGCACCGCGCCGTCCGCCAACACCGGGTAGGGGACCACCGTGAACGCGAACGGGGGGTTCATGCTCTTCACGCGCCCGGCCGCCCAGCCGCCGGTCAGCATGAAGGGCGACTCGCCCTTTACGAACTCCGCGAGGTCGTCCGACGTCTTCTTCGTCGCGAGCGCCTTCTTCGCGTCCACGTACCCTTCTTCGATGAGCTGCGACGCGAGGGCAAAGCCCGGCCGCAGATAGGCGCTCAGGCGCTCTGTTCCGCTGTTGATGCGCTCAAACGCCTCCGCCTGCCGCCCCTGCGCGTAGACGTCCCAGAAGCCCAGGCCGATCGCCAGCGTCTTGAGCGATATGTCGTCGTTGGCGATCACTGGCAGGATGCCCGCCTGCCGGAACCTGTCGCAGGCGTCCAGCCACTCCGCCCGCGTCCCCGGCACCTCCAGATGCTGCGCCTTTAAGAGATCCAGGTTGCAGTAAAGGCCGAACGCGGAAACCGTCGTCGGCACCCAGTAGATCGCCCCGTCCGCCCCGCGCATCTGCCCCAGGACGCTGTCCGAAAAGCGATCGATCGATTCCAGCCCCGACAGGTCCGCGAGCTGACCCGCCGCCGAGAGAGAAAGCACCGCGTCGTGGTTGACCATCATCACGTCGTCGCCGCGGCCGGAGGCCATCCGCTTTGCCAGCGCTTCAAAATATTCGCTGCCCTTGAGGCTTTCATAGGTCACCTGCACGTCCGGATTCTCCCGCATGAAGCCGCTCAGAATTTCCTCGATGACGGCGACGTTCTCCGGCTCGTACTTGTTGCCGAAAAAGGTGATCTTTGCCCGCGGCCCCTCGTCCTCCCGGTAGTGGACGAGGCTGTTCTTCCCCTTCGCACAGCCGCAGAGGACGGAGGTCAGGCACAGCAGGAGCGCGCACAGGACGCGCGTCTTCGGGGCTTTCATTCCGGCCTCATCCTCTCTTGCGGGAACAGACGCCTCCGCTCGCGCTCATATCTTGTTTATTTTATCATCTATGCCATCGGAATGCAAGAAACGGGTGCCATCGACCGGCGTAAATAAATCCATTATGCGGCAGGAGAAAGGGCGCGCCGCGTTGAATAGTACAGATTCTTCAATTCTCAGGGACAAGGAGGCCGTATGAAGGACATCGTCATCCGCGGGGCGCGGGAGGGCAACCTGAAAAACATCGACCTGACGCTGCCGCGCGGCAAGCTCATCGCGCTCACGGGGCTTTCCGGCTCCGGAAAGTCGACGCTCGCCATCGATTTGCTCTTTAACGAGTGCCAACGCCAGTATCTGGAGGCCATGGGCATGCAGGGCATCCGCAGGCCGGACGTGGACAGCGTCAGCGGCGCGTCGCCCGCCCTGTGCATCGCGCAGAGCGCCTATGCCGGGAATCCGCGATCCTCGGTGGGCACCGTGACGGACATCTACACCGAGCTGCGCATGCTCTTTGAAAAGCTGCACCATCGCGCCTGTCCCCTGTGCGGGGCCGAGATCGACGCCGACGCCTGCCGGGAGGAGACGCTGGGCCATGGCGAGGACTTTCAGGACTTCATGTACTGCTCCGCCTGCGGCGGGCGAATGGACAAGCTCACCCGCACCGACTTCTCCTTCAACACGCGAAGAGGCGCCTGTCCGACCTGTCAGGGGCTGGGCAGGGTGCTTTGCATCGACGAGGCGCGCGCGCTGCACGCGGACCGCTCGCTGGAAGCGGGGGCCGTCGACTTCTGGCGTCAGCGCTACGGCGACTTTGAGCGGGACGCCTACTACCATGCCCTGCAGTGCTGCGGCCTGCCCATCCCCCGCCAAACGCCGGTCGAGGCCTTTACCCCCGCGCAGCGCGCCCTGCTGCTCTACGGCAGCGACAGCGAATCCTTCCGCGCTTTCTTTCCGGATAAAAAGCCGCCCAAGACCGCGGCGGAGGGCAAATTCCCGGGCGCGTTTTCCACGCTGAGGCGAAGGCTGCACGAGCAGGGCGGCGACGGCGGCACGGCGGGCGCCTACTTCAGGCAATCGCCCTGCCCCGAATGCGGCGGCGAGCGCCTCGCCCCGCTGCCCCGCGGCGTGACGGTCGCGGGCCGCCGCCTGCCGGAGCTTTCCGCGATGCAGCTAACCGACCTCGCGGATTGGCTGAGCCGTCTGGACGCCTCGCTCACGCCCGCGCAGCGCGCGCTGGTCGCGCCGTACCTGTCGGATTTGCAGACGAAGATCGCGCGCATCGTGCGGCTGGGGCTGGGCTATCTCACGCCCGACCGCCAGACGCTGACGCTCTCCGGCGGCGAGGCCCAGCGCATCCGCCTGGCCGCGACGCTGGACAGCACCCTGACCGGCCTGCTGTACGTGCTTGACGAGCCCACCGTCGGCCTGCACCCGCGGGACACGGACGGTCTGGTGCGGATTCTCAAAAACCTGCGCGATCAGGAAAACACCGTGCTCGTCATCGAGCACGACCCGGACGTCATCCGCGCGGCGGACTGGGTGATCGACGTCGGCCCCGGCAGCGGGCGCTTCGGCGGCCGAGTCGTCGGACAGGGCACGCCCGAATCGCTGACGCGGCAGGAGGCGTCGGTCACCGGGCGATATCTCGCCGCCCCCGCCCCGCTCCATGTGCCGAAACGAAGCGCCGGGTCGGGTCAAATCATCGTCCGCGGCGCGCGCCTGCACAATCTGAAGCGCGTGGACGTCCGCATTCCCACCGGCTGCCTCGTCAGCGTCACGGGCGTCTCCGGCTCCGGCAAGTCCTCGCTCGTCTTCGGCGTGCTGGGGCGCGGGGAGGACGAAAGCGCGCAGGTGGAGGGCCTTTCCGCCTTCTCGCGCGTCGTCACGATCGACCAGGCGCAGGCCCCGCGCATGCGCCGCTCCAACGTCGCGACGTTCACCGGGCTGTACGACGCGCTGCGCAGGCGCTTCGCCGCCCTGCCGCAGGCGCGGGCGCTGGGGCTCACGGCGGGCTCGTTCTCGTTCAACGCGAAGGGAGGGCGCTGCGAGCGGTGCGAGGGCATGGGCACGGTCACGAGCAACCTGCTCTTCTTCGAGGACGTACAGGTTCCCTGCCCCGAATGCCACGGCCGCCGGTTTCAGGAGGCCGTGCTCTCCGTCAGGCTGGACGGGCGCAGCATCGACGAGACGCTGAACCTCTCCGTGGAGGAAGCGGCGGAGGCCTTTTCGGACGTTCCGGCGATCCAAAAGCCCCTGTCGCTCCTGCTCGACGTGGGGCTCGGCTACCTCACGCTGGGGCAAACGCTGCCCACGCTCTCCGGCGGCGAGGCGCAGCGCCTGAAGCTCGCGCGCGACCTGCTCTCCGGTGTCGGAAAGCGGAGCCTTTACCTGATCGACGAGCCCACGACGGGCCTGCATCCGCTGGACGTCGAGAACTTTCTGCGGATGCTGCGCCGCCTCGCGGACGCGGGCAACACCCTCGTCGTGGTGGAGCACAACCTGCAGGTCATTGCCGCCTCCGACTACGTGATCGACCTGGGGCCGGACGGCGGCGACGCGGGCGGCGAGGTGCTTGCCTGCGGCACGCCGGAGGAAATCTGCGCCTGCCCGCGCTCCTGTACCGGGCGATACCTGAAGAACTATCTGGCGGCCTGCGCCGCCAAATGAACGGAGGAGAAGACATGTATCAGAACCGATACGACGACCCCGAATTCTTTGAAAAGTACAGCCAGATGGGCCGCTCCCAGCAGGGGCTTGAGGGCGCGGGCGAATGGGACACCCTGCGCCCGCTTTTGCCCGACTTCGCGGACAAGCGCGTGCTCGACCTGGGCTGCGGCTACGGCTGGCACTGCCTTTACGCCATGGAGCACGGGGCCAGGCGCTGCGTGGGCGTGGACCTCTCCGAGAAGATGCTCGCCGTCGCGCGGGAAAAGACGCCCTACGCGCAGGTCGAGTACGTGCGCATGCCCATCGAGGAGATCGATTTCCCCGAGGGGAGCTTCGACGTGGCGCTCAGCTCGCTCGCGCTGCACTACGTGGCGGACTTTCATCAGGTGGCGAGGCGGGTGCACGCCTGCCTCGCGCCGGGCGGCAGCTTCGTCTTTTCCTGCGAGCACCCCATCTTCACCGCGCAGGGCCCGCAGGACTGGGTCTACGACGAGGCCGGGAACATCCGGCACTTCCCGGTGGACGACTACTTTTACGAGGGCGCGCGCGACGCCGTCTTTCTGGGCGAGCACGTGCGCAAGTACCACAAGACGCTGACCACCTACCTGGACGGGCTGCTCACGAACGGCTTTGAAATCACGCGCGTCGTGGAGCCCAGGCCGCCGGAGCACATGCTCGGCATCCCCGGCATGAAGGACGAGATGCGCCGCCCGATGATGCTGATCGTCTGCGCGCGCAGGAAATGACCGCAGGGGCCCCCCAAACGCAGACAGCCCGGAACGTCTTTTTGTGGACGTTCCGGGCTGTTTTGGACCGCGGCGGATTGCACGCCGCGGCCGCGCGCGAGAAACCTTCGACGCGGCAGCAGTTTTTCGGAAGCGGCGGCGGGCACTGCCCGCATTCGCCGCCCGCTCAGCTTCCGCGGTACTGGCTCAGCTTCACGCGGTAATTGTACAGGTCGCTCGAGTGATGGGCAAAGCAGTCGTCCAAATCCTTGAGCATCTTCTCCGCCTCGTCCAGGGTGTTTAGGAACATGTCGCGCGCCTGCGCGTCCGCGCGCTCCACCGTCTCCCGCGCGCGCTGGTTGGCCTGGCGCATGATCTCCGTGGTCTCCACGAGCTCGCGCGCGTGCTGCTCGGCCTCCGCGATGCGGGCGCTGGCCTCCTGCTCGGAGTCCGCGCGCGTCTTGGCGGCGTAGGCGTCGGCGTCCGCGTGCGCCTGCTGGGCGTAGGCGTCGGCCTCGGCGCGCACGCGCTCGTCGTAGCGGTCGGCGTCGTCCGACTTCTGCTGGGCCAGCGCATCCGCGTCGGCCACGCGGGCGTGCGCCTTGTTTTCCGCCTCGGTGATGATGTTGTTCGCCTTGCGGTTGGCCTCGGTAAGGATGCGCTGTTCCTCGCGCAGCATGTTCTGGCAGTTCTTGATGTCGTCCGGCACGTCCGAGCGAATCTTCGCGCACAGGTCGAGCAGGTAGTCCTTGTCCACCAGGAAAAGGTTGGACAACAGGCCCTTCTTGCTGCTCGAAATCTCCTGCTCCAGCTCGTCGATCGCGTCGTAAATCTTGAGTTCAGCGTCCATCGGGTTCCCTCCTCTTTGCGGCAAGCGCTGCTTGCACGTCCTTAAGGATGCATGGCGGCAAAAACGCGCTCACATCGCCGCCAAACGTCGCTATCTCGCGCACACCGCTCGAGCTGATGTACGCGTGCTCCGGCTTCGTCATCATGAAGAGCGTCTCCACGCCGGGGCAGAGCTGCTTGTTCATCTGCGCCATCTGAAATTCGTATTCAAAGTCGCTGACCGCGCGGAGCCCCCGGATGATGGCCGACGCGCCCACCTGCCGCGCGTAATCCACCAGCAGGCCGTAAAACTGCTCCGCGCGCACGCCCGGGATGTGCGCGCACGCGCGCTCGATGAATTCCAGCCGCTTTTCCACCGGGAAAGCGCCCTGCTTGTTCGGGTTGTGCAGCACCGCCACCACGACGGTGTCGTACAGCCGGGCCGCGCGCTCGATGATGTCCAGATGGCCGACCGTCAGCGGGTCGAAGCTGCCGGGGTAAAGCGCGATGCTCATGGCGTTTCCTCCTGCCGCCTTCGCACGAAGGTGATTTCCGTGTCGCCGTAGCGGCGCGTGTCCGCCGCCTCCAGCGCGTCCGGGAGCGCTGGCGGGAGGCCGCGCCGATGCTCCACCACGATCAGGCCGTCCGGCGAAAGCGCCCCCGCCGCAAGCAGCGCGGCGCACATCTCGCCCGTATTTTCCATGCGGTAGGGCGGGTCCATGAACACCAGGTCGAACGCCCGCCCCGAAAGGCGCACGATCGCCGCGCGCCAGTCGCAGGAAAGCACCTCGCACTGCGCCTCCATGCGAAGGGCCTCGACGTTCTTTTTGACGCATTGCACCGCGGCGCGGCCGCTGTCCACAAACACAGCGCTTTGCGCGCCCCGGCTGACCGCCTCCAGCCCCAGCGCGCCCGACCCCGCGAAGAGATCGAGCACGCGTGCCTCCGGCACCCGCGCGCGCAGGATGTTGAAGAGCGATTCGCGCACGTAATCCTGCGTGGGGCGCGTATCCATGCCCTGCGGCGCGCAAATCGTGCGCCCGCGGGCGCTTCCGCTGATGATCCGCAAAGCTTCCTCCTGTGCATTTCCCGAAAAACCCGGGCTCGATTGAGGAGCGTATTCCTCTTTCTTTATTATATCAGGATTTCCGAGTTTTAACAACGCGTCAGATTAATTGTTCAGGACCCTTGCGCTCCTTCGCGCGGCGGGCGGCCTGCTCGCGCTTCTTGTTGCGCTTGATCTTCTTGAGCTGCGCCTTCTTCGCCTGCTCGTTGTAGGCGATGCGCTTCTTGTGCAGCGCCGGTCCGCGCAGATAGCCCAGCGCGTAGCCCAGCGGGAAGATCAGCAGCAGCACTGGGCCCAGCCGGTCGATCAGGTAGCCGTAATACGTCACCGCGTCGCCCAGCGGCAGCAGGTAAAGCATGTTGCAGGCCCGAACCAGGATGCGCAGGTAATCCGCAATGCCCGCCCCCGCGCTCTGCCCATAGTAGCTGAGCGGCGCGTAGATGTCCGCGCGGTAGGCGTAGGCGCTCGCCCAGGAGGGCAGGTCCTGCAGCGTGTACGTGTAGGGCTGCGCCGCCGCCGCGACGACCAGCGCGCACACGACGAAGGGCAGCGCGCCCAGCGCCGCCGCCGCGAGGCCCTTGAGCGGGGTAAAGCACTTCGACTGTTCTTCCTTCGTCGGCTGATAGCCCTCCAGCGTGCGCTTGCCGAGCATCGCCGCGAAGGTCACGTCGCGCTCGCCCTGCCCGCCGCCGCTGGAAAACTGCATCAGGAAGCAGCCCGCGATGACGGCGCCGGAAATCAGCATGCGCAGGAAGAGGTTGCCGATCATCGAGAGCACCTGCAGCAGCAGCCCCAGCACCGCGACGAGCACGATCGTCCCCGCCACGCGCCCCGCCATCGACAGGATGTTCCTGCCCCCGATGCGCCCCCGAACCTTCGTCTCTTTTTCGTTCACCTTTGGTTCCTCCGTTATCTTTCATTGCCCCGACGGCATCGCACGAGCCCGCCGGGATGTACCGCGTATTCCACCGGCGCGTCGTGCGCAAGCGCCGGAAGCTCGTCCATCATTTGAAACCCATAGCCTATGCCCGCCGAAACGCCGCCCAGTCGGGGCAGATAGCGGTCGTAATACCCGCCTCCCTGTCCCACGCGCGCGCCCGCCGGGCCAAACGCGATGCCCGGCACCAGCGCGAGATCGACGTCCTCCGGCGCGAGGATGGGCGCGCCCTCCCCCGGCTCGGGGATGCCGTAAGCGCTCCTTTGCAGCCCGCCCAGCGACAGGACGCGGCGCGCCGTCATCACGCCGTCCGCCTCGCATCGGGGCAGCAGCAGCGTCTTGCCCGACGAGAGCGCGTCCTCCATGACGTCCGTCAGGTCCAGTTCCCCCCGCACCGCGGCATAGGCGAGCACGGTCTTCGCCCGGCGATAGACGTCCCACGCGCAAAGGAGGCGGCAGACCGCCCGCGAGGCCAAGGCGCGCTCCCGCGCCGGCAGCGCCTCGCGCCGCTCTCTCACGGCCCGGCGGATCGACTGCTTGTCCATCATCTGTACACGCGCGGCACGCGGCCCGAGGGCGCGAGCAGCATTTCATAGCTGATCGTGTCGGCCCACGCGGCCAGCTCGTCCGCGCTGACGCACTCCTCGCCCTGCGCGCCCATCAGCACCACCTCGTCGCCCGCCGCGCAGCCGGGGATGTCCGTCACGTCCGCCATGATCTGGTCCATGCACACGCGCCCCACGACGCGTGCGCGCCGTCCGCGCACGAGCACCTGCGCCTTGCCGGATAACGCCCGGCGGTAGCCGTCCGCGTAGCCGGTGGGCACGGTCATCACGCGCATGGGGCGCTCCGCCGTAAACGTGCCGCCGTAGCTGATGCGCGCGCCCGCGGGCAGGTCCTTTACGTACACCGCGCGCGTCACCCAGCGCATCGCCGGCCTGACGCCCGCGATGTCCGGCGAGGGAACGCAGCCGTAGAGCGTGATGCCCCCGCGCACCATGTCGTAGTGCGCCTGCGGGTAGCGGAAGATGCCCGCGCTGTTGCACGCGTGGCGCACGATGGGCTCCGGATGCACCGCCGCGATGGCCGCGGTCATTTCCTCAAAGCGTTCGATCTGTAAAAGCGTGCCCGAGGCGTCCGGCTCGTCCGCCGTCGCAAAGTGGGTGAACGCCCCCGTGAGCTGCACGCCCGGGGCCGCGTCCGCCGCCTGCGTTAGCTTCGCCGCGTCCGTCGCCGTCCTGACGCCGATGCGCGACATGCCCGTATCGAGCTTTATGTGCACCTGCGCGGGAACGCCCAGGCGGCAGGCCGCCCGCGACAGCGCGTCGATCGCCGCCGCGTCGAAGACCGTCTGCGTCAGGCGGTTGCGGACCACCGCCTCCGCCGCCTCCGGCTCGATGCCGCCCAGCACCAGGATGGGCGCCGCGATGCCCGCGGCGCGAAGCTGCTCGCCCTCCTCCGGGATCGCCACGGCCAGCATGGAGGCGCCCGCCTCCAGCGCCGCGCGGGAAACCTCCAGCGCGCCGTGGCCGTAGGCGTCCGCCTTAACGACCGCGAGCAGCCGCGTGCCGCCCGAAAGCCGGGCGCGCATCGCGCCGACGTTGTGCCTTATGGCGCCCAGGTCTATTTCCACATAGTTCGTTCTGTACATCTTCGCTTACGCCTCTGTCCTGTATGGGTTGCCCTTTATTATACCCTATCGGGCCTTAATTGAAAAGGCCCGCTTTCCTTTTCCAGCGCCGTCCCCAACCGTCCGGGGCCCGGCTTTCTCGCCCCGGTCAGTCGCCGCGCGCACGAGCAGCGCGCACAGGAACACCGCGCAGGCCCCGCCCAGCAGCGGATAACCCCGACCGATCAGCCGGTCAAAGCCCAGCGCTCCGCACAGCACGCAGCAGCCGGCGCAGGCCGCGTCGGCCGCGCGCACGGACAGGCGCAGGCTGCCCCGCAGCGCGCGCATGGCCGCCGTGAGCGTGGAGAGCACCGCCAGCCCCAGCACGGCCGCGCACAGCGCGTAGCCCACCCTGCCCAGCCGCATCGAAAGGGCGACGAAGGGCAGCGCGCTGCGCTCGACCGACGCGCCGTGGCGCAGGAGCACGGCGTTGGCGAGCCCCGTCAGAAGCGCCAGCATCGCCGTCAGCATCGCGGCCTCCCGCCCGCACGCGGCGGGGCTCAGGCGCTTTCCCGCCTCGCACAAGATGCCCGCCGTCATTCCCATGTTGAGCGCGCCGTACAGCAGGCCCAGCGCGGGCGCGGCGGCGGCGTGCCCGCCGCCCAGGAGCAGGGCCTCCTCCCGCACGGGCAGGGGGAGCAGCAGAATCAGCATCGCGAGGAAGAGCGGCAGCAGCAGGCGGCCCATCAGCTCCAGCAGCCGCAGGTCGCGGTGCGAGCAGAGCACGCCGAGCAGAACGGCGGCGGCAAAGCCGATGACATACGCGCCGCGCACCGGCAGCACCAGCGCCGTCAGCTCCGCGAAGGCGGCGGTCATCGCCCCGCCGGTCAGCGCCATGAGCACGCCGTACAGAAAGCCCGCCGCGCGCTCTGCCAGCGGCCCGCCGTAAGCCCGGCACAGATCCGAAAACGTGCCCGCCCGGCAGCGGCCCGCCGCGCGCATCACGAAGTACGCGCAGCAGCCCATGAACGCGCAGGCGACGGCGATGCCCACCCAGCCCATGGCGCCGTAGCGCGTAAAAAAGCGCAGCACCTCGCGTCCGGACGCAAACCCCGCCCCGACGATCGCCCCCAGCAGCGCCAACGCCGTACCGCCCTTTTGCATGGCAATTCACCTCGGGCCAGCCTATGCCGGAAAGGGGACGAATAGAAGCCGCGGGCGGGGCGCGATAAAAGGCCGCGCCGGGGCGTTTCCCGGCGCAGCCTTCCTGTCATCGGATGAAGTTCGTGCGCAGCTTCGGCTCCTGCTCCGGCTCGGGGACGCCCGCGGCGCGGCCCGCCTCGATGCAGCGCAGCAGCCAGGCCATGTTGCGCCCCAGGGTGCGCATGGTTTGCAGCCCCTCCAGGTCCTCTCGCACCTCCTCCGGCGTGTTGCCGTGCACCATGTTCCAGTACTGCGAGGAGACGATGGGCATCTGCGAGATGGTGAAGTACTTGTTTAGCTGGTCGAACGCCGCGCTCGCGCCGCCTCGACGGCAGCTCACGACCACCGCGCCGGGCTTGCGCGCAAAGCCCCGGCCCGCGTAAAAGAAGCGGTCGAGGAACGAGGTGACCATGCCGGAGGCCGCCGCGTAATGCACGGGCGAGCCGAAGACAAAGCCGTCCGCCTCCTCCGCGAGGGCGAGCGCCTCGTTCACGCCGTCGTCCCCGAACACGCAGCGCCCCTTGCCCGCCCGCGCGCAGCCGCCGCAGCCGATGCACCCGCGCACCGGCTGCTTGCCGACGTTGAAGATCTGCGTGTCCACGCCCGCCCGGTTCAGCTCGCCCGCCACCTCGCGCAGCGCCGTATAGGTGCAGCCCTTTTCATTGGGGCTGCCGTTGATGAGCAATACCTTCATGCCTTTACCCTCCCGATTGGTCTTCTGTGGATGTTATGTGCGCCCGGCCGCGGGCATGCGCGCCCCGCGGCCCGTCCTCTGCTCATTATACCACGTCCCCGCCGCGGACGCATGCAAAAAGGCGGCAAGCTATCGCCCTGCCGCCCCGTTTTACCCTTGCAGTCCCCTGGACTGGCGCTCCATATCCTCGACCACGATGTCGTAGATCTCGCCCAGCGAGGCGCAGTATTCCAGCACCTTCCACGGCTCGTTCGTGTGATAGTGAACCTTGATGAGCTCCTCGTCGCCCACGGCGAGCAGGCAGTCCCCCTGAAAGTTCTCGGTGAAGTAGGCGCCGACCGCCTCCTCGCTGAGGCCCTTTCCCTCGATCAGGAGCTGCGTGTCGTATCGAAATTCCAGCATGGCGTTCTCCCTCTTGCACGATCATTTTGCCCGCGATTCGGCGCGAGCCGCCGGGGTTTCCCTAGTATACCACAAACGGACGGCTTGCAGTACCGCCTTTTGCCTTGCCCCGTTTCGTCAGACCGCGCCCAGAAACGCGCGCATCTGCGGGCAGGCATGCGCGCCCATCACCCGCTCCGGCGCGCCCTCGTCCACGACCACGCCGCCCTCCATGAAGATCACGCGGTCGGCCACCTCGCGCGCGAAGTTCATCTCGTGGGTGACGACGATCATCGTGCGGTGCTCGCGCGCCAGGTCGCGCATGACGCCCAGCACCTCCTGCGTGAGGCGCGGGTCGAGCGCGCTGGTGGGCTCGTCGAAGCAGAGGATGTCCGGCTCCAGCGCGAGCGCGCGGGCGATGGCCACGCGCTGCTGCTGCCCGCCGGAAAGCTGGCAGGGGTACTGATCGGCCTTGTCGCAGAGGCCGACCTTTTTGAGCAGCGCCCGCGCGTTCTCCTGCGCCTCGCGGCGGCTGCGCCCCAGCACGTGCACCTGCGCCTCGGTGATGTTGCGCAGCACCGAAAAGTGCGGGAAGAGGTTGAACTGCTGAAAGACCATGCCCATCCTGCGCAGGATGCGCCGAATCTCGCGCTCCGGCGGATACTGCGCGCGCCCGTCCGCCATGCTTCGCACCAGCGCGTCCCCGGCGATGGTGATGTTCCCGCCGTCCACCACCTCCAAATGGTTCAGGCAGCGCAAAAAGGTGGACTTGCCGCTGCCCGACGGGCCCACGATCGCCACGACCTCGCCCTTTTCCACGCGGGCGTCGATCCCCTTCAGCACCGCCTGCCCGTTAAACCCCTTGAATACGCCCTCGGCGCGAAGCATGCGCAAGCCCCCTTAGCGGTAATAGTCGAGCTTCTTCTCCGTCCATTGGAAGAAGCAGGTGACCAGAAAGTTCATCAGCAGATAAAACGCGCCCGCCACGAAGAGCGGCTCGATGGACGCCGTGCGCGACGCCTCGTTCTTCGCCGCGCGGAACAGCTCGCCCACCGCGATGACCGTCGCCAGCGACGTATCCTTTACCAGGGTGATGACCTCGTTGCTGATCGGCTGCAGGATGCGCTTGAACGCCTGCGGCAGCACGATGCGAAAGAACGTCTGAGCGCGGGTGAAGCCCAGCACCTTGCCCGCCTCGTACTGCCCCTGCGGGATGGACTGGATGCCGCCGCGGTAAATTTCCGCGAAATACGCCGCGTAGTTGAGCGAGAACGCGACGATCGTGGAGATGAACCGGTCGATGTTGACGCCCAGCAGCCCCGGCAGGATGAAGTGCACGGTGATGATCTGCAGCATCAGGGGCGTTCCGCGCATCACGAGGATGTAAAACGCCACCGGGCCGGAGAGGACGCGCCGCTTGGACATGCGCCCCAGCGCCACGACCAGCCCCAGCGGCAGGGAAAAGAGCAGCGTCCAAAAGAAGATGGAAAGCGTCGTGCCCATGCCGTCCGTCAGCACGGCGAGCAGCTTTTGCAGCTTCTGCGGGTCGGTGAAATAGACCAAGTGAAGAAACCCCTTTCGTCCGGACGCGGGAAATGGGGGCCCTGCGCCCCCATCCCTCAAAAACGCGCCTTACTTTCCGACCAGCGTGATGTCCTCGCCGAACCATTCGGTGGAAATCGCGGCCAGCGTGCCGTCCGCCGCCATCTCCCCCAGCGCGCCGTTGACGGCCGCCACCAGCGCGTCGTCGCCCTTGCGCATGCCGATGGCGAACTGCTCCGCCGCCAGCGTCTCGTCCAGCAGGCGGTAAGCGCCCTCCTTCTGGCCCATATAGTAGCCCGCCACAATCACGTCGATGAGCACGCAGTCGCACCCGCCGCCGTCCAAATCCATCATCGCCATCATGAAGTCGTCAAACTCCAGCACGTCGCCCAGCGTATCCGCAAAGGCCTGGTTCGCGCTCAGCGCGTCCACGCCGGAGGAGCCCGCCTGCACGGCCAGCGTCTTGCCCGAAAGGTCCGCGAGCGTCTGCACCGGCGAGTCCGCCTTCACGACGATCACCTGCGTGTTGTTCAGGTACGGCTCCGAAAAGTCCATCTGCGCGATGCGCTCCTCGGTCATCGTCAGCCCGTTCCAGATGCAGTCGATCGCGCCGGAGGAAAGCTCCACTTCCTTCGTGCTCCAGTCGACCGGCTGCACCTTGAGCTCGACGCCCAGGCGCTTGCACACCTCCGCCGCCACGTCGATGTCGAAGCCCACGATCTCGCCGTCCTCGTCGCGGTAGCCCATCGGGGGGAAGGCGTCGTCCAGGCCGAGCACGAACTCGCCCTTGTCCAGCACCTTTTGCAGCGAGGCGTCCTCCGCCAGCGCGGCGGTGCAGGCGACGATCATCGTCAGGCTCATCAGCAGGGCAATCCACTTCTTCATTGCGTTCAATCCCCTTTATTAATTTAGCGTGGTAAAGTGTTATTAGTATACCGCTGTCCCCCGCTCCTGTCAAGGGGCTTTCGGCCTCAAAATCGTCCAAGATTTCCGGCAAAAGCTATGCGCTTTGCGCAAAGAAAAAGGAGGCCACAAAGCGCGGCCTCCCTTTCGCCAAATCGTGTTTTACTTTCCGTCCTGGGTTTCGACGATCAGGCCGAACGCCTCCTGCAAGAAGAGCGCGGGCACGAACAGCGTGCCGCCGTCCACGATGGGCTCCGCCTCCTGCGAGGGCACGTACAGCTTGCCCTCCACGAGCACCATCACCGGCGAGCTGCCGTCCAGCGAGTAGGCGATGGCCGTCTCCCTTGGCGGGTCGCCCGGCACGGTGAAGGACATGCCCTCCGGCGTCTTTTCCACCTGCCACCCGGCCTGACGGGCGAGCTCCTCCGCAGGCAGGTACCAGTTGCCGTCCGCGTCGCGCGCGGGCGTCACCTCGATCGCGCCGCCGCTCAGCGATACCTTCGCGTCCATGTCCAGCGTCAGAAGCTTGAGCTCCGGCACCGCAGAGGGCATCGGCGTGGGGGTCGGCGTCGGCTCCGGCGTGGGGCTCGGCGTCGGCGTGGCCGTGGGCCTCGGCGTCTTGGTGGGCTTGGGCGTGGCCGTGGGCCTGGGCGTCGGGCTCGGCGTCGACGTCGGCACGGCGATCGCCGCCTGCGAGAACACCCAGGTCAGCGTGTCCTTGCCCGCAATGCCGTCGTCCTTGAGGTCGTGCTTGCGCTGAAACTTCTTCACCGCGCGCAGCGTGTTGATGCCGAACTTGCCGTCCGCCTTGTCCTCCAGGTAGCCCAGTTCCCTGAGCCGCTCCTGCAGGCGCTGCACGTCCTCGCCCTCGTCGCCGCGCCGGAGCGAGCGCGTCATGCCGCCGGGCATCAGCGTCGCCTCCGGAACGGGCGCCGTCTGCGAGGCGAGCGTCGCCTCCGGGGCGAGCGTCGCCTCCGGGGCGAGCGTCGCCTCCGAAACAGGCGTCGCCTGCGGGAGGGGCGTCACCCCCGGAACGGGCGTCGCCTCTGGAACAGGCGTCGCCTGCGGCGTCGCGGTCAGGGCGGCCGCCGTCGGGATCGCGTCTCCTTCTCCAAGGTTCGGCTCGGCAGTGGCCGCCGGCAGGCCGGTCACCGCCATCGCCGCCGTCAACAGATAAGCAGCCAATGTGCGTACAGGTTCCATCGTATCCCCTCCCCTATCGGGTTTTCTCTTTTTAATGCTAACGCAGGAGGAGGCGCTTTTCATCCATTCCCCTGCTCAGGCAAAAAATTCCGTCATCTTTTCCGGCTTTTCCACCCAGAAGCCCTGAATGCCCGCGGCCATCGCCGCCTCCACGTTCTCGCGCGTGTCGTCCAGGAACAGCGAGCGCGCGGGGTTGAGCGCGCACCGGTCGATCAGCTCCCGGTAGATTGCCGCCTCCGGCTTGAGCAGGTGCAGGTAGCACGACACCACGTAGCCGTCGAAGAGGGAAAAGAAGTCGTAGGTTTCAAGCAGCCATTCAAAGGACGGCTGATGGTAGTTGGAGAGGATGTAGGTGCGCTTGCCCATCTCCTTGCAGCGTCCAAGCGCCGCGACGCCCTCGGGAATCGGCGTCTTAAGCTCCATCCAGCGCGCGAAGATCAGGTCGATCTTCGGCCGCAGGTCCTCCCGGCCCTGCGCCATGCGCTCCGCCGCCTGCTCGTAGGTCGCGGTGCCTCGGTCCAGGTCGAGCCAGTGGGGCGATTGAAACACCCGGCGCATCAGCTCCTCCTTGACCGGCTCGTCCTCCCCGAAGAGCACGTCCAGCACGTAGCGCGGGCTGAAGCGCATCAGCACGTTGCCGATGTCGAACACCACGCTGTCGATCTCGTCCCACGGCATGGTTTTTGCCCGCTCGTCGATAAACCGCATCGTCATCCTCCTCACGCCTGCAAAAAATCTTCGATCTTCCGCCAGGTTTCCTCGTTGATCGGCACGCCGCGGGCCCTGTTGCGCTCGATCGTGCTTTGCATGTTCTGGCCCGGATAGCGCACCGGCGCGCCGCCCGGCGCCGGCGTGGAGGACTGGATGTCCGCGATGGCCGCGTCCAGCAGCGCGTCCACCTCGTCCCCCGGCAGCAGCTCCCGGAAGTTCACGGCGATGAAGACCTGCGACAGCCCGCGTTCGTCCGAGGGGTCGGCGCTGATCGCGCTCACCGTGCGGCCCATCGACAGCGCGCCCGCCATCAGGTCGAGCGCGATGGACATCGCGGAGCCCTTCCAGTAGCCGGTCGGCAGGATGCGCCGCGTGCGCAGGATCGCCTGCGGGTCGCGGGTCAGGCCGCCCGCCTCGTCAAAGCCGCCGTCGATGGGCAGCTCTTCGCCCGAAAGGGCCGCGACCTCCAGCTTGCCGTAGGCGAACTGGCTCATCGCCATGTCCACCACGATCGGGCCCTTCTCCCTCGGAATGGCGAGCACGATGGGGTTGTTGCCCAGGTGCGCGTCCACGGCGCCCCAGGCGGGCATGTTCGCCGTCGTGTTGGTGAAGAGGATGCCCGCGACGCCCGCCCGCGCGGCCTGCCAGCCGTAGCGCCCGGCCCGCATCCAGTGATTTCCGTGGCGCACGGCCACGCAGGCGATGCCGTGCGTGCGGCTCAGCTCGATGGCCCGCGCCATCGCGTCCTCCGCGATGAGCGGCCCCGCGCCGAAGTGCCCGTCCCACACCTCCATGCCGCCCAGGCCCGCCACGCGCTCCGGCCTGGCGTCCCGGTCCACGGTTCCCTCGCGCACGTTCTTCAGGAAGCGCGGGAAGCGGTTGACGCCGTGCGAATAGACGCCCTCCAGCGAGTTGCGCGCAAACACGTCCGCCAGGCGCGCCGCCCGCTCCCCGTCAAAGCCCGCCTTCTCCAGCGCCCGCCGCAGGGTCGTCAAGATCTCGTCAAACGGGATGTACAGCATAGAACCCCTCCGCCGTTTTTTACAATTATAGCACGCGCGGACGCGCATGCGCAAACAATCGCGCAAAATGTATGGGAAACCGCACGGAAAGGGCGCGCGCTGAAAATTAAAAAAACGCGCCATATGGCGCGAGCTATTTAGCACAATATGAGTCGTTATCCGGTCTATATTCAGCAACCCCGCATAGTCCACATTCGAGTATCTTACAAAGCTTGTCCAGTGTATGAGTTGAAACAGGCATGTTAGCTTGCAGCCGTTGCACCGTTGCATGGCTCATACCATATTTCACACGTAGCGTGTAGGTCGTAACACCCTTTGCTTTCATTGTTTCCCAGAGTGGCGTATAGTGAATCAAGGTGCCGCCCTCCTTTTCATTCTTATTATGATTGAAGGAGTCGGCACACAACATGGCCATTATTTAGCCATTCAAAAAAGTAGAATCATGCTCGTCTGGTATATACTCTGCGACATCCTGTATACTGCAATCTAAAATCTTGCAAAGCCTATCAAGGGTATAGGTAGATACCGGTTTGTTGTTTTGTAAACTCTGGACGGTAGAATGACTTATGCTGTGCTTATGTCTTAGCGTATAGGTTGTCGCTTTTTTCTTCAACATTGTTTTCCACAAAGGATTATAACGAATCACTTTTATTTTCCCCCTTTACATTCCACATTATGGACGCTATAATAGCCATATAACATGGCTATTATTTGGCCATATAGCAATGAGGAGGAAATCATTTTGCAAATTAGACGTCAATTATCATTTCTTGAACATCAAATCTTTACCAACGACTTATACAGCATGATTCTAGGTAATTATCCTGATGAGTTGATGCAAGCAGAAAATGAAGAAGCAGAGGAAAAGTATCAGGAGGTAAAAAATTCATTAATACGCGAACTTACACAAGAACAGAAGGCCTCTTTACTGGATATGGAAGAAGCATGCCAAAATAATATCAAGTATGCTATGAAATTCGGTATTATTCGTGGTATATATGTTTGCTTTCAACAGTACTATCAAAAAGACACTTCAGATTATCCTTACCACGATTATGTTCAAGAACAGATATTAACCATGCCAAAAATGTGTGAATGTACCGAATACTATCAAAGGCGAATGCAAATAAATGACTTGTTCAGCAACCTGGAATCTCAGATAGACCAAGACTCCGTTGAACATTTAGTTTCTGTATATGGAATATGGGAAGACCGACTACACAAGGTGTTACAGCATTCCTTTTATCTAGGATACCGCTGCGCGTTATCAGTTATAAAAACAGTTATGCCCTTTGATGGTGCCACACGTATGACCGAAAAAATTCTTTTGACTGAACATGAAATCGGTTTTACAAAAACCTGTGAAGAACGCGAACGATGGGAGAATGCTTGAGCATTGACATAAGCCATACTTGAATATATTCATAGAGATGGAGGCTCTTAAATCTTATGAAAGAAGAGAAGACAGCCGAGTTCTCCGTTAGACCTTGCACAATTTACTGTGTTCCCCAACAAGTATTGCAATCAAACAAAATACTTAGTTTTTTAAATCGATCCGATTTCGAACGATATATCGCATATATTACTTATCAACCGCAGTTTGTATTATATGAGCTGTTTAATAAAAGTAGCGAAAATATTTCTTGGAATGATTTCATACTTTTCATACGCGGCAATCGTCGATTAATCAATGCTGCAAGAGCCGTAGTTCGATATGGTATCGAAAGCTTCCCTCTTCAAGCTTTTCGCTTTAGCGAAACTCGCAAACAGGGGTGCCTAGAAACATGTAAACGCGAGGATGAAATCATTCATATGGCAAAGCTTTTATCGGATGAAGAAGCAACCCACCTTTTACTTTGTTTTATGATAAAAGCGCAGTTAGCACAGTATCTTAACTTGTCTAATTCAAAAAATTCTGACTATAGCTGGGAAACTTATTTAAAAGACGTTAATGGCGATGAAGAAAAACTAAACACCCTTTTCTCTTCTTTTCACTTCTCGCTCCATAATATAGACTTTGAAGCATGCTGGCTTTCAGACCATATTGAGGAAACTCAATTTCTTCGAGAGCGTTGATGAAGATTTCAAGAGCCATGCCGTCCCTTTCCTTCGCATAAAGCTTCCTATATACAAGAAAAGCAGATGAAAAAGACCGCTTTTTTTGCAATTTTCGCGTTTTTTCCACGTCTATGACAAATTTTAGCCACATTTCGGCGGTACAATGACACCATCGAAAGCGAGAGCTTCCCCATAACCTCCCGCTTCGATACCCCCAAACCCGCCTGCGGCCCGCACACACCGCCGGCAGGGTGCATACCCTTTTCTTCTCCCCCTCCTCATCACACAACCCCAAAACGGAGACCCCCGCATCTGCTGCACACCAGATGCGGGGGTTTTCGTTTTTTCTTTGCGCCGCGCCTGTCACGTACCGAAGTAGAGCGATTGAAAGTCCTGCCCCGCCGCGAGCGAATCCAGCAGCGAGAGCAGCGCCTCCCTGCCGTGATGCTCGATCCACGCGGACACCTCGTGCCCGGCGAGGCAGTATCTGGCCCGCCGGTCGGCCGTCGTCCCCGAAAAGAAGGTTTCGGCGTCGCCGTACTCGGAAAGCTGCGGCACGTCCCGCCCGCCGTCGGTGAGCGCGAGCCAGGCCTCCTCGGTGTACGGCTCGCGATAGTCGTTCTGCACGGCAAGCCCCTCGTCAAACCAGATCGGAATCCGCCCGGACGCGGAACGGCCGTCCGCGTAGATGCGCCGGTGCGTCTCCGCGTGGGTCATCTCGTGCGCCAGCACGTCCACGTTCAGAAACTCCGAGGAAACCGCCGTGTAGGAACGCGCGCCGCCCAGCACGACGGTCATCGTGTCGTGGTCGCCGCCCAGCCGCTCGATCTTCCCTGCGTCGTCGCTGACGATCAGGACGGGCGCGCTTCGCACCTCCCCGAAAAAGGTCTCGACGCGCCCGCGCGCCTCCTCCACCAGCGAGAGAAGCTGCCGCGCGTCCCCGGCCCAGCCCCGGTCCACGTACACCCGCTCCCCGACCTTGGCGAAGCCGTGGAGGGGGACGGTCATGCGGTAGCCGGTCGGTGTGAAGGCGCAAAAGTACACGGCGAGCCCCGCGAGCAGGAGCACGACCAGCAAAAGCGCGCCGAGCGCGGCCTTTCTTTTCTTCGTCATGGCGCCTCCGCGGCTTTCAGCCGCCCCGTGATCTCGCCCTCCCGCAGCGGGCGGCCGAAGTAGTAGCCCTGAATGCAGTCCAGATGCATGCTCTTGAGCAGCTCGTACTCCGCCGCTTCCTCCACGCCCTCCAGACACACGCGGATGTTCGCCTCGTGGCAGATCGCCACCACGAAGGAAATGAACGTCGCGTCGAACCGGCTGCTCAGGATGCCCTTCACGAAGCCCCGGTCGATCTTGACGATGTCCACCGGCGTGCGCTTGAGGATTTCCAGCGAGGAATACCCGGTGCCGAAGTCGTCCATCGCCACCCGGATGCCCATGGCGCGCATCTGGCCAAACGCGCTTTCAAAGATGTTGAGGTTTTGCACGGTGCAGCTTTCGGTCAGCTCCAGAATCAGGTTTTCGCAGGGGAAGTCCTCCGCCCGGATGATCTCCGTCAGGTCGTGCAGAAAGCGCTTTTCCATCATTTGCAGCGCGGAGATGTTGACGCTCACCGAGAAATCGCCTTTCAGGGCGATCCACCCCTTGGCGGCGCGCAGGGCGGTGCGCAGCGCCCACAGGCCCGCGCCGTAGATCATGCCCTGCTCCTCCAAAATGGGGATGAACTCCACGGGCGATACGTTCTCCCCCGTCGCGTCCTGCCAGCGCATCAGCGCCTCCACGCCGGTGATTTCCCCCGTGGCGCCGTTCACCTGGGGCTGATAGGCCAGATGGAAGCCCCGGTAGTTCTGCGAGATGGATTCCCGCAGCCTGCGCATGAGCTCCAGCGAGCGCACCTTGCCCCGCAGAATCTCGTCGGAGAAGAACTCCAGCCGGTTTCGGCCGTGGCTCTTGGCGTATTGCAGGGCGTAGTCCGCGTACTGGTACAGTTCGTCCGCCGCCGCGCCGTCGCCGGGGTACTCCGCGTACCCCGCGGAGACCTCCACGACCAGCTTGCTCTGCTTCCACTCCTGTAGCAGCACGAGGCGCTCCTGCATCTCGCGGAAGAGCCGCGCCGCGCCCGCCGCCGATTCGTTGTCCATCAGGATGCCCAGGCGGTCGTTGTCCAGCCGGTAGAGGCTCGCGTTGTCCGGCAGCAGCGCCTGCACGCTCTGCGCCAGCGTGCGCAGCACGCGATCGCCGAACGCGCGGCCGTACATCTCGTTGATCTTGCGAAAGCCGTCCACGTCCAGCACGAGGATGCCCATCTGCTCGATGCTCTCCTCCTCGACGCCCCGCTGCAGCGCCGACAGGAACTCGCTGTGGTTGAGGAGCTGGGTCAGCGGGTCGATCTTGTTCTGGCGGCCGAGCTGCGTCATGATGCCCGCGAAGAGGCTGGGCTCGCCGTACTCGTCCCGCATGAGCTGGCCCCGGCAGCGCAGCCAGACGTATTCGCCGCTGCGCTTGCGCGCGCGAAACTCCACGGAGTGCGAATCGCGCTTGTTCTCCCCGATCTCCATGTTGGATTTATAAAAGCGATCCCAGTCGTCCGGGTGGACGATCGCCTTCCAGCAGGGCAGCGGGTTTTCCACAAATTCTCCCGGCAGATCGAACTGGCGCACCTGCGCGGGCGAGTAGCGGAACACGCCCGTCTTCATGTCGCACAGGTAGATGAAGTCGTCCGTTGAGCGCACGAGCGCTTCATAGAGCAGGCCGGTCTTGTAGTTCATCGTGCGCCCGGCGGTCTTGTCCGTGCGGAAGACGTTTTCGTCCCGGTCGAGCAGCACGGTCTTGCGCCTGCGCAGCTTTTCCTCGTACATCCGCTCGTCCGCGCGGGCGATCAGCTCGCTCGCGCGGCAGGCGATATGCGCCCCGCAGGACGCCAGCCCGAAGGAGAAGGAAAAGTCGTAGGGCTTGTCGTGCTCGGCGCGAAGCTGCTCCACCTCCCCGCGCCACGCGCACACCTGGCGGGCGGCCTCCTTTTCGTGCGCGTCCATCAGCACCAGCACGAATTCGTCCCCGCTGAGGCGGAACATGAAGTCGGGCTCCCGCAGATGACCCTTGAGCGTCTCGCACGTGCGGCGCAGGAGGAAGTCCCCCTCGGCGTGGCCGTAGCGGTCGTTCACGGCCTTGAGGTTGTCCACATCCAGCAGCGCGATCAGGCAGGTATGCGCCCCGTCGAGCCGCGCCAGCCGGTCGGAGAGCATGACCTTGCCCTGGCTGCGGTTCCAGACGGCGCAGAGGGCGTCCTTCGTCGCGTGCTCGCTCAGCTGCAGCAGGTCCGTGACGTCGTACGCCTGCTGCATGTGCACGAAGTCGCCCTTCCAGGGCACCAAACTGTCGTACCGGTCAAAGACCTTGCCCGCCATTGCGCTGTGATCCCGCCAGCAGACGGTGCTTTTGTGCGCCCGCCGCCCGTCGAGGTCGGGGATTTTGCAAAAGCTGCACGGGCCGCTCTGCCCCGACTGCAAGACCTGCCAGCAGATTTTGCCCTCCGGCTGCTCGATCCCATAATCCTCCTTCATTTTCCGGTTCATGAAAAGGATTTCATGGGTCTTCGGGTCGGTCATGTAGACGCCCGCCTGCATCTGGTCGAGGATGTCCCCAAATCTGTCCCGCATACAAGGTCCTCCTGGTGCCGGAAGGTGCATTCCTTCGCGGCTTTCTACACAAAAGCACGGGGGTCGGCAATCCAAACTGTGTCAAGTATATCATCTAATAAACTTCTTGGCAACCATTACCTATTTTATGAGCGCCGGAAAACACGAAGCGGGGAAGCAAGCCGCTCCCCCGCCGGTTTCCTGATGTTTCGGTCGTTTACGCGCAGATGCAGCTGTCCTCACAGACGATGAAGAGTCGGGGCCGCGCACCAAGCAGGGCCTCGACGCGCCGCAGGTTGCGGGCGTCGTCCTCGCTTGGGCTCAGGTTTCCTTCGGGATGGTTGGATACGAGCACCGCGGCCGCGCCCTTTGGCGCATCAAGGCGCTCCGGCAGCCCGGCGAACGAATCGAACTGCTCAAAGCCGGTGGGCACGCCCTGCGCGTCCACCCAGACCACGGCGGAAACCTGCGTATAGACCCGGCCAAACAGCCAGACGGCAAACGTTTCAATATCTTTTGCTTTAATTTCCATATCAATCAATCGCCTTTGCACTGCTGGAGTAGTAAATCTGGGTTTTATATCCTTTGCTGTTGTCGCATACGAACGTCGCTCTTATGCGGTAAATTTCTCCCGGAATTCCCTGACAAGTGCGCGTAAACGTGTGCTCAATCGTATTATATCCAACGCTTCCAGACTGTTCCTCACCGACGTTCTGGAACACGCCGTCTACTTTTTTCTGAAGCTGGTACGTGGTTACACCAAGCGTGCTGGATGTTTCCACACCTGTCGTACGGAAGCGAACGGACAGCTTGCCGCCTGCTATAGGTGTCGTTCCCACAGAGTAGGAAGAAAAGTATTCGCTTGCGCGCGGCATGATTTCTTCCTCGGCAGCGGCGGCAAACGTGAACGCGCCGGTCAAAAGCACGGCGAGTAGAAGGGCGATAAATCTTTTCATTGTGACACTCCTAACATAATTTGTGCAATTTCCATGAGTTCTTCCTCCGGGACCTTTCCCCAAATGTCCATGTGGACATCGTCCTGGCTCCAACGAAGCGTATTTACCTCATAATTGGGCGCGGCCGACAACCGAATGCCGCCGATCCACGTTTCGGTGACCTCCAGCTCGTCGCTTTCGTACAGATAGTCGATGGATGAATCCTTCGAGCGCTGCCGGATGCCGCTGATGAATACCATATCCGCTTCCGCGTCGTGTAAGGTGAGCGTGTAGCTGCAAAACATGCCGTCGTCGTTCATCGTCGCCGTGTCAAACGCATACCGCTCAAGCAGCCGCGCATAGCCTTCGGGGTAAATGTCGATCGTTTGCAGAAAAGCTTCCGCATCGTCAAAGGAAACCGCCGTGTTTTCTTCCTCGTCCAGCCAGACGCCCTCTTCGATCACGGTCGCCTCTTTGTCCTTGGACATGGACAGCGCGTCCCCCGCGTTGAGGCTCTCGTAGGAGAACAGCTCGTCGAACGCGGAAAAGAATTGCAGGACCGATTCGATCTGAAAGGCGTTCGCCGCGTTATACGTGGCGTCGCTCACCGCCAGCAGGAAGATCACCGTCGCGGCCGTCCCGATGAGCCCGCGCCGCACGGCCGCCATGCGCCGTCTGCGCTTCCCGTGCTTGATTTCGTCGAGCATTTTTGCGCACTCCGCGTCGGCGTTTCGGGGGGTAAAATCCCGTATGGCCTCCTCGACGACGGAGACGTCCATCTCGCCGACGTCCTTTCTCAGCTCCTCAAAGAGTTTCTTATCAGCCTCCTTCTCCGGTTCGAACTCGTTGTGCACATCCGGGTTCGCACGCGTACTCATAATCTGGAGCTCCTTTCACTTATATTATGTCGAATTACGTCGTTTTCGGACAGCTTTTTCATTTTTTTTCGCAACTTTTGATTTAGTCGCGAAATTCTCCTGTAAATGGTGCCCGGACGCACGCCCTCCTTCGCCGCGATCTGCGCGGGCGACAGGTCGCTGCGGTACACGTCCTGATACAGCTTGTAGTCCCGCGCGGGCAGCTCGTCCAACACCTGATACAGCATTTCCCGGAAGATGAGGGCCTCGTCGAACATCGCGCCGTCCGCGATGTCCTCGAAGTTTTCCAGCAGCCTGCCCAGATTCTGCCTTTCCTCTCTGCGTTGGTAGTTCAAGAACGTCAGATACACGGCCTTGTAGACCCATGCTTTCTGTTTGGGATGCGTTCGCACCTTCTCCGCGTGCCTGTACGCGACCACGAAAAATTCCTGCGCGATGTCCTCCGCGTCCGATGCCGGACGGGAAGCCGTATGCAGCATTTTGGCCGCAAGCGCCTTGACGTGTGGGTACTCCTGATAGGCGAACTCGTCGAACCAACGAAGCGTTTCCTTGCCCAGTTTCGGCTTCATCCTCTCGTTCCCCCTGCTTTCGTATAGTGCTTAGGGGGATTATACAGCAGTACATAAAGGTTGGGCAAATGTTTCCTCACAGCCACAGGAAATCTTTTTTAGGCCTTGACCCCGAATACTTCTTATGGGACAAAGTATTAACATTCTTCTGTCTTTTATGGACAGTTCCTGACGGAAAGGAGCCAAATCGACAGGGGATCGTTATCATAAAGCCATCAACTACAAAGGAAGGGGCCCTGCTCATGAAAAATCCCTACGCGGCGGTCACGCTCATCGCCGGAAACGTCACACGATGCGGGTATGGTTTTCTTTCGACCTCCGCGGAAATCGTCGCGCTGCGCGGCAGCTACCCGCGCGGCAGGCTCGCAAAGGACGTATACGCACAGGTCGCCGCGATTCACGGCATCTCCGCCGACCTGGTGGCCCGCGACGTGGCGCGCGCGGTCGAGGACATCTGGGAGCACGGCGACCGCGTCAGCCTGGAAATGATCCTGAAGCACAAGGCGGTCACAAAGCCCACGCCCGGCGAGGTGATCCTCGCGCTGGCGAACTACATCGCGGAGGGCGAAAAGACGATCGTGTAATCGCTCGCGCAGGCGTCTTGTCCGGGCGTATTCTGGAACAGCGCGCCATACAGGGGGAACCCGGCGAAAAAAGCCGGGCTCCCCCGCAGCGTGTCGACAAAGTGGCATAGGCCACTTTGTCGAGATTACGGGTGATTTTTTCGCTCCGCAAAACTGCGTTTTGCTGCGGAAAAAGCCCCGACTACGAAGGGAGCGAAGCGACTAGGCGCGAGGACAGCGCGAAGCGCTCCGCAG
>JAEXCG010000024.1 GCA_023402355.1 Bacillota bacterium | reverse complement strand
GTATACATCCGTCGCGGCCCGTTGTCAACACAAAGAGGATAACCGAAACGGGGAGGGCGTAAACGGGTTTGCGCAAACGCCGGGCATTTGTTATACTGGACAAAAAGAAAAGAGAAGGGACGGGCTTCCCCATGCGGCACGTCCTGCAGGCCAGGGGGACCGCTTGGGGGCAGAAAGCAAAAACGGACGGACACCAGGCTCGCGCCGTCCGATCTTTCGCCGTGAAAGAGGCGGCGAACCATGAACGGGATGCGACGCGCGCCTGCTGTAACGCGAACGGCGTGCTGCACATCCCCAGAGCGCACGGAATGATCCCGCGCACCGGCTAAAGAGAACAGAAGAACGGGGGAAACAAAATGCTCATCCTCGATGCGCTTCGCAGCACGCTGCTGGCATGCGTCGTATTCGGGCTCGTGCCGATCCTATGGTGGGGAATCAAGGGAAGAAAGGCTGCGCCATTCAAAGAAACCTTCGGGCTCACCTGGCGAAGGCCCGACGGACGGTCCGCCGCGAGGGCTCTTGCGGCATACGGCGCGATCTGGGCAGGGACCCACCTGCCCGTCTTCACGCAGTACACCCAGCCCTCCGCCAGCGCGTATCTGGGGCTGGGCGCTCCCGCCGTGATCCCGATCGTCATCGTCAGCTTCCTGCAAACCGGGTTTTTGGAGGAGTTCCTGTTCAGAGGGTTCGTCGGCAAGCGCCTGGTCGGGGCGTTCGGGTACCGGGTCGGCATTCCCCTGCAGGCCGCGATCTTCGGAGGCCTGCATCTGCTGCTGGCCTCCGACGTCACCCCGCTGTCCGGCGCGATCATCTTTGCGACCACCGCGATTGGCGGCTTCCTGCTGGGGTATCTCGCGGAAAGGCCGTTTAAGGGCTCGATCCTCCCCGGGGCCCTGCTGCACGGGCTGGGCAACTTCATCGTCAACGCCTGTCAGGCGTTTTCCTGAAAAGCGCCGCCTCAGCCCATCAGCTCTTCGTAGTCCTCGCGGGTGAACCGGTGATAGCGGACGCGGCCGCCCTCCTGCGTAAAGCAGTAGAGGAAACCGTCCGGCTCGCCGTCCTCGAAGTAGACGAGGAGGTCGAACTCGCCGCCCGTCCTCCGCTCCACGTGGACGCGCTGCGAGCGGCTTTGAAACAGCGAGAGCACGTCGTCCAGGGTACAGTCGCAGCGTTCGAGCAGGCGGATGAGTTCCGCGATGAAAGGCGCTTCCCCCATGTGTCCGTTTATGTACTGGACGCCCTGCGGCGGCACGGCGAGGCAGTAGCGCTCGCCCTGCGCGTCCATGGCGATCGTCACCTCGCCCAGCGTCTCCCGCGCATACGCGCAAAAAGCCCCAAGCGCCGCCTCAAGCTCCCCCGCCTCCACGCCGAGCAGCCTCGCAAGCGAGGCGGGCGGATAGTACAGCCGCACCGTCTCGCGCCTGTAACCGAGCTTGAGCTGCTGCTCTACGATCACGTCCGACAGGTTTTTCATCAGGTTTTCAAAGGTCATACGCGCTGTCCTCCCCTCGCGCCGACGCGGGCCGGCGCCGCTTGATGTCCCCTATTATAGCACAAAAGGCCCCCGCGGAGCCGAATCGTCCTTTCGGTTCCGCGGGGGCCCGCGCCTCCCTGTCTTACTGCGGCTGCTTGCCGATGTAGGCGAGGATGCCGCCGTCCACGTAGAGCACGTGGCCGTTCACGAAGTCGGAGGCGTCGGAGGCGAGGAACACCGCCGGGCCCATCAGGTCCTCGGTCGTGCCCCAGCGCGCGGCCGGCGTCTTGGAGACGATGAACTGGTCGAACGGATGGCGCGAGCCGTCCGCCTGGCGCTCGCGCAAGGGAGCGGTCTGGGGCGTCTCGATGTAGCCCGGTCCAATGCCGTTGCACTGGATGTTGTACTCGCCGTACTCCGAGCAGATGTTGCGGGTGAGCATCTTGAGGCCGCCCTTGGCCGCCGCGTAGGCGGAGACGGTCTCGCGGCCGAGCTCGGACATCATGGAGCAGATGTTGATGATCTTGCCGTGGCCCTTCTTGATCATGGAGGGGATGACGGCCTTGGAGACGATGAAGGGCGCGTTCAGGTCCACGTCGATGACCTGGCGGAACTGCGCCGCCGTCATCTCGCACATCGGGATGCGCTTGATGATGCCCGCGTTGTTCACGAGGATGTCGATCACGCCGACCTCCTGCTCGATCTTCGCGACCATCGCCTGCACCGCGTCCTCGTCCGTCACGTCGCAGACGTAGCCGTGCGCCGCGATGCCCTCTTCCCGATAGGCGGCCAGTCCCTTGTCCACGAGCTCCTGCTTGATGTCGTTGAAGACGATCGTCGCGCCCGCCGCCGCGTACGCCTTGGCGATGGCGAAGCCGATGCCGTAGGAGGCGCCGGTGATCAGCGCGACCTTGCCCTCGAGAGAAAATTTCTGCATGAAGTCCATTTGTGACATCTCCTTTGTCGGTCGAATCGAATGGATGCGCTTACTTCAGGTCCAGCGGATTCAGGTTGTCCATGTCGTCGAACTCCTGGTTCTCGCCGCACATGCCCCAGATGAAGGTGTAGTTGCTGGTGCCCACGCCCGTGTGGATCGACCAGGAGGGCGAGATGACCGCCTGCTCGTTGTGCATGACGAGGTGGCGCGTCTCCTGCGGCTCGCCCATCATGTGGAAGACGACGTTGCCCTCCTTGAGGTCGAAGTAGAAGTAGACCTCCATGCGGCGCTCGTGCGTGTGGCAGGGCATGGAATTCCAGTTGCTGCCCGGCTCCAGCACCGTCATGCCCATGCAAAGCTGGCAGCTCTGCATGACGTCGGGGTGGAAGTACTGGTTGATGACGCGCTTGTTGCACGTCTCGGTGGAGCCCAGCGGACGCTTGGCGGCCTTCGCGATGTCCACCTTGACGTTCGGGTAGGTCTTGTGCGCCGGGCAGGTGTTGATGTAGAACTTCGCGGGGTTCTCGGGGTTCGCGCTCGTAAACTTGAGCTCCTTTGCGCCCATGCCCACGTACAGGCCGTCGAGGGGCTGCAGGTCGTAGACGGTGCCGTCCACGGTGATCTGGCCCTTGCCGCCCACGTTGATGCAGCCCATCTCGCGGCGCTGCAGGAAGGTGTCGGAGGCCAGCTCCTTGCTGCCGGTGAGCTCCACCGCCTGATTGACGGGCATGACGCCGCCCGCGATGATGCGGTCGAAGTGGCTGTAGGTGAACACGGCGTCGTCGGGCACGAAGACGGTCTCAATGAGGTAGTCCTTGCGCAGGCGCTCGGTGGTGTAGTGCTTCGCATCCTCAGGATGGCTGGGATAGCGTACGTTCAGTTGCATGGAAAATACCTCCTCTTGCTCGGTTGGGTTCCGGTTTGTGACTTTATTATAGCATGCGATGCGCGCAAAGTCCTTGCAAATCTTCTTAAAAAACTTGCAAATCGTAACCTGTTCGTGTATGATTAAGAAGATAAACGCTGGGAGGACATGGGAGGGAGACGCGATGCAGGTATTCGGCCACTGCCAGGACGCGATCGAAGCGTGCGCGCGCACGCGGCGCTTCGCCGTGGCGCACCTGAGGAGCGACGAAAAGCCGCGCCACATGCACATTCACGACTGCCTGGAGATCTACTACTCCATGTCGGGCGACAAGCAGTTCGTCGTCGAGGACAGGCTCTACGACGCGGACCCGGGCGACCTGTTCGTCGTCAATCCCTTTGAGGCGCACCGCCCCGTCTGCGCGGAGGGCGCGGCGCACGAGCGGATGATCGTCTGCATCCACCCGGAATACCTGCAAAGCCTCTCGACGTCGGACACGGACCTGTCGGCCTGCTTTTTTCGCCGCCCCGCGGGCTTTTCCCACCGCGTGATGCTCACGGAGAGCGAGCGGGCGGACTTTACGATGCTGCTGCGCAGGCTGAGCGCCCCGCAGGGGTTTGGCAGCGACCTCCTGCAGAACAGCTGCTTTGTGGAATTGATGGTGCTGGTAAACGGTCTGTACTTCGAGCGCCACGGCGATTTGGGCGCGGCGCCCAACCCGCACGCGAACGAGCGCGCGGCGGACATCCTGACGTACCTGAACGAGCGCATCACCCAGCCCATCTCCATCGACACGGTGGCCGAGGCGTTTTACCTCTCGCGCGGCTACGTGTGCAGGCTGTTCAAGGAGGCGACCGGCACGACGATCAACAAGTACGTCGTCGCGCGGCGCATCAGCGTGGCCAAGCGCCTGCTCTCCGAGGGGAAAAGCGTGCACGAGGCCTGCGAGCAGTCCGGCTTCGGCGATTACGCGCACTTCATCCGCGCGTTCGGTCAGGCGGTCGGCATATCGCCCAAGCAATACGCGCTGGGCGAAGGACGCCGTCCCTCGGCCGGTTCCGCCAAGGGCCCGACGTCCTGATTTCCCGCCCTTGACCGACGAGGACGCGGAGAACCGCGAAAAGAAAGGTGGACGCCACGATGTATGACAAGAGAAAGCCGGCGCTTGCCGCCCTCCTAGCCCTGACGGTGTTTGCGGGCGCTGCGCCCGCCCTCGCTGCCTCCGATGAGCGCCCGGCGGAGCCCTCCTGGGTCTGCCACGCACAGCCCAGGCGCGAGGCGGCGGCGAACGTCCACCGGATTCCGGTAGAAATCGAGTCCGTGCAGGACGCAACCTATCACTGGGTCGGCGAATACGACCTGTCCTATGGGGACAGGATTCGCTACCATGTGTCCGCAAAGACGGGCAGTGGCCTGCAAATCGGCCTCGCCGCGCAGGGGGACGACCCGTCGGACAGGACGTATTACACCCGGTCCACCCAGCCGGTCGACGGGGAGCTTACGATCAGCGCCGACTTCGTCTTCTCCGCCCCCGTCAAGCCTGGGCGGTACGCGCTGTTCGTCCGCGCCACAAACGGGAGCGATCTGGGGACCGTCCGCGGCCACGTCACGATTTCAAGACCGGTGCTCGCGCTCGAATCGGTGACGCTCAAGGGGAAGACCTACCACATGATCGCGACGAAGGATCAGCTTCTGGCGCTCGCGGCGGGGCAGCTCGGCCTCGATCAGAACTACCTGCTCCAGCAAAATATCGACCTGACGGATACGGAATGGGTGCCCATCGGCACCGCCGGGGAACCGTTCACGGGGAGCTTCAACGGCAACGGCTGCGAAATCACCGGGCTCACGATGAAGGACCCCGACGCGGAGGTGGCCGGCTTGTTCGGGTATGCCGACGGCGCAAAGATTTACAACGTCACCCTTCGCGATTACGACATCGCCGAGGCGGGCAAAAACGCGGAGAACCGGTCCACCGCGCCCATTCTCGTCTTTGGAACGGATGTGACGTGCTTTGATAACATCGCCTATCCCAGGGAATGAACCGGCCGGGATTCCGTCATCTCAATAAAAGGGGAGAAAAATCGATGTACAACGCGGGCGCTTTTCTCGCGGGCGCGATCATCGCGGTCATGGTCTCCTGCAACGGCATGCTGCAGGCGGCCGTGGGCGACTGGACGGCCGTCGTCATCATCCACATCGTGGGCCTCTTCACCATCGGGCTCGTCGTGCTGCTCAGAAGAAAGCGGCTTCGCCTGATCGACCGCTCGCTTTCGCCCTTCCTCTACACGGCGGGCGTGCTGGGCGTGTTCACCACGGTCTTCAACAACCTCTGCTACGCGCCCCTCGGCGCGGCGCTGATGCTGGCGCTGACGCTGCTCGGCCAGCTCACCTGTGCCTGCGTCATCGACCAGTTCGGGCTGTTCGGCATGGAAAGGCGTGCGTTCAACCCCAGGAAGCTGGTGGGCTTCGCCCTCATGGCGCTGGGGCTTGGCGTGATGTACGCGCTGTAAGGAGGAAAACACATGGCTATCTACGTCCTTCTCTCCATCGCCGCGGGCGCGCTCGTCGCGCTGACGACCTCCATGAACGCGGCGCTGGGAAAGCGCATTTCCGTCGAGGGCAGCACGCTCGTAAACTACGCGGCGGGGCTCGTCACCTCCCTCGTGCTCTCGCTCTTTCTGCGCGCCCTCACCGTGCCGAACCTTACCGGCCTGCCCGCCTACGTCTATCTGGGCGGCGCGCTGGGCGTTTGCGTGGTGCTGCTCAACTGCGTCGTGCTGCCCCGGGTGCCCGTGGTGCTGGTGACGATGCTGCTCTTCA
This sequence comes from Bacillota bacterium, assembly GCA_023402355.1. Lineage (GTDB taxonomy): Bacteria > Bacillota > Clostridia > Christensenellales > Aristaeellaceae > Beduinella. Next base: position 39,280 of record JAEXCG010000024.1, on the reverse strand, counting down.
CCGGCCAGGTGCTCATGGGCATGGTGGTAGACGCGCTGTGCGGCATCCCGCTGACCGCCGGCAAGGTCTTCGGCGCGCTGCTGATCGTCGCGGGGCTGCTCTTCAACGTGTGGGTGGACAGCGGCGGGAAGAAGCGCGCCGAGCGAAGGTAAGTGGGGATTCATCTTCATCATTCGCTTTATTTTAACTTGCAGGTGGAGAATATCATGCAAAACACACGCAAAATCCGCAGCAGAATGGCGATCGTCTGTCTGACCGCGCTGTGCCTGCTGATCCTGCTCGCCGCCCTCATGCCCTACGTAGACGACGACTGGGACTGGGGCACGCAGGGCGGGCTCGATCGCTTGTCGGAGGGCTTCGCGGACTACAACGGGCGCTACCTAGGGAACCTGCTGGTGCTGCTGCTCACGCGCGCGCCGCTCCTCAAGGCGCTGATCGTGGGTGCGGGCTTCTTTCTGATCGCCTACCTGCCCGCGCGGCAGGCGAAGCGCGGCAGCGCGGGCGTCTTCCTGTTCTCCCTGACGCTGCTGCTCCTAATGCCCACGGACATGCTGGGGCAGACGATGGCCTGGGCCTCGGGCTTTGCCAACTACGGCGCGGGCACGGCGCTGCTGCTGCTCGCGGCCTCGCTGCTGACGCCCGTCTGGGAAGGGGAGGACCTGCCCCTCCGGCGCGCCCCCGCGCTCTTCGTGCTCGGGCTGTGCGGCTCCCTGTTCATGGAGCACGTGACCCTCTGTCTGCTCGCGATGAGCCTGTGCGTTCTTCTTTACGCCTCGCTGCGCACGCGCAGGGCGCAAGCCGCGCTGCTGCTCTTTTTCGCGGGCGCGGTCATCGGCACGGTCCTCATGTTTTCAAACGGCGGCTATCGGGCCGTGGGCGCGGCGCAGGACCCCTACCGCGCGTTCCTGCTGCCAGGCGGGCAAAATCCCCTTCTCTACTACAGCGGGGAGTACGCGTCCCGCATCCGCCCGCACCTCTTCGACCACAACCTGCCGATACTGCTGCTCCTGACCGGAACGGCGCTGTCGTTCGCGTCCCGCCGCGGCGGGCGGATGCCCCGCCTGTGCGCGATGACGCTCCTGCTGTGCGTCGTCTATCTGTGCGTGCGCGCGGTCAACCCCGACTGGTCGCCCTTGGCCGCCTATACCGCGCACTTTGATAACCTGGCGTCGCTGGCCCTCGCGGCGGCGCTCTTCGGCCTCGCGCTTTGCGTCGGGAATGCCCCGCGTCGGCGGCGGATGGTCTTCACGCTGCTGTGCGTCCTCCTGCTCACCGCGCCGCTCTTCGTGGTGCGGCCGGTAAACGCGCGCAACTTTCTGCCCATGTACGCGCTGGAAATCGCCTTTGCGATGGATCTGTTCGTGGAGGCGGGGTTGGAGGCGCTGCTTCCCCATCTGCGCGCGCCGCTATGCGCGGTGCTGTGCGTGCTCTTCTGTTTCCTCTTCAGCGTCTACGGCAAGGACTTCTCGGCCAGCCGGGAGCGCGCGGCCTACGCCCGGGCGCAGGCGCAATCGGGCGCGTCCTTCGCCTATTTGCCGCGCCTGCCCTACGAACGGCCCTACACCTGGGCCGCGACGCCGGGCGATTCGGAGCTGACGCATGCGTTTTACAGGGCGTTTTACGGCCTGCCGGAGGGTCTTGAACTGCGCGTGGTCGATTACGACGAGTGGTACGTCATCCGCCGCCTTGAGCCCGAGCGGGTCTCGACCCTGACGCGGGAGGAGCTCAGCGCCTGGATGATGGAAGAGGCGGGCATCGCTCTGGGGGAATGACGTTTTAAGGACACACAAAAAAGGGCTCGCGATGCCAGAGCAGCGCGGGCTTTTCGTATGCTTACACATCCTTGTGCTTTGTTCGGCTCCGCTTATTGATGAAGTAGGCGCAGACGAACGAGGCGATGTTGAGCGCGGCGATGCCCATCAGCATGCCCGCCGAGAACTCGCCGGAGACCTGCACGCCCACGAGCGTCGCGGTCAGCATGCCCGGCAGCATGCCGATGAACGAACCCAGCAGGAACGAGCGGTAGTTCATGCGCAGGGAGCCCATGAACAGGCTGGCCAGGTCCTCGGGCACGAAGCCCAGCACGCGCAGCGTATAGGCGAGCAGGATGTCGTTGTCGCGGTTGACGTCGCGCACCTGCTCCAGCTTGGGGTGCTTCTGAATGAGGCTTGCCACGATGTCGGTGCAGGAAAAGCGGCCGATCAGGTAGGGCACCGTCGTGCTGACGAGGATGCCGATGAGCCCCACGGTCACCGCCCAGAGCGGCGGCAGGATCAGCCCGGTCGCGAAGTAGAGCACCATCACCGGAAAGACGAGCAGCAGCGGCTCCACCGCGTACGCCGCGAGCATGACGGCGGAGGCCGCCCACAGGTTCTGCGGCGTATAGTTGAGCACGTCGTCCACGGTGATGCCCCGGACGCGAAAGCCCACGAAGATCATCAGCGCGAACATCACCAGCAGCGGCAGCCGCCGCAGCCAGGTAGCGCCGTTTGTTTCCTTGCGCATAGACTGCCCCCTTTCTTGCTCAGCGGTGAAACGTCCGCGCTTCCGCTTCCCGATAAAATACGCCCTGCGGCGCGCGGTAATGCTCATCCCAAGGCTTATTCTTCCCGCAGTAATGCACGATCGCGGTCTGACGCCGCACGGTTTCCAGATTAAAGCGCTGCAGCCTGGCGGCGCTGAGCAGCCCGTAGTAGCGCATATCCAGGTTGTACACCAGCGGGTCTATCAGCGCGGTGCGCCCGCCGTACAGCGCGTTGAGCGCGTCCTGATCGGGCAGCACGAGCTTCGCCCTGTTCTGCTCGATGTAGGAGAGCGCCGCCTCCACGTCCTGCTCGCCCCTCAGCAGCGTCAGGTTCATCAGCAGCACGCCGGAATTGAAGTAGCGGCTCTCCACGGGCATCTGCAGCCGCAGCTTGTGGGCGATCTCCGCGGCGACGTTGATCGACCAGGCGGCCGCGAAAAAGCGGTCCTCGAGCGCCATGTCGTACAGCGGCGAGAGGTCCCTCAAGATCACCATGTCCGGGTCGAGGTAGAGCGCGCGGGGAAGGTCCCCGGGCAGAAGGCCCGCCGCGAAGATGCGAAAGTACATCTCCCGCGAGAAGTGGAACGTCACCGGGGCGTCCTTCAGGAAATCCCGCGAGACGGCCACCGGGTGCAGCGCGTAGCCGCCCTCGCCCAGCGTCCCGCGCAGAAAGCTGATGTCCTCTTCGGTGAGCTCCGTGTGCAGGATGTACACGTCGATGAAGCGGCGCGCGTGCGCGTCCAGCAAGGATCGCAGCATCACGCACAGCGGCCTCATATAGTTGCGGTTGATCGTCACCACGACGTTCATGGGCGCCTCCATGCTCGTCCCCCCTTTCCCTTGCCTCCGGTTAAAGAAATAGCGGGCGCTCTCTTCGGGAGCGTCCGCTAATACGCATCCTCTGGTTCATACACGACGGACCGGAAGGCCTTGAGCGGGTAGATCACCTGCACGACCTGACCGATAATCGCATCCCGGGCGATGGCGCCGACCGCGCGGCTGTCCCGGCTGTTCTGGCGGTTGTCGCCCATCACGAAGTAATAGCCGGGCGCCAGCGTGACGGGCCCCAGGTTGTCCATCCTCGGGTGCTCGAGCATGTCCTGCGCCACGTACTCCCCGTCGATGTAGAGCACGCCCTCCCGCAGCTCGATCGTCTCGCCCGGCAGGCCGAAGACGCGCTTGACGTTGAGCTTCTGCGCGTCCCCGGGGTAGTAGCAGGCCACGATGTCGTAGCGCTTGGGGTCGTCGAAGAGGTAGGGGTACTTGGCGACGAGCACGTATTCGCCGTCGCGCAGCGTTTCCAGCATGGAACGGCCGTCCACCTGCACGGGCTCGGCGATATACGCGCGCACGAAGCCCGCGATGAGCAGCACCGCGATGAAGACGAGCAGCCATTCGAGCAGCTCCCGTCCGCCGCGCCGTTCCTCCTGTTCCTGCTCCTGCGCCGGACGCGACGGGGTGGGCTCCTGCGGCGCGAGGGACGCATCCGTCATACCCATCCCACCTCTTCGCCTCGGCCGCGCTTAATCCTCGATCTTGCGGAAGTTGTCAAACGGATAGATGACGAACTGGACGTGCCCCTTGATCGCCGAGCGCGAAAGCGCGCCCACCTGCGGGTTGCGGCTGTCGTTGGAATGGTCGCGGTTGTCGCCCATCACGAAGTAGCAGCCCTGCGGCACGGTGTAGGGCCCGTAATTGGCCAAGCTGGCCGTGCGGTCGAAGTCCTGCTCCACAAACTCGCCGTTCACGTACAGTTCGCCCGCGCGCAGCTCGATGGTCTCTCCCGGCAGGCCGATGACGCGCTTGACGAAGTTTTCCGGCACCTCGCCGATACCCAGCAGACCCGCGCGCATGCGGTCCGGATAATGGCAGATGACGATATCGAAGCGCTCGGGATCTCCGAACAGGTAGTCGTACTTCGTGGCGATCATGTACTCGTGGTCGAGCAGCGTGTTCATCATCGACTGCCCGTCCACGCTGACCGGCTCGAACAGGAACGTGCGCACCACAAACGCCAGCACGCAGGCTACGACAAACACCATGATCCACTCAAACACTTCGCGCTTCGCACTCTTCTTTGCTTTTTCTTTGCCGCCCTCCTGGGCGGCGGCCTGGTTCTCCAGCTTTTCCACGTCGTTTTCAGCCATGGGGTTTCTCCTCTTTTCCAGATGCTTGTAGGGCCCCGGAGGCGGCCTCGCCGTCTTCCGCATGGGCAATGCACTTCTTCATGCGCTTGACGAATTCGGCGCGGTCCATCATCACGATGCGTCCGCAGCCCGTGCACTTGATCTTGATGTCCGCGCCCACGCGGATGATCGTCCATCGGTCGCTCCCGCACGGGTGCGTCTTGCGCATCTGCACCAGATCGCCCAGCCGTAAATCGTCCATCGCGCCGTCCCCTCTTCCTCATTTGCCCGCCGCCCCATGGGGCGGGAAATTCATTTGTATATTATATCAACATTACGCTCGGTTGGCAAGCGCGTGCGCTCCCCAAATGTTGTAAAGCGTCCGCCCGTCCGCACGGGCTGGGCAGGGCCACCAGCAAAAGAGACGCCAGGAGGGCGGCCGCGACCAGCCGCCCCAGCCTCCGCCTTGCCCCGCCCGCAAAGGACGCCCGCCCCGCCGCCCGAAGCATCGCGGCCTCCAGCCCCGGAGAAAGCGTAAACTGATCCGCCGCCGCGCGCCGCCGCAGCGCCTCGTCCAGCGCGCTGTCTTTCATTCTCCCGCCTCCTTCAGCAAGTTCTCCAGTTGTTTTCGTCCCCGAGACAGGCGCATGAGCACGGTAGAAAGCGGGCAGGAGAGGATGCCCGCGATTTCCCGCGCCTTGAACCCCTCGTAGTAGTAGAGCAGCAGCACCCGCCGCGTGGCCGATGGCAGGCAGAGCAGCAGCTCGTACAGGCTGCCCGGCTGCGCCGTTACCGGCGGCGCAGGGCGCTCCACCTCCGCACAGGGGAGCTCCCGCTTCTCCCTGCGCAGGATGTCCAGCGCGCAGCGCGCCGTGATGCGAAGCAGCCACGGCCTGAGCCTCTGCTCGTCGCGCAGCGTGCCCGCCGCCGCGTACGCGCGCAGCACCGCCTCCGACACGGCGTCCTCCACGTCCTGGGGGCTGTGCAAGATGCTCGCCGCCAGGCGCGCCATGCTGACGCGGTGCTGCCAGACGCCCGCGTCGAGCGCCTCCCGATCCATCGGCCTCTCCCCCTTTGTCGTGACGTCTATAAGACGGACCGAACGCGCGAATTATCACGCGCCGGGCAAAAATATTTCGGGCGATCCGACTGCCGGGACGAACCGCGGCCCCCCTTCCGGCGTGGAAGAGGGGCCGCGCTGTCGCTGCGTCTTATTCTTCGGCGGGGGTGGAGAGGTCCCACGGCTCGTAAATCTTGGGCACGTCGCTGATGAGGCGCCGGGTGTAGGCCGCCTTGGGGTTTAGGATGACCTCGTCGGCGGAGCCGCTTTCCACGAACTTGCCGTGCTCCATGATGTACACGCTGTCGGAGATGTAATAGGCCAGGCCGATGTCGTGCGTGATGAAGATGATCGTCATGCCCGTCTCGTCGCGCAGGTGCAGCAGCATATCCAGGATCGTGGCGCGCGAGCAGGCGTCGATCATGGAGGTCGGCTCGTCCGCCAGCAGGATGCTGGGCCTGAGCAGGAAGATGCGCGCGATCATCAGGCGCTGCATCTGCCCGCCGGAGAGCTCGAAGGGGTACTTGTTCGTCAGCTCCGCGAACTTGAGATTGACAAACCCGCAGGCCTCGGTCATCATCTCGATCTTCTTTTCCTTGGACAGGTGGCGGCCGCCGCGCATGTTGATGCAGTCCAGCAGCACGGTGTCGATCTTGTTGAAGACGTTAAAGGAGGAGAAGGGGTCCTGAAAGATCGCCTGAATGCCCCGCCAGTATTCCTTTTTCTTGGCGCCGGTGGAGATGTCCCGCGGCTTTCCCTGAAAGAAGATCTCGCCTTCCGTCACGCTCAGGAGCCCGAGCAGCATCTTCGACAGCGTCGTCTTGCCGCTTCCGCTCTCGCCCACGATGCTCACCAGCTCGCCCTGATGAAACGAAAAGTCCACGTGATCGACCGCCACGGTGGTCTTGTTGCCGTATCCGAAAACCTTGGTGACCCCCTTGCCGCTCAGACACAGGGGACGCTCTTTCACGTTTTCATTCTTCATCCTGATACATCTCCCTCAAATGCGCCACGGAATGGCCGCAGCGGTATGTCCGTCCGTCTCCCGCGTCGATCATCGGCATGGCGCTCGCGCGGCACAGCGGCACCGCGTACTTGCACCGCTCGGCAAACCGGCAGCCCTGGGGCGGCTTTTTGAGGTTGGGCGGCGTGCCGGGGATCGCCGTCAGCTTGTGCGCGCGGGTGCCCTCCTCGGGCACGAGGATCGACTTCATCAGTCCGCGCGAATAGGGATGAATGGGGTCGAAGACCATTTCCTTGGCCGTGCCGCGCTCCACGATCTGCCCGGCGTACATGACCATGATGTCGTCGGTCACGTTGTAGAGCAGCGGCAGCTCGTGGGTGATGAAGATCATGGCCTTGATGTAGCCCTTATCCATCATCTCCCGGAGCATGCGGATGACCATCTTCTGGCTGGTGACGTCCAGCGCGGAGCTCGGCTCGTCCGCGATCAGCACCTTGGGGGAGAGAATGGTGGAAATCGCGATGACCACGCGCTGCTTCATGCCGCCGGACAGCTCCACCGCGTGCTTTTCCAGCGCGCTCACCGGCAGGCCCAGCTCGGCAAAGCGCGCCCTGGCCATCTCCTGGATTTCCTTTTTGTCGCGCTTCGGGTCGTGGGCCAGAATGACGTCCTCCACGAACTTATCGATCTTGCGCGTGGGGTTGAGCGCGTTCATGGCCGCCTGGGGGATGTAGGCGATCTCCGTACCCAGGATGTTCTTGCGCACGTCGTCCGGCTTCATGCCGGAGATGTTGCGCCCGTCGATGATGATGTCGCCGCTCGTGTAGTGCAGCGGCGCGAAGTAATAGCCCATCAGGCTGAGCGCGAGGGTCGACTTGCCGCAGCCGCTCTCGCCCGCGATGCCCAGGCTCTTGCCTTCCTCGATCTTGAGCGACACGTGATCGACCGCGTAGACGTCCTCGTGGAAGCGGGTGATGTATTTCGTCGTCAGATCTTTGACTTCCAATATCGTCTTGCTCATGGCTGCGCCCTCCTTAGTCTCTCAGCGTGGGGTTGAAGACCTGATCCAGCCCCGTGTTCATCAGGTTCAGCGAGAACGAGATGAGCGCGATGGTCAGGATGACGGGGAAGTACGCCCACCACGAGCCGTTCAGGTGCGCGGAATAGAGCATGGCCCAGTTCATCATCAGGCCGAGCGTCGGCACCTCGGTGGTCTTCGGGCCCAGGCCCAGCAGCGATAGCTGCGCCTCGGCGAGGATGGCCGAGCTGATCTGCAGGATGAACGCCATCACCACGTAGCTGGCGATGTAGGGCAGGATGTCCGTCATGATGATGCGCATCAGGCTGTGCCCGGAGAGCTTGGAGAGGTTCACGTGGTCGCGGTTTCGCAGCGAGATGACCTGCGAGCGCACGGAGCGCGTCGTCCACACCCAGCTCGTCAGGCCGATGACCAGGGCGACGGTGGACGCGCCGCGCTGATCCTGCCCAATGGAATAGGAGATGAGGATCAGCAGCACGAAGCTGGGGATGACGGTGAAGATGTTGGTGACGAACATGATGAGGTCGTCCACGACGCCGCCCAGATACCCGGCCAAAAGCCCCAGCATCAGGCCGATGAGCGTGGCGACCGTGCCGGCGATGAGGCCGATGCGGATCGAGGTGCCGCAGGCGGAGACCAGCTCCTTGAGCACGTCGCGCCCGAAGTTGTCGGTGCCCAGGGGCAGCGTGAGCGTGTTGGCGACGTCCGTGACGTTTACGTAGTCGTTCTTGCCGATGGTTCCCTTTTCCGTAAGCTCGCCCGATTCGGTATCCGGGACCATGACGCTCAGCTCCGTCGCGCCGGACACCTCGTTTAAGCGCCTGTCGATGCGCGAGCAGGCGTTGCGCTGCGCCTTCGTCATGCCGCTGGGGCGAAGGGACGCGTCGTAGCCCGCGTGCCAGAACTCGATCAGCGCGTCCGTATCGGCGATGTCCAGACCGCTCACGTCGATGCCCGCAGCGCTCAGCCACCCGACCATGGTAATGCGGTCTTCATAGCTGAGCAGCTTGCCCATGCGCTTGTCGTCCGCATCCGAGAGCTTAAACGTATGCGTGTCGGTATCGACGGAGTCGTACAGGGAGAAATAGGTGCCGGGCCGGAGCAACCCGTCGCCGATGATTTCAAGCGGGTTGCCGGGGTTGAAGAGAGGATAGAAGAACATGAGCAGCAGGATGAACACGAAGATGCTAAAGCCCGTCACAAACTTCGGGGAGTGAAATACCTGACGCAGTGTATTTTTCATAAAATCTCCTCCCCTCAATCAAACTGCGCGGCTTTGACGCGCGGGTCGATGAAGCCGTAGACGATGTCCAGCACGAACGTGCAGATCAGCACCATGAAGGTGATGATCAGCGTGGTCGCGGAGATCAGCGGGTAATCCCCCGCGGTGACCGCCGCGTACATGGTGGAACCCAGGCCCGGGTAGCTGAAGATGATCTCCGCCACCAGCGCGCCGCCGATCATGGTGCCGATGGAGAGCGCAAGGCCCGTCACCTGCGGCAGCATGGCGTTGCGGAACACGTAACCCACGATCTTGCGGTCCTTGATGCCCAGGAAGCGCGCATATTTCACATAATCGGCGTTCAGCTCGTAGATGGACATGGAGCGCATGCCCACCGCCTGGCCGCCGATGGAGATCAGCACGATAGACCAGAAGGGAAGCTGATAATGCCAGATGACCGACTTGATGAAGCTCCAGCTGAAGTTGGGGATCATCTCAAAGGAGTAACCTCCCGCGGTCGGCGCGATCCCCAGCTTGATGGCGAATACGACCAGCAGAATCACCGCCATGCCGAAGGCGGGGATGTTGCTCATGAACAGCGAGACAGGCATGAGCACCTTGTCAAAGCCCTTGCGGATGTAGGCGGCCAGCGCGCCCAGCAGATTGCCGAGCAGCCAGCCGACGATGATCGCGGGAAGCTGAAGGCAGATCGTCCACATGATCGCGCTGGAGATGATGTCCGAAACCGTGCGCGGATATTGGCTGAAGGAGACGCCCAGATTGCCGTGGAGCAGGTTCTTGACGAAGATGAAGAACTGCTCGTACATCGGCTTATTCGTTCCAAACTCTTCCTGATAGCGCGCGTAAACCTGCTGGATCGCGGTCGGGTCCGTCGAGCCCTGCAGGGTCTTTCCGGCGATGGCGGCCACAGGATCGGCGGGCATCAAGCGCGGCAGGGTAAAATTGACGATTACGGCTGCGACGAGCGTAATCAGGAACCATACGATTTTCTTGGCAAAGTACTTCCGGTATCCTTTCATGTTCCATTCCCCCTGATATGTTCAGCGCCGATCCAAGCCTCGATAATAACAGAGAAGGGCGTGCCGCCAAGCGGCCTTGGCGGCATGCCCCCTCTCTTACATCATGAGGTTTTACGGATTGACGAGCTCCAGATCGAACAGCGCGGCGATGCCATAGCCGTCGGTGCAGTCGGCCGGCGGAATGTTGCGGCCGTCGCCGTCTTCCGGATAGTTGGTCCAGATGCTCTCGTTCACGGCGTGGAACACGGCCGGACGATACATCAGCGAGAAGGAGGGAACTTCGGTCAGGTAGATCTCGGTCGCCTCGGTGTAGAGCTTATTGAGCTCGGCCTCGTCGGTCGTCAGCGGAATCTGCGCGATGATCTCGTCCGCGCGCTCGTTCTTGTACTGGCCGAAGTTGCCGGTCCAGTTGTTCTGCACGCCGATCAAGTCGCCGCCCATGAGCTGGCGAACGCGCGCCCACGGCATGGAGGGAGCGGCCGCGCCCACGGAGTACATGAAGATCTGATACTCGGTCTGATCCGGGTTGGTGAACACGGTCTGATAGATGGACCACTCGGGGTAGAGGGTCGTGATCTCGACGCCGATGTTCTTGCCGGCCGCGGCCACGATTTCCATGGCGGCCTGCCAGTCGGTCCAGCCGTTCGGGCAGCAGGCGTTGAAGCTCAGCTTCTTGCCGTCCATTTCGCGCCAGCCGTCGCCGTCGGTATCCACGATGCCGGCCGCGTCGAGCAGCGCCTTCGCGCCTTCGATGTCGTTGCCGACCCACTGCAGGTCCTTCACGGCCTCATGGTCGTACATGGCCTGCTCGCCCGCGGTCGGGTTCATGACGGAACGCGGCACGTCGGCGAACGAGGGGCTCTGGTTGGTCATCGCGTTGGCGATGATGGTGTCATAGTCCACGGCCATGGCGATGGCCTTGCGCAGATCGCGGTTCTGCAGCTCGGGGATGTTCAGGTTGAACCACGCGGTCGGCATGGTCAGGCACACGCCGTAGGGCGCTTCTTCCATGTAGGTGGAAATCGGCAGCCCGTCCTTGAGCCACAGGTTCTGAATGTTGGGCAGGAACTGCTGGTTCACGTCGATTTCGCCCGCCTTGAAGGCGACCTCCAGCGCGGCGTTGTCGGCATAGATGCCGTGCGCGATGTACTTGGGCACCGGCAGCTTGCCCCACATGGAGGCGTCCTGGCCCCAGTAGTTGTCGTCGCGCACCAGCACGACCATCTGGTCGTTGGCGAAGAACTTGGTGTACGGGCCGGACCAGACGACGTCTTCCGCCGGGTCGTTGGCCATGGCCACGCCGTCGCCGCCGCAGCGGGTCTCAAGCGTCTCCAGCCAGCCCTTCTGCGCGATGAAGACGCCCGTGAGGAAGTCCTTCAGGAGCAGCGGGTTGACGGGCTTGCCGTCTTCCGTCAGCTTGGCCTTGATGACGACGGTGGCGTCGTCCGCGGCCTCGATGGCCTCGATGTAGCTCTGGTAGGCGACCGCGGCGCTGTTGCCGGTAGCGATGTCGATTTCCCAGGTCTTCACCACGTCGTTCGCGGTGACCGGCGTGCCGTCGGACCACTTGGCGGCGGGATTGATCTTCACGCTCACTTCGGTCAGGGCGTCGTTCCAGACGGGCTCGCCCTCGGCCAGCAGCGGTTTCATGGAGCCGTCCATGAAGTTGTACATGTACAGGGTTTCAAACATGATGGTACGGCTGCCCTGCGCGTTCGCGGTGGTAGCCATCGCGTTGTTCTGGTTCGCGCCGACAGGGTTCCAGGAGTTGACGGTGCCCCACTGCTGTCCGCCGAAGTACAGCGTCTCGTTGCGGGGCAGCTCGGTCACTTCTTCCGCCTGGGCGGTAAGGCCCAGGGACAAGGCCATGACCAGCGCGAGGAAAAGGGCTGCGAGTTTCCTGTTTTTCATGTTTTCTCTCCTCCGTTAAATTTTATTTTCCACAATCCGCTAAAGTACAGGGATTGGGAGAATACGAAGACAGACATCCCGCCGCGCCGCGGCGGCTCAAAACATAAACCTTTTATGACAGCCTTCATCGGACGCCCTGCGGAAGCATTTTGCTTTCCCCTGCGTCCGGTGTTTTCTTTTGGGCCGGCGGCCCAAATGGTTTCCCATTTGCGCCAGGCGCGCGCCTCGCGCGGCCTCTGGGAGTCCGCATCCCTAAACCGTTTTCGTATTTTGGGAAAATAAAAGGCTTTCTTCGTTCGCGCGGCACACGCCTCGCCATTTAAGCCACTATTTCCCACATCTTCTTGCACACATTATACAAACTCTTTTAAAAAAATGCAACCCATTTATTGAATTTTGCACCGAAATATTGAGTTTCGTAAAATTTATAAGATCATATCATGCAGGTCACCCCATTTTCCGCACGGTTTATTTCTCTAAAAGAATATGATATATGTGGTTTTTTATGACCGACGGCGAAAATTTCCTCGCCCATTTCAAAGGGCCCGGAGCGCGCGACGAGGCGTCGCGCGCTCCGGGCCCTTCCATCCGGCTTTGGGCGCCGCCCTTTTACAGCAGGCCTTCAAACGGGTTGTCGAGGGTCACGCGGCCCTCGCAGGTGTCGCCCACGCCGCTGTACAAATCCACCCGGCCGTCCGGCCGCTTTACGATGCCGGAGGGAAACGCGCAGTCGAGCAGGTTGGGCATCTTGGCGGGCGCGTCGGGGTAGCTGCGCCGCGTGGCGATGATCTCGGGCTCCGTCGCCTCGTGCGTCTTCGGGTCGAACAGGAAGGCGACGTTCAGGTAGACGAGCTGACTTATGCCCTTCGCGTCCTCCTCCTCATAGCACTTGTGCCCGATCACGCCGACGCGGCCGTCCCGCAGCAGGTAGCACTGGTTGCAGCCGCCCCATTCCCCGCGGCCGAAGAGGTTGCCGATGACGGGCGCGTCCGCGATGACGTTCGCGGTCAGCTCGTCCAGGCTGTCGATCACCGCAAAGCCGATGACCGCGCCCGATCCGTACTTTTCCTCGACCTCCGGGCCGCGCGGGCGCGAAAACACGCCGATGCGCCCGTCCGCGAGCTGGATCAGGCGGATGTCCTTCATCCGGTCCGGACCGGTGGTAAAATAGCGCATGTCCTCGAGCTGCGTGCCCCGGTAGAAGTAACCGTAGTACGTCTCGATGCTTCCCGACTGCTTGCGCACGTGCGTCCCGCCCAGCACGAGCTCGCCGCCGATGCGCTGAATGTACGGGTCCTCGAGCTGATAGACCATCGATTCCGGCACGGCCGTATAGGTGTCCTTGCCCGTCCTTTCAAACAGGCGCACCCAGGAACGCGCCCATTCGCCGCGCCGCTCCACGCGGCCGTAGATGTACTCGCGCCCGTTCCATGAAAAGGGGATGGAGCAGTTGTACACGTCGAACCCGTCGACGCCCAAAAAGGTGAGCAGCGCGGCGTCGTAGATTTTGCCCTCCCGCTCAAACCGGGCTTTCTTTTCCCGCATGTCCATCGCGAAACCTCCGCAGCCGGCAGATTCAATCGCTCTTCAGGCGGCTGTATCCGAAGAGCTTTTTGTTTCTTCTTCACCCCCGCGCGTTCTTCCTGCTTTTCGCCCAGGATTCCGCAAAGTCCGCCGTGTCTTTGCGCTTTCGCGTTTGTTTTATTGAAAAACGGGGCAAATTGTTGTATGATAGATGCGGCATTGCGCATTCATATCGCTTTCACCATCCGCGTGAAATTTTAGAGGAGGAATCTTCCCATGGCAAACGTCACCAAGGAAATGTCCATCGGCGAGGTGCTGCGCCTGAACCAAGGCACCGCCCGCATCTTCATGGAGTTTGGCATGCACTGCCTGACCTGCCCGCACGCGACCGCCGAGAGCATCGAGGATGCCGGCAGCGTACACGGCGTCAACGTGGACGAGCTCGTGCATCAGCTCAACGAATACCTGTCCGAGCAGGAATAAGGCGGCGCGGCCGGAACAAAGCGGCGTGCGGAGGTTCGTCAATCGAACCCCCGTGCGCCGCTTTGTTTGTGCCGCACGCATACCCGGCGCCGGGATTTCCCCAAAGAAAATCCCCAAAACTCCGCTTATCCGCAGGCTCTTTTCGTTTTAAAAGCAAGTTATCCACAAAAAAGCCGAAAATGTGGACAATTCTGTGGAAAACTTTGCACAACCTTTCAACATGCGGTTTAGCCAGCAAAACCCGACATTTCCCGCCCCTTTTCCACATTGTCCACAGCAAAGGCGGCAAAAGGTGTGGAAAATGTCGTGGAAGGATGTGCGCAAAATGGAAAAGGCGTTCGCCGGTTTTTGGTGAAACCTTGGAAATTACGCGGCCCCCAAAATCGCCCAAAGAAAGAGACGCGCTCCGCCTTGCGAAAAAGCGGCACGCATGCTATCATAAACAGGCTGATATACAGGCTGATATTAAGGAAATGAAATTTTCGTTTGAAAGAGGGACGTTTTCATGGATATGAAGCTTCGCATCGCCGCGCTCGTTTCCGACGCGCTCAAGGCCGGCTTTGACGCCAGCGAACCGGCCGCGCCCGCCATCGCGGACATGCTGGAGATTCCGCCGGAGCCCGGCATGGGCGATTACGCCTTCCCCTGCTTTAAGCTGGCCAAGACGCTGCGCAAGGGCCCGCCCCTGATCGCCTCGACCCTCGCGCAGCACATCGACGCGCCCGAGACCGCGAGCGTCCAGTGCGTAGGCGGCTACCTGAACTTCTTCCTCAACCGCGAGAACTTCGCCAGGGAGACGCTGAGCGCCGTGCTCAAGGCCCCCGGCCGCTGGGGCTCCTCGCAGGTGGGCGCGGGCAAGACCGTCTGCCTGGACTACAGCTCCATCAACATCGCCAAGCGCTTTCACATCGGCCATCTGTCCACGACGATGATCGGTCACTCGCTCCGGCGCATCTACGATTTTTGCGGCTACAAGACGGTGAGCATCAACCACCTGGGCGACTGGGGCACGCAGTTCGGCAAGATGGTCTGCGCCTACAAGAAGTGGGGCTGCAAGGAGGACGTGGAAAACGGCGGCGTGCAGGCGCTGGTGGATCTGTACGTGCGCTTCCACAAGGAGGCCGAGGAAAACCCCGCGCTCGAAGACGAGGGGCGCGCGTGGTTCAAGCGCATCGAGGACGGCGACGAAGAGGCGCTTTCCATCTTCAACTGGTTCAAGGAGGTCACCCTGCGCGACACCCAGCGCGTGTACGACCTGCTGGGCGTGACGTTCGACTCCTACGCGGGCGAAAGCTTCTATCAGGACAAGATGGCGCCCGTCATCGAGGAGCTGCGCGAAAAGGGGCTGCTCGTGGAAAGCGAGGGCGCCGAGGTCGTGGACCTGTCCGAAAGCAACATGCCGCCCTGCCTCATCCTCAAAAAGGACGGCACCACGCTCTACGCCACGCGCGACCTGGCGGCCGCTTTCTACCGCAAGCGGACCTATGACTTCGACAAGTGCCTGTACGTCGTGGCCTACCAGCAGGACCTGCACTTCCGGCAGCTTTTCAAGGTCATCGAGAAGATGGGCTACCCCTGGTACGAAGACATGGAGCACGTCGCCTTCGGCATGGTGAGCTACGAGGGCCAGGCGCTTTCCACGCGCAAGGGCAACATCATCTACCTGGAGGACCTCCTATCGCGCGCGGTGAACAAGGCGATGGAGATCATCGAGCAGAAGTCGCCCAACCTGGAGAACAAGGAAGAGGTCGCCCGCCAGGTTGGCATCGGCGCGGTGATCTACACGGACCTGCAAAACAGCCGCATCAAGGACATCGACTTCCGCTGGGACCGCATGCTCAACTTCGACGGCGAGACGGGCCCCTACGTGCAGTACACCCACACGCGCTGCTGCTCGGTGCTGCGCAAGGCCGAGGGATGCACCGCCGAGCCCGACTACCGGGCGCTCGCGGACGACGAAGCGCAGGCGCTGCTGAGGCTGCTGAACCGCTTCCCCGAGGCGGTGGAGGAAGCGCGCGAGCGCAACGAGCCCTTCATGGTCACGCGCCACACGACGCTGATCGCCCAGGCCTACAACAAGTTTTACTACGAGCACCGCATTCTGGACGACGACCCCGCCGCCGCCGCCGCGCGCGTGATGCTCACCCGCGCCGCGCGCGACACGATCAGGACCGGCCTGTACCTCATCGGCATCGAGGCGCCGGAAAAGATGTAAGGCGTAGCGTCATGCCATGCCGCCCGCCCCCGACTTTCGCGGGGGCGGGTTTCTTTCGCTTTTTTATAAAGGCGTGGTTACCAGAAAAACACCTTGACCACGAGTGCCAGGATTATCAGATGCGCGACCACGCCGTGAACGATTTCCCAAGCCATAACTACACCTCCGTTGCCTTGCGGACGAGGGCCTCCCTGCCGGAAGCAGCGCCCTCTTCTGTATGTTATGGCGCATCCCCGCGCCGGGTGCGGCCCCGAGCGGCCCCGCAGGCGCCGGTCCGGCGATAAATTGTCTTATACAACGCGCCGGATTTGTGGTACACTGTCCCCATACATCGGAGGTGGAAACATTGATCGATCAACCGACCGCGCGGGCGCTTTGCGCCCGCCTGCAATGCCTGACCGCGCTCGCCCACGTGCGCCGCGTACCCGCCGTCGCGGCGCTGGAAGCGCTGCTCCTCGAGGCCTCGCGCGAAAGAGCGGATACCGGGGCCTTCGCGCACGCATACTGCGAGGCCTACAGCGCGTGGCTTTCCTGCATCGCGAAGGGCCTGGCCGGCTTCGGCGAAGCGGCGCTTCAGGCCGTGCTCTTTCAGGACAGCGCCTTTGCCTCCGTCTGTGCGCTCACCCCGGCGGAAAGCCTGCCCTACAGCGTGCTGCGCGCGGGCGCGCGCGACCTGGAGGCGCTGGGCGAGCTGACGGGCATCGAGCCGGCCGCCTTCCTCACGCTCGCCGCGCACGGCTGCGTCGACCAGACCGTCTTCGAGCACCTGCCCGCCTGGGAGCTGGAGACGCCCCGCGCGGAGGCCGACCCGCGCCTCGCGGGCCTCGCCCTGCGCGCCGACCGGATCGGGGACTTCGCCGCCTTCTTCCGCCGCCACGGCACCGGCCTGTTCGCCCGCTACCCCGGCTGCACCTGGGTCGGGGAGAGCGACCGGCACCCGCTGGGGCTGCGCGGCATCGAGCGGCCCGACCCCATTCGCCTGGAGGACATGGTGCTCTACGAGCAGCAGCGCGGCGCGCTCGTGCAGAACACGGAGCTGCTGCTCGCGGGCAGGCCCGCCGCGAACGTGCTGCTCTACGGCGACAAGGGCACCGGCAAGTCCGCGACCGTCAAGGCGCTGCTCACGACCTACTGGACGCAGGGGCTTCGCATCGTGGAGGTGCCGCTCGTGCATTTGACGCGCCTGCCCGCGATCTTTGCGATGCTGCGCCGTCAGCCCGGCAAGTTCATCGTCTTCGTGGACGACCTGGCCTTTTCCGACAGCTGCCCGGAGTACACGGCGCTCAAGACCGTGCTCGAGGGGGGGCTCGAGGCGCGGCCCGCGAACGTGGTGGTCTACGCCACGAGCAACCGGCGCAACATCGTGCGCCAGCGCTTCTCCGAGCGGCAGGACGACGTCAACGAGCGCGACACCCTGGAAGAGAAGTTCTCCCTCGCGGACCGCTTCGACATCCGCATGACGTTCACGGCCCCCACGCAGGACGAGTACCTGCACATCGTCAAATGCCTGATGGAGGCGCGCGGCCTCTCCCTGCCCTGGGAGGAGGTCCGCCCGGAGGCGCTCGCCTGGACGGTCAGCCACAGCGGCTGCTCCCCGCGCATCGCCCGCCAGTTCGTGGACTTCCTCGCCGGGCGGGAGGCGTGAATCGGAGCCTGAACGCTCCGCAAAGACAGGAGAATTTTTGATGGAACACAAGTGCAAGATCACGGTCCTGCGCAAGGAATGCTACGAGGACCTGCAGACGCAATACCTAAGCGACCCGAAGTCCGGCCCCTGCCCCTGCTTTGAGGTGGGTCAGGAGTTCATCCTGGAGCGCAATGCGACGCGCGACGACTTCTGGCACATGCTGGACGGGAAATTCTGCTCCGAGGCCTGGGATGCGATCAGCCGCTACGTGTACGCCGCGCTTCAGGGCGGTTCCATCATGAAGGGTTGGACGAACGATGAAAAGATGATGATCGCCTGCTGCAACGACGGCACGCGGCCCGTCATCTTCAAAATCGAGCGCATCGACGTGGAGGAGAAATAGCGCGCGCCTCCCTCCATGCCAGGCGGCGTCTTCCGCCGCGACTGACGCGCATTTACGCAAAACGACTCCGCCACGCCGGGCGCAGGCTGCGACAAGGGCCTAAAAGTGAAGTGATTTTTAAAAGGGGCGCGGCCCCGTGGAAACAAAGCGTTTCACGGGGCTGCGCCCTATTTTGCGTCCGGCAGCCCGCGGCTGCCGGTGCGCTCCAGAATGTAGTCTACGCTGACGCCGTACAGGTCCGCCAGCCTGCAAAGCACGCCCGGGGGAATCATCCGCTCCCCCGCCTCATAATAGGCGTAGGTTCGGTTGGGCACGTTGATGCTCCTGCCCACCTCGGCCTGCGTAAGGCCGCGCTCCTTGCGAAGCAGCAATAAACGCGCATACCGCATCGTCAGGCCCCCTTCTCCTCGTGCCGCCCCGGGGGCACGAACTCCAGCAGGTCGCCGATTTCACAGTGCAGGACGGTGCAGAGCCGCGCGAGCACGTCAATATCCAGACGGGTGATCCTGTTGTTGCAGTAATTGTTGATCTGTGCGCGCTGCATTTCGGCTCTATGGCTCAGCTTGTTCTTGCTGAGGCCCGCGTTTTGAAGCAGATCGTCCAGCTTGATCCGGATGGTTCCGTATTCCTCCATAAACGTTCCCCGAAGCATTTCGCCCTTTCCTTTGTATTTTCATTAGTATATATTGGAATGGGCTGCTTTGTAAGCTCTAAGATTTCTCATCAGACATGCTGCACATTCGGCTTCTCATACAATTTTAATCTGCGAGATACATTGACAGGCGAGGTATCGCTGGTATAATACAGGTAACCCGCGGATGAGGCGGACGCCTCCCCTGCGGGCGCTGAAACGGAGGAAGCGCCATGCTCAACCTGTCGGACGTGCTGCGCGGGCTGACGGATACGATCATCCTTGCGCAGTTGACGCGGGGCGACAGCTACGGGTACGTCGTCAACAAGACCCTGCAGGAGATCACGCACGGGCAGTTCGAGCTCAAAGAGGCGACGCTTTACACCACGTTCCGCCGTCTGGAGGCGGCGGGATGCATCCAGTCGTACTGGGGCGACGAAATGTCCGGCGCCAGAAGGCGGTACTACACCATCACCCCCGCCGGGCGCGCGCTGTACGAGGAAAACATGCGGGATTGGGAGAACATCCGGGGACTGATCGACCATCTTACGGGTGCAGGAGGGAAGACATGAACAAGCGGATCGAAAGCTACATCGCGGGGCTCTTCCGCGGGGTGCCGATGACGCGCAGGGCGCAGGAGCTGCGCGAAGAGCTGACGTGCAACTGCCTGGAGCGCTACGAGGACTACCTGCGCGAGGGGAGGAGCGAAAGCGAGGCTTTCAGCCTCATGGCGGCGAACGTCGGCGACATCGACGCGCTGCTGAACGATTTAACGCCCGACGCTCCCCTGAAGGAGCTGATCGACTACTACCGTCAACGGGGCGCGCGCAACACGGCCGTCGCTGTTGCGATGTACATCCTCTCGCCCACCGTGGTCATCCTGGGCTCAAGCTTCGGGCTGGAGCAATCGGCGGTCGTCCTGATGTTCCTGCTCATCGCCGGGGCGACGGGGCTGCTCATCTACACGCACATGAGCGTACCCTACGACGTGGCGGCCTACAACCGCAGCCTTTCCGGCGCGCCGGACCCGGACGCCGAGGACGCCTGGGACTACAGGAAGCGCGGCGGCGAGGCGCTTCGGTCGATCGATTCGCTGATCTGGGCCATTACGACCGTCGTTTACTTCGTATGGAGCTTTTGCACGATGCACTGGCACATCACCTGGGTTGCCTGGCTGGTCGGCTATGCGCTGACCCGCATCGCGCACCTGCTCGTTGAAATGAGGCGTGCACAATGAAAAAAGGGGTTATTCGGTTTCAACTCGTCCTTTGGGGCGTCGTTCTCTTTCTGCTGCTGTGTTTTGCAGGCTTCATGTTGACCAAAGCGGACAATGGATTTGGAGGGTTTCATTTGAACATCTTTTCAGGCGGCGAGCCGAAGTACACCCTGCTCGACGAGACCTATGACGCGCAGGGTCTTGCCCACATGGACATCCGCATGGTCTCGGACGCCGTGGAGGTTCTCGCGGAGGATCGCGACGACGTGCAGGTGACCTACCTTTGCAGCGACGACGACATGACCCGCTGCCCGAGCGTCGCCGTGAAGGACGGCGTGCTCGTCATCGAATCGCCCAGCAGCTTCCGGCTCATCTCGTTTGGCTGGCGGTCGGGCAGGCTGACCGTGCGCGTGCCCGAGCGGCTCGCCCTCGGGTACGAGCTGAGCAACACCAGCGGTTCGCTCGCGGTGGACGGCGTGCGCATGACGCGCGCCCACATCAGCGGCGTCAGCGGCAGCATCCGGCTCTCGCCCGACCTTTCCTGCCGCGCCTCCGCCATCGACGTCAGCAACACGAGCGGCAGCGTGCGCATCGCCGCGTGCGCGGACGCGCTGCGCGCGAGCACGGTTTCGGGCAGCGTGCGCGCCGAGGGCTCCTTCGATACGGTGGACGCCTCCACCACCAGCGGCAGCGTGCGCATCGACTGCTGGACCGCGCCCTCGACCGTCGGCCTGGAGTCCGTCTCCGGCTCCACGCGCCTTTCGCTTCCACGGGACGTCGCGGGCTTCGCGCTGGATACCTCCAGCGTATCGGGCAGGCTGCACAACGACTTCGGGGAGAATCCCTACGGCGACCGCTCGACCGTCGTGCGCATGCACACGGTATCCGGCGGCATGTACGTAAGCCCCGCGGAATCGCAGGCCCCGGAGACGGAAGACGCCGATTCCGAATCGGACGCTGCCAGGGGCACCCATCGCGCCTTTTAAGCCTTAGCATTGGGGAACCTGTCAGGGCGCGCCGCGTGCGGCGCGCCCTGTTTGACATTCCACCCCAGACATGTTAGGATAGGCGCATTCAAGCCGAAGGGGAGGAACGAAGATGAACATGAAACGCCTGCAGGCCGCCTTGCTGACGGCCCTTTTGCTGATGACGCCGATTGGGAGCCTGGCGGACGCCGAAAGCCGCCTTACGGCGCTGAGGAGCCTGTGCGATACCCTGGAACAAAACCACTATCAAATCTACGAGCTCACGGACGAAGCGGACTGGGCGGCGCGCAAGGAAGAGGCGGCCCATCTCGCGCAGACGCTCGACGACGGGGCGTACGCGTATGCCCTGGTCGAGCTTGCGGCCTCGCTGCACGACGCGCACACGCAGGCCGGGCTGACCCCGGAGGCGCAGACGGACATGCGCGTCCTCCCGGTGCAGGGCTACTGGTTCGACGACGGCCTGCGCCTGCTCGCCGCGCCCGAGGAACAGGCGCAGCTCGTGGGCGGCACGCTGCTCGCGATCGACGGCACGCCCATCGAGACGGTGTACGAGCGCTTTTCCGCGCTGCTGAGCTACGACAACGAGGCCTACCGGCGCAAGCAGTTCGCCCAGAGCTTCATGAACGCGGACGCGCTTTCCTATCTCGACCTGATCGAAAGCACGGACGGCGCCACCCTCACGGTGCGGGATGAGGCCGGGAACGACGCGGTCGTACGCCTGGACACGGTTTCCTTCGCACAGATGCAGTCCATCCATTTCGCGGCCGTGCAGCGCGCGGCGACGCCGGTCGCGGAGCAGGCACGCGCGCTCTACCAGACGGCGGAGCTCTCGCAGAACGCGCTGCTGATCTCCTACTATGGCTGTCAGGAGGACCCGAACCTGACGATGGACGCGTTCGCGCAGCAGGTGAAGGCGCAGATCGAAGCGGGCAGCTATGATCGCGTGCTCGTAGACCTGCGCTATAACGGGGGCGGCGACTCCTCGGTCATCGATCCCCTGCTGAAGGTGCTGGGCGAGCAGCGGCAAAGCCGGCATTTCAAGCTCATAACGCTCATCGGCGAGAATACGTTCTCCTCCGCGCTGATGAACGCGGTGCAGCTTCGGCAAATCGGCGCGGAACTCGTGGGCAGGCCCACGGGCGGCAGCGTCAACCACTACGGCGAGCTGGGCTACGCGGAGCTCGAGGGCCTGCCGCTCGTCCTCTACTACTCCACGAAGCACTTCGTCATGGACGCTTCCTACGGCGCGGGATCGCTCCTCCCCGATACCGAGGTGCCCTTCCTCTACGCGGACTACATCGCGGGGCGCGACGCGGACGTCGAAGCCGCGCTCACCCTGTAACGAAGAAGCCGATCCCCTTTGGGATGAAATGCCCTCCTTCGGGCGTTAAATGGAAAAAGCGGGAAATCCCCGCGAACTTTCCGACGCTTTGAAGGAGGGCTAAAGGATGAGCAGAAACGCATCGCGCGCCGCCTGCCTTTTCGCCGCCGCCCTGCTCTTCGCCGCGCCGCCCCTTCCCGCGGGGGCGCAGATGAAGACCTGGACGGAAGCGATCTCAGGCGTCCACCTGTCGTACACCTACACGACCTTCGACAAGGAGCTCCCGGTCGAGCTGGCGCAGGCGCTTTCAAGCGGCGAATGGGCGGATGCCGCGTGTCTACACGGGGCGATTCGTCAAAGCAGCCACGAGGAGTTCCCCCAAATCGCCATGGTCGCGCTTGCGCGCGAAGGACAGACGTACCTGCTCGCGCTCGAGAAGGACGAGGATTCCGACTGGGCCCTCGAGGACAGCGCCGCGCACGCCGTCCTGCCGGACCGTGACTTCGCCTTCTCCTTCGACGATCGCGCCGGGTTCCAGATTCGTTACCCCTGCGAGGACGGCGGAGAAGAGGTCTTTACCCTCGGCCTTCGCGGCGTACGGGGTTTGCAGGAGGACGATTTCTGCCGCTGCCTCGTCCTGCAAGGCTACGAGCGCCGCTTCGCGGACGGCGGTACGCTCACCATCGGGCCGGATGCCAAGCAGATGTTTTTCAGCGTGACGCAGATCTCCCCCTCCGGTGAAATGCAGAAGGAGCGGATTCCCTGCGTGTATACGGAGTTTCTGGAGTACCTGAACGTCGAGGAATTCCCCCGCACACCGGAGGCGGTACGCGCCTTCGCCGCCTCCGCCCCGAGGTTTGACGCGGACGTGGCCGTCGCCGGGTCCTTTGTAAACCTGCGCACGGATCGAAGCTCGCGCGCCGAGTCGATGGGCAATTACCTGAACGGCACGCTCGTACACGTCCTGGAGACGTACCCCGGCGACCCCTGGCCCTGGTGCCGCGTGCGGATGGGCAATATCGAGGGCTACATGAGCCGCCCCTACGTGTCGGAGCCGGACCCGGAGAGCGTCGCCCTGTCACTGAGCGGCACACTCCTGCCCGTGGCGAAGACGCTTGACGCCTGCACGCTGTACGAAAAGCTGGGCAGCGCCTCCAAGCCTATCGCGCAGCTCGAGGCGGGAACGCGCCTGCACGTGCTGGGTACGGCCGGCAGCCACGGCCTCTGGCTGCACGTATGCGTCCCGCGCGGGGAAATCGGATGGCTGATGGACATCGATGGCACCTACGGCTACCTGCGCACGTCGGACGTGCAGGTCGCCCCGACGCTCCGGCGGCTGGGCGAATCGCGACGGAGTGAATAGGTTCATTGAACGTCTGAGGGCGCAAGCGGTTCGACGCTTGCGCCCTTAGCGCGTCGACAAAGTGGCATGCGCCACTTTGTCGAGTTTACGGGTGATTTTTTAACTCCGCAAAACTGCGTTTTGTTGCGGAAAAAGCCCCGCCCTCCTGATATTGGCGGCAGGAACGCACACGTCCCTTGTCGTGCAGTGGGGTTAACCCGGCCCGCCCATCAGTTCTCCCTTCCCCCTCCCGCAATCGCCTTTTGCAGCAGCGGGAGCAAACACAGCGCGGCTGCGCCTCCGGCCAACGCGGTGATCAACTGCGGAAAGGAAAACAGGTTGGAAACGACCGTGGCCTGCGGCTCCGAAAGGCGCAGGATGATCGGAACCGCGATGCGGACGATGCCGACGTACAGGACGAGGAACTTTGCGACGGCCGCGGTGATCAAAGCGGCGACTTTCCCGGCGGCGGGATGCCTGCCCTGCCGGTTGCCGGCGAAATGCCAGATCAGCACGAGGCTCAGGTTCCCCGCGACGATGAAGGGAATCAGGCTCCAGAGCGGGCCGATCCCGATGAGCTTCGCGAGAACGGGCGAGAGGACGGCCACGCAGCTTCCGGACGAAAGACCGCAGGTCATCACCGAGACGATGAGCAGCAGATTCACGACGGACCCCGTGATCAGGGTGTTTCCCCAGGACGCGGTGACCGCCTGCAGCACGACGAGCAGCGCGGCGCATACGGCCGTGCGCGTAATCCATAGCGTCTTTTCCTTCATAGGCTTTCCTCTCCCCGTATTGTAATATCGCTTTGATTATAGTACAATTCAGAGCATTCCTTTGTTGCGTGCGCAACAAACTGCACGAGGAGGACGCCGTGGACGAATTTCTTGAAGACCTATCGCGGACGCAGTTGTTTTCAGGCATCGCGCCGCAGGAGATCGCCGGGCTGCTCGTCTGCCTGCGTGCCCGGCGCGTCGAGTACGCGGAGGGAGACTTGATCGTCGAGGAAGGAAGCGAGGTGCAAGGCTTCGGCATCCTGCTTTCGGGGCGCGGACGGGCGGTCAAGTGGGACCCGTCGGGCCGCCTGATCCTCCTCACGCTGCTGAAGAAGGGCAGCGAAGTAGGCGTCATGCTGGCGGCGGCCTTGAAATCCCAAAGCCCTGTGACCGTGCAGGCGCAGAGCGACGTCGCCTTATTGCAGATTCCGTTCGAGCGCGTGTGGGCGCGCTGCGAAAGGGCCTGCCCCCATCACGACCGGCTGCTGCGCAACTACATCGGCATCGTCGCCGAAAAGGGGCTGGTTCTGCACGAGCGGCTGGACTGTCTGCTCCGTCCGACCGTCCGGGAAAAGATATACGCCTACCTGTCGCGGGCGTCACGGGAGGCGCAAAGCCGGACGTTTGACATCCCGATGAACCGGAATGCGATGGCGGAGTACCTCAACGTCGAGCGCAGCGCGCTATCCAGAGAGCTGTCCGCCATGAAGCGGGACGGAAAGATCGACTACCATAGGAACACGTTTCGACTGCTTTGAGCGAACCGAGGCAAAGCGAGAACGACGGAACCCTCAAGAAAGCGAAAGCGACGGGGCTGTTGCCGCGTCGCTTTGGATAAAGAACGCCCCGCACGCCTCCCTAGAAGTGCGGGCTCTCGCGGTCGATGCAGCTCAGCCCGGCCGATGGCTCGCACGGGCGAAGACCGGATGCAAAAGGTAAACACAAAGGGAGCGGCTTTCGCCGCTCCCTTTGTGCGCGTACCACCTTACTTGCAGCACTCGTAGCTGCCGCACATGCTTTCGTCCTTACAACCGTTGTGGCAGTTGTTCTTGGCGACGACCTTGATGCTCTCCAGGCCGCACATGTCCTGCGTATCGTGATACTTACAGGAACTGACGGAGCAATGGATGCACTGACTATGCTTTTCAGTATGCATTTTTTCCTCTCCCCCTTTCTCTGCTCCCATAGCATGCCCGGCGCGCGCGGGCGCTATGCGCAAAACGCTTGATTTTTTGCGCGCAATCGCGTACAATAGAGCGGCTTTAAAAAAACTGCATCGGACTGTTCGAGACCATCCAGTCCTTAAACAAAACTAGGGATTTGCGTGCGGCTGCGGTCGCGCGCCGCGGCTACGTTCGCCGGATGGAGGCGAGCGCAGGCGCTTTTGTTTTGCGTGGACGTGGCCAGCGTCGGCCGGTGCGAGGGAGATTGGAAATGAAACAAATGAACGTCAAAAAGCTCACCCGCGCGGCCGTCATCGCCGCTCTCTACGCCGTGCTCACGCTCGTGCTGGCGCCCATCAGCTACGGCGCGATGCAGGTGCGCGTATCGGAGGGGCTGACGCTGCTGCCCGTGCTCTTCCCGGAGGCAGTGCCCGCGCTCTTCGTCGGCTGTCTGCTCGCGAACCTGCTCGGCGGCTGCGCGCTGCCGGACATCGTCTTCGGATCGCTCGCGACGCTGCTGGCGGCGATTTCGACGCGCATGCTGCGCAAAAACAAGTGGCTCGCCGCGCTGCCGCCCGTCGTCTTCAACGGGCTGATCGTGGGCGCGCTCGTGCACGTGCTCTACACGCCGGAAATTCCCCTCGCGCTGTGCATGCTCTACGTCGCCGCGGGCGAGGCCATCGCCTGCTACGTCGTGGGCCTGCTGATGCTCAAGGGCATGGAGCGTGTGCCGGAAAGGCTCAAGGGAAACTGACACAGGCTGAAGTAAGCGAAATATCGCCGGGTAAAGGGTTTGTCTCCTGCATGGCAGAGATGAGCGCCTTTGCCCGGCGTTTCTTAAGATAAGATTTAGGAAAGAATATTGCATATGTGCAGCAAAGGATTTCAAAACTTATAAACCGATTTTCTAATGAGCAAGCAGTTATCATGCAAAGCTATATGTTAGCTTTCTTCGCGCCGCCAAAAAATGCATTCATTCTCTTAATAATGTAGTCGTTTATACATCTCTTGGATTTGCTCATCGCTTTCCTGATAATTGGGATCAATGATTTTCCATTGGTATAT
The DNA here is from genome assembly GCA_023402355.1 of Bacillota bacterium. Taxonomy (GTDB): domain Bacteria; phylum Bacillota; class Clostridia; order Christensenellales; family Aristaeellaceae; genus Beduinella. The sequence continues at coordinate 12,642 of JAEXCG010000024.1, read as the reverse complement.
ACCGTATTCGACCCCAATCAGGTACATATAATTGATATGGATATGAATTAAATTCCCTACGCAATCACACCACTCTTTAAGACATCCCTCTACCACACCGCCGTCAGGGGTAGATTTGAGTTTGCTATACCAATATTCATATTTGTTTATTCGTTTCTTGCAATTCTTTTGATTATTTCTCTCTTCTCCATCAATTTGATCTGTACTTTCGCTGGAATTCGGTATCTGAGAAAACATCTTATAAGAAAATAATATGCCCTGGGCGAATGCTCGCCGCAAACTATATAGTTCAACTTCTCGGTAGGATTTGATATACATATTAAAGGTTGTTCTAAGCTCTGCGGGACATACATCAGAAAGCTTTTTATAAAGTTCCGATTCCTTAATCTTCATTTCTTTTGCAGCTTTGCTATTTTTCATCATATATTGATATATATCCTCGACGTGTGACGGATCATCGCTATACAAAAATATTTCCCGAATATTTATCCTATTCATATTGGCTATTTATCCTCATATTTTCTCGCATTGTCGAATAATCGGTTCAAAATCATAATAATTCTCAAACAATGTAAGTATATTTCTTGATCTATAAGGATCGAGATTTTTTCAATTATAGATGCCAAAGCACGGTGCTCTCCATATTAACTATCCCATTATCACTCAATATTTCTATATGACTCACTGTTTGTATCGATTATGTGCCACTCAATATTGCGATACAATTATGAATAGGTGGTGATATGATGGATGTTGGCACACGCCTTTTGGACTTACTTCGTGATCGTGGATGGTCGATCTATACGTTGTCGAAAAACTCAAACGTGGCTTGGAATACGATCAAAAATATAACTTCAGGAAGATCCGATCCTACGATAACAACGTTGGAACTATTATGTAACGGCTTTGGAATTACATTAGCGCAATTCTTCGACGAGGGCAAATCGAATTTGACCGCCGAACAACAATATGTTCTAAACCGGTGGAATACCATAACCCCGAAACAAAAGAAAGTTATCAGTGAAATGCTTGATATTATGCTTACTAAAAAAATGTGATTTGCTATATATGAATTATTAAATAGATTTATTATGTACAGCAATATCTCCGAAAGAAAATTAGGAGATAAATGAGTTCGTATTATCGCAGCAAATAATTTTTCTATTGATTAGAAACCCTAATTAGAAGCATAACAAAAAGATGCGCTTCACCCATAAGATAGAAATGCTAACTATCGGAAGGAGGCGTTGCTATTGGCTAAGGAATACGATGCTCAAATTGATCGTAAAGCATTAGGGTATCGAATTTATATGGCTCGAACAGAAGCAAATATGCAAGTAGGCATGCTTGCGGGTATTGTTGGTATATCCGAAATTTTTCTTCGTCAAATTGAATTAGGTCGGAAGTTACCAAGTTTAACGCTTCTGGTAAATATATGCAATGTGCTTCACGTGTCACCCGCTTATTTCTTAGCAAGCGATTTGTCGCTAGATTTAGACGATCCTGTACAAATGACGATAGACACTATATCCGATTGCTCACCACGTGAGGCCGCAATGATCGTAGAGATGATATCAGGTGCCCGCAAGCACCTATTGGATAAATCAATTGTAAAACTTTAATTTAAAATTTGAATACGGTATCAAAACGCAGATTGTATAATTCTGCGTTTTTTACGGTTTATCAAGGTTTAACAACCGATATATTCCATTTAATACATTTTTGTTCCCATCAAAAATTATCCCGTGCTCAATGCCGATAATTCTGCACATCTCAATGCCAGATTCGTAACCCCAACAATACTGATAATTAAGTAGTTTTATTAGGAGATCAATCGAATACAGATACCAATCTTGCTTTCGTGATCCCAATTCTTTGTCATCACCAATAATATGGTCGAGTTCATCATCCAATTCATCTAAACGGTTTACTATTGATTTGTATGCTTCACACTCTTCCATCGTTTGTTCATCTAAAAAATTATTATCATCAAACACATCTTGTAACTGATTTTGAAAATCATTATATGCGGCAAACACACCCAAGGCATTTGCTCTTTTTATTTGATATGTATAATAATCAATAATTAGATTTTTATAACAGCCAAGACGTTCAATGCTTTTTCGCGGCCAGCAATTGTATAATTCTTTCCATATCTTTTTAAGCTCTGCGTGAATATGTCGTGCATCTTTGTTGTTTCTAATTAAATATCTATACACGCTTTTTATATGCCATGGGTCCACACTGATATCGGTTATATTCATTCTGTTCATCTATAATCCCCCAGATATTGTTCTTAATTTTCTATATCATTATTTTTAAGTATATATCACTCAAAAATGCAAATCTCAATCAAAAAAAATGGCCGTCAGATAAGAGGTCAACTAGCTTATAAACTGTTTTGAATTGAATCGCAACACGAGAACCTGACGCCCCATAACCCCCCATCTGCATACTTAAGTCAGTGCTTTTGCAGCATGGATCCACGCTAAGCTTACCTCCTCGCTTCATTTCTATTAGTTCCTATTTCTAGCTTGCAGCATCATTATAATCCTAAATCGTCTTTTCGACAAGAGGTGTTTAGTGTAATCTCCGCCTTTATCCTCCACGCACATCCCGAAATCTTCCCCCGGTCAATTGACATTTCCCTTCCAGCGCGTATAATAAAAACATAAAATCGATTTGTTTTTACGGACTTTGTCTTCCGCATAGAAAGGAAATGGGCATGGCTTATATCGCTTTTGAGGACGTGTGCAAGGAGTACCCGACCGCAGGTGCGCCGGTGCGCGCCGCGGACCACGTGAACTTCGAGATCGAAAAGGGCGAGCTTTGCGTGGTGCTGGGGCCCAGCGGCGCGGGCAAGACGACGGTGCTGAACCTCCTGGGCGGCATGGACCGGGCAAGCAGCGGCACGATCACCGTCGGCGGCAAGGTCGTGACCGCGCTCACGCCGCGCCAGCTCACCGAGTATCGCCGTCTGGACGTGGGCTTCGTGTTTCAGTTTTACAACCTGATGCCCAACCTGACGGCGCTGGAAAACGTGGAGCTCGCCCAGCAGGTGTGCAAAAACGCGCTGAATCCCCGCGAGGTGATGGCGCAGGTCGGCCTCGCGGACCGCATGGGCAACTTCCCGGCGCAGCTCTCCGGCGGCGAGCAGCAGCGCGTCTCCATCGCGCGGGCGCTGTGCAAGAACCCCGCGCTGCTGCTGTGCGACGAACCCACCGGCGTGCTCGACTCCAAGACCGGCGTGCAGGTGCTCTCGCTGCTCTCCAACCTCTCGCGCGACTTCGGCACCACGGTGGTCATCATCACGCACAACGCGATGATCGCCCCGCTGGGCCGGCGGGTCATCCGCATGAAGAACGGCACGATCGAATCCGTGACGCTCTGCGAAAGCCCCGCCAAAGTGGAGGACATCGCATGGTAAAGGACAAGAACACCCTGCGCAAAAAGCTGCTGCGCGACATGGGCAAGGCGAAGCTGCAATTCATCTCCATGATGCTGCTGTGCGCGCTGGGCACCTGGGTGTTCAGCGGGCTGGACGCGGCCTGGCGCATGATCGACCGCACCATCGAGACGTATTACGAGGAGCAGAACCTCGCGGACTTCTGGGTGCAGCTTCCGGGCGCGGACCGCGAGGCCCTGCGCCGCGTGGAACGCCTGACGGGCGTGCAGCGGGTGCAGATGCGCATTGACGCGGAGATGGACACAAGCCTGCCCGGCGGCGGCACGTTGCAGGTGCTGGGCTACGACGGGGCGGCGGAGATCAACGCGCCGCTCCTGCAGGAGGGCGCGCTGCTCACAAAGGACGACAGGCGCGGGGTGCTGCTGGAAAAGCAGTTTGCGGACGCGAACGGCCTGTCCGTCGGGGACTCGCTTCGCCTGAAGCTGGACGATTACGGCTACGACCAGAGCTTCACCGTGCGCGGCCTCGTGCTGAGCCCCGAATACGTCATCACCGCCAAGGACGTGACGCCCGACCCGCTGCACTACGGGTTCGCGATCGTGAACATGGAGGCGCTCGCCCCCATTCCCGCGAGCGAGCTGCTCGTGGACCTTGCGGCGGACGCGGACGAAGCGTCCGTGCGCGCACGCATCGAGGACCTCTACCCCTACGCGCTGGTCGTGGATCAAAAGGCCAACGGCTCCACCCAGCGCACGCGAAACGACGTGACGATGTATCGGCGTCTCTCCTACGTCTTCCCGCTGCTCGCCTTCGCCGTCTCCGCGATGATCGTACTCACCACCATCACGCGCCTGATCGACAACCAGCGCATGCAGCTGGGCACGCTCAAGGCGTTGGGCTACGGCGGCAGCAAGGTGACGCGCCACTACCTGGCCTACGCGTTCTACCCCTCGCTCGCGGGCGCGCTGCTGGGGCTGGGGGTCGGGCGCATCACCCTGCCGAAGATGCTGTGGGACATGGAGGCGAGCCACTACGTCTTCCCCTATCAGCTGCGCGCGCCCGTATCCACGGCGGCGTGGTGCATGTGCGCGCTCTCGGTCGCGCTGAGCTGCGCGGTCTGCTACTTTGCCTACCGCAAGGCGGCGCGCGAGGTCACGGCCTCCCTGCTGCGGCCCAAGCCGCCCAGGGACGGCAGCCGCATCTTCCTGGAGCGCTTTACCCGCCTGTGGCGGCGGCTTAGCTTCAACACGAAGATGGTCGTGCGCAACCTCTTTCGCAACAAGCTGCGCGCCGTGATGCTGCTCATCGGCATCCTGTGCTGCAACATGCTCATCATCACCTCGCTGGGGCTCGAGGACTCCGTGCGCTTCTTCGTGGGGCAGTACTACGACGGTACGATCCAGTACGACCTGCGCGCCGACCTCACGAGCGAGGGCGGCACGGCGCAGTCCTACTATAGCCGTCTGGACGCCGAGCGGGTGGAAGGCATCATGGAAAAGGCGATCAGCCTGCGCGGGGAAAAAGACGCACGCACGACCACCCTGACCGTGGTGGAGCCCGGGCAGCGGCTGCTCAACCTGGGCGAGGACCGCACCTGGACGGAAATTCCCGCGCAGGGCGTGGCGGTGACGGAAAAGCTCTGCGAGACGATCGGCCTCTCCCCCGGCGACGAGGTGGAAATCTGGCTGCCGGGCGATGACCAGCCCCTGCGGCAGACGGTCGCCAAGGTCGTCTACAGCAACATCGGCCAGGGCGTATACATGGACCGCGCGCTGTGGGATACGCTCAGCAAGGGCGACTTCCGGCCCTCCTCGCTGCTGCTCAAGGGCCCCACGGACGCCTGCGTCTCGAAGGTCTTGCAGATGGATGAGCTGGACGCGCTCAAGGACCCCACGGTGCAGCACGAGCAGAACCTGAGCATCCTAAAGTCCCTGACCGGCATCTTCAACCTGATGAGCGGCGCGGCGCTGGGCCTCGCGTTCGTCATCCTGTACAACATGGGCATCCTCAACTTCATGGAGCGTGGCCGCGAGTACGCGACGCTCAAGGTGCTGGGCTATCACCAAAAGGAGATCAAGCGCCTGATGGTGCGCGAGAACAACTGGATCACGACGCTGGGCGTGCTGCTGGGCATCGGGCCGGGCATCTGGCTGACGGGCGTGGTCATGCACTCGGTCGAATCGGAGCAGATGGTCTACGGCGCGCACGTGGAGCTGCAATCCATCCTCATCGCCTGCGTGGTGACGTTCGCGTTCTCCCGCTTCGTGCAGTGGATTCTGACCCGCAACGTGAAGAAGATCGACATGGTGACCTCCCTCAAGAGCGTCGAATGAGGCGCGACCCAAGCGAAGAAAGGAATGTTTGATATGCGAAAATTCTCTTGCCTGCTGCTTTGCCTGCTGCTCGCGCTCACGGGGAGCGCCGCCCTGGCCGAGACGGATCTCGGCGCGATGGACACCGCCACCGGCGAGGTGGAGGCGGTGCGCACATTCGACGTCACGGCCCCTTACTCCGGCGTGCTGCTGCCCTTCGATCTCGATCTGGGCGACCGCGTAAAGCTGGGCGACACGCTCTTTGAGCTGGACACCACGAAGGTCTACGCCCCCTGCGACGGCACGCTGGGCGCGCTGTTCGCAAAGGCCGGGGACGACGCGGACGCCGTGACGCGGCGCTACGGCGGCATCGCGGCCATCGAGCCCGTGGAAAACCTGATCCTCGACTGCACGACCTCCGGCGCGTACGACGAGGCCGACAACAAGCTGCTGCACGTGGGCGAGCTGCTCTACTACAAGAACGCCTCCGGCGACAAGGCGACCGGCACGGGCCGGGTGATTTCGGTGACCGCGAGCGGCTATCAGGTGGAAATCCTCTCCGGCACGCCGGAAGTCAAGCAGAGCGTGAACCTCTACCGCGACTCCTTCTACACGCGCGAGAGCAACGTGGGCAAGGGCACCTGCGCGCCCGCGAGCGCCGTGCCGGTGCCGGGCAGCGGCCGGGTGCAGCGCGTGCACGCGGCGGAGGGGCAGGCCGTAAAGGCGGGCGACCTGCTCTTCGAGCTCGCCGCCGCGGACGCCGCGCCGGACGCCCTCTCCGCGAAGATCGCCTCCAGCGCCTCCGGCGTGATCAGCGCGCTCTCAGCGGCCGACGGCCAGCAGGTATACAAGGGCCAGCTCCTTTGCACGGTCAGCGACGAGAGCGCCCTACAGGTCACGGCGGACGTGGACGAAATGGACCTGGGCTCGCTCACCGTGGGCGACAGCGTGCCCGTGGTCTTCGATCGCTTCCCGGAGACGGTGTATCAGGGCACGGTGACATCGATCTCCGGGCTGGGCACGGTGAAGCAAAACGCGAGCTATTACACGGTGAAGCTCTCCGTCGGCGGCGCGAACCTGCTGCTGGGCATGAGCGCGACGGTGTACCTTTCCAAGTAAATCTTTCAGGGGCGCCGCCCCTGAACCCCGCTCAAGGGGCATAGCCCCTTGAGAATCCCACTTCGCGCTGCGGCGCGGGGGCCGCGTCATACAACAGAGTATCAGGACGGGATTCCTAAGGGACGACGTCCCTTAGGCGGGTGGTTTGGAGGGCAGCGCCCTCCAACGTGAGAACCTTATCGCGCTGCGGCGCGGGGACCGCATCATACAGCAGAGTATCAGGACGGGATTCCAAAGGGACGACGTCCCTTAGGCGGGCGGTTTGGAGGGCAGCGCCCTCCAAAAGGAGGAACGCAATGGCGACGGCATTCAACCTGCAGGAACGCGAAACCATCACCCGGCTGCTCAAGAATGCCGCCCGGCGCTGCGCGGCGACGATCGGCATGCGCAAGACGACGCTGGAACAGCTCACGCGCGAGGCAGGCATCTCCAAGAGCGCCTTTTACCGGTTTTACGACAGCAAGGAGCACCTCTTCCTCGACATTCTGGAGGAATGGCACGCGGCCATCTACGGCAGCGCCGAGGCCGTGCTCGACGAGCGCACGGACCTGCCGCTCAAAGCCCGCGTCGCCCAGGCGATCCTGACGGCCTGCCGCGTCATGGGCCACGGCGACACCATGTCGCTCTTCGCCAAGGACCTGCCCGCCATCCTGCGCCGCCTGCCGCCGGACGTCCTGCAGGAGCACTACCACAGCGACAGCCAGCATATCGCGCGCCTGATCGACCGCTCCGGCGCGCGGCTCAAGGTCTCGAAGGACACCGCCGAGGCGATGCTGCGCATGATCGTCATGAGCTACTTTCAGCGCGAGGACATCGGCGAGCACTATCAGGACGCGCTGGAAGCGCTGGTGCACAGCGTCTGCGAGCAGATCATCGCGGACTGATTCCCCGGAAAGAAAAATCCCCCGCAAGGCGTCCGGCAATGCGCTCGCCGGACAGCTTGCGGGGGATTTCTATTTTAGAGACCGCAGCGCTCTAAAATGAGCGCCGCCGCCTCCTGCACGGACAGGTTGGTCACGTCGATCTTCGGATAGGGCACGCCCTCGTAGGCGGCCCGGGACACCTTCAGCGCGCGCTCGATGCGCTCTTCGTCGCGTCCGTCCAGCCGCATCCGCCGGACGTTCTCCTCCTCGCCGCAGGTGAGCAGGAAGGGGTAAAAGCGAAAGCTCTGCCCCGCGATGTCCTCCATCACGCCCGCGAAGATTTCCCTTCTGCGCCCGTGAAAGCCGTAGGAGAAGATCAGCGTATCGACCGCCGGGCATTGCAGGTAGTTGAGCAGCACGCAGGAGAGGTTCTTTTGAATCGCCGGCGCCGTCTCGTCGCTGAGCACGAAGGGGTTCATCAGCCGCAGCGGGTCGCTGTCCACATAGGCGCTGCCCGGCGTTCGTTTCAGCAGCTCCCGGCAGAGGGTGGTCTTGCCGACGCCGCTCGCCCCGCACAGGAAGATCAGCCGCTTTTCCATCATTTCACCGCCCGGATCATCGGCGTGTGGTCGTCCCCCGGCAGGAAGCCGACGCATTCCACGCGCGCAAAGCCCGCGTCCCGCAGGGCCTGCATCTCGTGCTCCAGCGTCAGCGGCGTGTCGAAGTGCACGAACGCCTCCGGCGCGACACCGTCCCGTGCGCGCCTTCTGGCGCTTTCCGCGAACACGAGGTCCTCGATCGCCTGCGTCCCGGCGATGTAGTCGCACTCCAGATACACGCCGCCGGGCCTTAGCGCCTGCCGCAGCCGCTCAAAGAGCCGCGTCTTTTTCTCCCGCGTGAAGTGATGCAGCGTTTCAAAGGAGACCGCAGCGTCGAAGCAATTTTCCCCCAGCGGGTGCGTAAAGTAGTCCGCACGTATGAGAGCGAGGCGCTTCTCCCCGTGCTTGCGTCGAAGCTGCGCGAGCATTTCCGCCGACAGGTCGATGCCCGTCACGCAAAGCTGCGGGAAGCGCCTAAAGATGCAGTCCAGCTCCAGCCCGGTGCCGCAGCCGATGTCCAGCAGCGTTTCGAGCCCCTCGGGCAGCAGGCCCGCCATCCAGGCGTAATGCTTTTCCCAAGGCGACATGTGCGCCTCGTAATCGCCGATGCGCGCGTCAAAAAACGCGCCCATCCCCTCCAGCGGCTCGTCGCGCGTCTCGTCCAGCCAGGCCTTAAGGTCCATATAGTCCTTGTCCATGCGTAGCGCCTCCGTTTCGTCTCTTGGGGTATTGTAATCCCCGCGCGCCGCCTTGTCCACCCTCATGTATTTTTTAAGCGAAGGATGAGGCGCGCGTGGTATAATGAACCCAAATTACTTTTTACGAAAAGCGGGGAATGCACATGGAGATACGTCGGGCCGCATCGGCTGACTTGGACGAAATCCTGTCCATCTACGCCCACGCCCGCAGGTTTATGGCGGCAAACGGCAACGCCGGACAATGGGGAAACGGTTATCCCGCGCAGGCGCTCCTGATGGAAGACATTCGGCAGGGCAAGCTGTACGTCTGCCTCGCGGAGGGCAGGATCGCGGGCGTCTTTTACTTCGCGCAGGAGGAGGACCCGACGTACCGCGTGATCGAGGACGGCGCGTGGCGAAGCGACGCGCCCTACGCCGTCGTACACCGCATCGCCTCCGCGCCGGGCACGAAGGGCGTCGCGACCTTCTGCCTGAACTGGGCGTTTGCGCGCAGCGGGAACCTGCGCATCGACACGCACGCGGACAACGCGCCCATGCAGGGGCTGCTTCGCAAGCTCGGCTTTAGCCGCTGCGGGGTCATCCGCCTCGCGGACGGCTCGCCCCGCATTGCCTTTCAAAAGGTGCGGTAGCCCCGACAAGCCGGAGCGGCTGCACGGAGGGCGGGGCGCAGCGCACCAGCCGCCTCCCGAGCTTTCGCTTTTCCCTGCCCTCCGGCTGGCGCGCGTAGAAGGCACGAAGCCAGCTCCTGAATAGCTGCGTTTCCCGCCCCGCATACTTTTTCAGTGCGGCGGCGCTGCGTTCGACGCCCGCAGCGCCCAGTCTTGCGGCCAGGGAAACGGCCAGCGCGCTGTAGCCCACGCCAACCGCCAGGTACAGCAGGCGGAACTGCTCCAGCCCATCCCCGCCCTCCACGAGGAGGGTTTCTTCTTTTTCGTCGCACCAGCGCAGGAAGGAATAAAGCTGCCCCAGCCGCTTGATCTCGTACGCCTGCGGCTCGCCGTCGCTAGGATCGATCGTAAACTTGTCCAGCAGGTTCTCGCTTTGCGGGTTCGGATTTTGCGCCGCGTCGCAGAGCACCATCGCCGCCAGCAGCTCGAATCGTCCTTCCCGCAGGAGCAAGCTCTCGATTTCCTCCCGTTCCGTCTTTCCGCACGGGGCAAGACCCATGAGCTTGAGCACCGTATCCCGATGCGCGGCGCACCACGCGACGGGGACGCTCGCTTCCAGGAAAATGCGGGCAGGGATGGCATGTTCATGATTAGCAATAATAGAATTTTTCAAATTTTTCACCTCGAATTTTCGCTTTGGAATGTATACATTCCAATGTTAGCACAAAAATCATGTATAATCAAGTGTAATGTATAAATTCCAAAGTTGGGATGATGAAAATGGCAGGACGAATAAAACAAGATATTTCAATTGGCCCTAATTTGAAAAAATTGCGAAACCAAGCTTCCTTGACTCAAGAATCCGTTGTAAGAAAGTTGACAACCATGCAAGTTCCTATAAGTAGAGAGATTTTATCCCAAATGGAAGCTGGTCACTACAGTATTCGCATAAGCGTATTACTAGCTTTAAAAGAAATCTATGGTGTTGAACTGGATGCCTTCTTCAGTGGTCTCTCGTGGAAAGATTTATCTTCAAATAGCGAAAGGAAAAACAAATGAGATATTAAAAGCAACGGGAAGCAAGGCCCTCGCCTTGCTTCCCGTTGCTTTTTTATCGATCTTACGCCGCCTTGGGCCTGATCTCCCGCTCGAAGAAGTCGTGCACCGTCTCCGGCGTCACGGAGAAGAAATCCCCGTCCACCGTGACGCACACGCCCTTTTCGCAGGTGCCCATGCAGAACTTGCCCGAAAGGTCCACCTTCTCCTTGAGGTTCGCCTCCGCGATCAGGTGCTGCAACCGCTCCACCACGCGGCCGGAGCCCTTCGTGTGGCAGCAGCTTCCGATACAGACCGTCACCTTTACCATGGGTGCCCCCTCCTTACTCGTAATCGACCACGTTCACCCAGTGGGCGAGGAACTCCCGCTCCTCGGGCTTGCCCTTGACCGTCTGCGAGGCCGCGACGATCGGAATCCACTTCTGCACGTACTGCTTGGCCGTGTCGCTCTTCCGGCAGAAGAGGTTCAGGTACTTTTCCGCGCCCTGAATGTCCCCGGCGAGCCAGAACAGCAGATAGGTGCGCGCCGCGTCCGCGCTGGCGTTACCCTGGGTCGCGTGCGACCAGTCGAGGATGCAGGGCGTGCCGTCGGGCTGGATGATGACGTTGCTGGGGTCAAAGTCGCCGTGGCAGAGCTTGTTGTGGTCCGGCATGCCCGCAAGGCGCGTGTGCAGCTCGTAGCGCGTCGTCGCGTCGAACGTCGTCGCGGAAATCTTGCGGTGCATCTTCTCCTTCAGCTTGTTCAGCAGCGCCGGGGCCTTCTGCGCGTGCATGGAGAGCTGAATGTCCACCAGTTGTTCCAGGTACTCGTCCTTCTTCTCCGGGTTCTCCTCCATCAACTGCGCGAGCGTCTTGCCCTCGATGTACTCGGACACGATGGCCCACTTGCCGTCCGCCTTCGTGACCTCCAGCACCTTGGGGATGCGAAGCTCCGTCTCCTCCACGCGCGCCTGGTTGAGCGCTTCATTCAGCACGTCGGTCTTCTTATAGTCCTCGTCGAACACCTTGACGACGGTGTCGCCGTCGCGATAGACGGTCTTGGAGGTGCGCACCGCGATGATCTTGTCCAGATTCATATTCCTGCCCCCTTTTTAGCGGCCATAATAGGCGTTCAGATACATCTGCTTAATCTCGCTCATCAGCGGATAGCGCGGGTTCGCGCCCGTGCACTGGTCGTCGAACGCCTGCTCGACCATCTCGTCCAGGCGATTCAAGAAGTCCTGTTCGTCCACGCCGTAATCGCGGATCGTCTTCTTGATGCCGATGCGCTCCTTGAGGGCGTCGATCTTGGCGATCAGGTTTTCCAGCTTCTCCTCGTCGGTGCCGCCGCCGACCTTGAGGGCGTCCGCCACCTCGGCGTAGCGGGCCAGCGTGTGCGGGTGGTCGTACTGTGGGAAGGTGCCCATCTTCGTGGGGACCTCCGCGGCGTTGAAGCGCATCACTTCGTCCAGCAGCAGGGCGTTGGCGATGCCGTGCGGCAGGTGGTGGAACGCGCCCAGCTTGTGCGCCATGGAGTGGCAGAGCCCCAGGAAGGCGTTGGCGAAGGCCATGCCCGCCATGGTGGCGGCGTTGGCCATCTTTTCGCGCGCCACGGGGTCGTTCGGGCCGTCGTCATAGGCGCGGGGCAGGTAGTCGAAGACCATCTGCATGGAGCGCAGGGCCAGGCCGTCGGTGTAGTCCGTCGCCAGCATGGCCGCGTAAGCCTCCAGCGCGTGCACCAGCGCGTCGATGCCGCTGGCGCTGGTGAGGCCCTTGGGCGCGTTCATCATCATGTCCGCGTCCACGATCGCCATGTTCGGCATGAGCTCGTAGTCGGCCAGCGGGTACTTGACGCCCGTCTTCTCGTCGGTGATGACCGCAAACGGCGTCACTTCGCTGCCCGTGCCCGCGGAGGTCGGCACCGCGATGAAGTACGCCTTTTCGCCCATCTTGGGGAAGGTGTACATCAAGAAGGGCTGCCTGCCGGTGGCGCTCTCGGAGC
>JAEXCG010000022.1 GCA_023402355.1 Bacillota bacterium | reverse complement strand
CGAGCGCCGCCCCGCAGCTCAAAAAGACGACCGTGAACACGAGCAGCATGCGCGCGCTGTAATCCGCCGTGAAAAAGGCGTTGAAGAGCACGACCGGCAGCAGGACGTTTCCGATGAGGTCCTTGAGTCCCTGATGCCGCTCGTCGTTTAAAATGCCGCGAACGCAGCACAGCCGCCCAAGCGCGATCATCACGAGCACGGGCAGCACGAGGCTGATAATTTGTTCCGCCATGGAGCTCCCCCTTTCCTGTGTAAAAATGGCGGGCGGCAATGCCGTCCGCCATGGCTTTACGCCTGATGAATCGCGTCCGTGTAAAACTCGTAGGCTTCCTTGTCCGTGAATCCCTCGTGCACGACCTTGCGGATGGCCTGCGCCATTTCCGCGGGGTGCTCGCTCTGGAAGATGTTGCGGCCCATGTCCAGCCCGCGCGCGCCGCCCGCGATGGAGCGATAGGCCAGCGTCAGCGCCTCGTCCTCGGGCAGCTTCTTGCCGCCCGCCACGACGATCGGCACCGGGCAGGCCGCGACGACTTCCTCAAAGTTCTCGCAGTAATACGTCTTGATGATGTTCGCGCCCATCTCCGCCACGATGCGCGTGGCCAGCTTAAAGAAGCGGTCGGTGCGCTCCATCTGCTTGCCCACGGCCACGACGCCCAGCGTGGGGATGCTGTAGCGAAGGCCCGTGTTGATCGCCCTGGAAAGGTTGTCGATGCTCGAAAGCTGCCCGTCCGCGCCGATGAACGTCTGCACGGCGAGGCAGTCCGCGTTCATGCGGATGGCGTCCTCGATATCGACCGCCAGCACCTCGTGGCTCAAATCGTCGTTCAGCATCGAGGAACCGGAGGAGACGCGCAGCGCCACAGCCTTGCGGCAGGTCGGCGGAATGCAGGTGCGCAGCGCCCCGCGCGTACCCATCAGCACGTCCACGTAGGGCATGAGCTTGGGCACGACCAGGTCCAGGCGTTCCAGTCCGGCGGTCGATCCCATGAAGTAGCCGTGGTCGAACGCGAACATCACGGTGTTGCCGCTCTTCGGATCAAAAATGTTGGAAAGATGCTTCTTCATGCCCCAATCCAGGCTGTTCGCGCCCTTAACGTGAAAGCTGCCCTGGTTGGCGAAGGGTTCGCCGACGTGATAGTCCTTTGCGACTTTCAATCCGTCCTTGTCTGCCATAGCGGATCTCCTCCTTGTTCTTTGCCTGCATTACGCGAAGTATGACTGCGGCGCAGGACCGCAGCCATACTTCGGCTTTATGGCTTCAATATCCGAAGATATTAGAAGTTGTAGTTGTCCATGTTCTCCGCGGTGAAGACTGTGCGCTCCGGCAGCAGCACGACGCCGGAATCCTCCGCCGTGTACGCGTTCGGGTCCAGAACCGTGTTGGGCATGACTTCGACGGTGCCGATTTCCGGAACGTCGATCTTGTCGCCGACCTTCACGTCGTTGCCGGAGGCGATGTAGTACGCCAGGTAGCAGCCCAGCGCGCCCTGCACCTTGCAATCCCACAGGCCCCAGCGCTCAAGGATGCCCGCGCGGCAGTAATCCTTCATGGAGTTCGGGGAGGCAAAGCCGGTGATGGAGATGTTGTCCTTCGTGAGACCCAGGTTCTGCGCCGCCTGGCACTGGCCCGGCAGAGCGGTGGAGTCGTTGCAGATGATGCCGTCGAGGTCCGCATGCGCGGTCAGGATGGATTCACCCACGCTGATGGCCTTCTCGGCGTCCTGCATGGAGTAGTAGTTGTCGGGCGCGACGTTGACCCAGTTCGGGTACTTCTCGGCGATGTACTTTTCGCCGGCCACCTGCCAGCTGTTCTGGTCGGCGACGGTCGCCTGAGAGTAATGCCAGCAGTACTTGATGGCGTCCTTCTCAGGGTCCTTGCCGCGGCTCTTCAGGGAGTCGGCCAGCATGTCGGCCAGCATCTGGCCGAGCTGCTCGGGCGTGCCCTGGGAGACCATGACGGTGCGGCAGTCGCCGGACACGTCGGAGTCCCACGTGACGACCGCAAGCCCGGCTTCCTTGGCTTCGCGCATCGCGTCGTCCAGGCCCGTCGCGTCCACGGAGGACACGCACAGCGCGTCGGCGCCCTGCTGAATCGCGTTGTTGATGACGGTGACCTGGTTGGCGATGGAGGCTTCGGGGTTGCCGTCGTACTTGACGGTCATGCCCTCGATCTTGGAGGCGTATTCCTGCGCGCCGTCGTTCGCGGATTCGAAGAACGCGTTGCCGGTCAGCTTGGGAACGAACACGACCGTGATGTCGGCCGCCAGAGCGGAAGCGCTGCAGGCGACGAGCAGCATGCAGGCCATCATGACAGCGAGAAACTTTTTCATAATTGGGAACCTCCTACATTATTTAACCGCGCAGCCCCTGCGCCTGCCCGGTTATTTACGCTTGAACCCCGCCCTTGGGGGCCGAACGCCTGCGCTTTGCCCGCAGCTTCTGCATGAGCGCTGCGACCCTTGGGTTGCTGCCCGCAAAGCGCAGCGCGACGGACACGACGAGCAGCAGGCCCACCGGTATGTCCAGGTACTGCGTGTTGACGCCCGCCATCGACATGCCGAAGCGCAATATGCCGATGACCAGCGCCGCGAGCGCGGTGCCGACGACGCTGCCCGCGCCGCCGAGGTTGGACGTGCCGCCCAGCACGACTGCGGTGATGATCGGCAGCGTGAGCTCCTTGCCGAGATCCGCCTTCGAGGTGCCCAGGTATGCGGTCAGCAGGATGCCGGCCAGCGAGGCGCTCATGCCGGAAAGCGTGTACGTGCTCATGGTGACGAGCTTCGTCTTGATGCCGCAGTATTCCGCCGCGTGGCGATTGACGCCGCACAGGAACACCTTGCGGCCATACGTCGTTCGGTGCAGCAGCAGATAGGCGATCACCACGAGCCCCAGGAAGATGAGCAGCTGATAGGGAACGATCTTGAAGACGCGCCCCTTGGCCAGCCGGGTGAACGCCTCCGGAAAGCCGCTGATGCCCTTGTACGATTCCGTCGCCGACAGGTTGGTGACCGCCAGCGCCAGTCCCGAGTAGAGGAACGATCCGCCCAGCGTGACGACCATCGGCTGCACGTCCGCGTAGGCCACGAAGAAGCCGGAAAGCGTGCCGCACAGCGCGCCGATGACGAGCCCAACGGCGCAGGCGACCCAGATGTTCATGCCCACGTCGTTCCAGAGCACGCCGATGGAGATGGACGTGAGCCCGACGATCGAGCCCGCCTGGATGTCCATGCCGCCCGTGATGAGCACAAACGTCACGAACAGAGAGATGATGCAGATGGACATGAAGTCGTTGATGCTGCCCAGCAGCACGCGCGGCTTTAAGAACTTGGGGTTGATGCCGCCGAAGACTACGATTTCCAGCAGCAGCAGGACGACGAGGAACGTCTCCCAGCGGCAGAGCATCTTCTTTACCCGTTTCATTGCGCCGCCGCCTCCTTTGCGCCCGCATTCGCCGTCTTGGCCGAAAGCCGCTCCCGCCGCGCCCGCTCCGCAGCCCTGTGCTGCAGCAGCGCGTCGCACACGACGATCGTGATGAGCAGAATGCCGGTGATCGTGTCGTCATAGTCGGAAGAAAAGCCCAGGAAGACCAGAATGCGGCTGATGGAGGCCATGATGGCCGCGCCCACCGACGCGCCGATCACCGATCCCACGCCGCCGGAAAGGCTGATGCCGCCCAGCACGCAGGCCGCGATGACCTTCATCTCGTACCCGCTGCCCGCCGTCGGCGTCACAAAGCCCACGCGGCTGACGTACAGGATGCCGCCCACGGCCGCCGCCATGCCGCACAGCACGAACGAGGCGATCTTGGTGCCGGTGACCGGGATGCCCAGCAGCGTCGCGCCGCCGATGTTGTCGCCCACGGCCGCCAGGTAGCGCCCGCGCCGCGACCGCGTGAGGAGCAGATGGATGGCGACCATCGCCGCCAGCGCCGCGAGGTAAAAGTAGGTGATCGACCCCAGGCTCGCCTGGGAGAGCGCCTTGAATTCGTAGGGCAGGTTTTCGACCCACTTGCCCCCCGTGTACACGTAGATGAGGCCGCGCACGACGCCGTTGACGCCCAGCGTCATGATGATCGACGGGATGCCGATCACCGTCACGCCAAAGCCGTTGACCAGCCCGACCGCGACGCCCACGAGCAGCGCAGCGCCGATCGCCAGCGCCCAGGGCGCCCCGTCTCGGATCATGGTAGCGGATATCGCCGCCGCCATGCCCATCGTCGCGCCCACGGAGACGTCGATCTCGCCCGTCATGATGACGAACGCGATGCCCATCGCCATGATCGTGTAGACCACGCCGCCGTTGAAGCACAGCATGATGTTGCGGCTGGAAAGAAAGGCGGGGTTGACGATTCCGACGCCCAGGAACAGCACGACGATGAAGACGATGGAGGTCAGCTCGCGCGACTTCAGCAGTTTTTTAAGCACCCCTCACCCCTCCTTCGTACACGCCAAAGGCGGCGGCCATCAGGTTGTCCTGATTGATCTCGTGCTTTTCAAAGCAGTGGTTGATCCGCCCGCAGTACATCGTCACCGCGCGGTCGGAGAGCTCCACGATTTCCTCCATGTCGGAGGAGATGAGCAGGATGGCGAGCCCCTGCTCGCGAAGCTGCTGAATGATCGCGTACACGTCGCCGCGCGCCGCGGCGTCGATGCCGCGCGTGGGCTCGTCCAGAATGAGCAGCTTGGGCTTCGTCGAAAGCGAGCGGGCGATGACGACCTTCTGCTGGTTGCCGCCGGAGAGGGAACCCATCAGCTGGTCGCACCCCGTCACCTTCGTGCGGAAGGACTGCACGTATTCGTCCGTGAGCCTGCGCTCGCGCCCAAAGTTCATGAAGAAGCGGCCCATGCTCGAAAGGCTCGAGGCCGAGGTGTTGGCCGCCACGTCGCTGATGCGGAAGATGCCGTGCAGGAAGCGGTCCTCGGCCACGTAGCTGAGGCCCTTTTGCATGACCTGCTTGGTCTTCATGCCGGTGATGTCCTCGCCCAGCAGCAGCACCTTGCCGCCCCGCACGATGTCCTTGCCGAAGATCGTGGTCGCGATTTCGGTTCGGCCCGCGCCCACGACGCCCGCGAGCCCCAGAATCTCGCCCGGATACACCTCAAAGCTCACGTCGTCAAAGCCGTAACCCGACAAATGCCGCACCTGAAGAACGGGCTTTAGCCCCGCGTAGTCGATCTCGCGGTGCGCGCTCTTTCGCTCGCGCTCCTTCGTATCCGGCGGCAGCAGGCCGCGCACGAGCATTTCGCGGTCGAAACCCGACACCGGACCGGAAAGGGTGATGACGCCGTCGCGCATGATCGCCACGTGCGTCGCAATTTCGAATACCTCCGTCAGGCGGTGCGTGATGTAGATGATGCTGATGTTCTTCTTTTTAAGGTCCTCGATGGTGCGAAAGAGCGATTCCACCTCGTTGAAGGTGAGCGAGCTCGTCGGTTCGTCGAGGATGAGGATGCGCGCCTCGCGCATCAGCCCGCGCAAAATCTCCACGAGCTGCTGCTCCGCGATGGAGAGGCTGTCCGCCCGGCGCGAAAGGTCGAGCTTCCAGCCAAGCTGGCCGCAAAGCGCCGTCAGGCGCCTGTGCAGCTCGGCTTTCTTCTGCGAAAAGCCCATGGTCACGTTTTCTTCCACGGACATGTTGGGAAAGAGCATGGGTTCCTGGGGCACGAGGTAAATGCCCTGCGCCAGCGAAGCCGCCGGACGCCCCAGCTTGACGGGCTGGCCGCCGACGTAAATTTCCCCTTCGTCCTGCTGGTATATGCCCATGATGATCTTCATGAGCGTCGATTTGCCGGCGCCGTTGCCGCCGATCAGCGCAAGCACCTCGCCCGCGCGCACGTCCAGGTCGATGCCCTTGAGCACGACGTTTTGCCCGAAGGCCTTGCGGATGCCGCGCACGGAAATCATGGTGTCCGGACAAGCGCCCTGCATGTCGTTTGCCATGGCGCGTAACTCACCTGCCCATCGATACAAATGTTCATAGATGAAACAATTTATTTCCATCCCCATCATACGATAATTCAGCAGAGTTGTCAACTATTTATCCATATCTTTTCGCAATTATTCCATCATGATAATATATTCCCGTGTTTTTTGAAAAGAATTGACATTGCAGCACGTGAATGCTATACTCTATTTATCAAAACATTTGTTTGGAAGATAAATATTTGTTTGTCTTCCCACGATAAGGGCAGGATGCGGATGAACTACGAAGAATCGCTGATGGTCAAGGCGGCCTGGTACTATTTTTTTGAGAACCTGACCCAGCAGACCATCGCAGACCTGATGGGCATCAGCCGAATGCGCGTCATCAAGCTGCTGGACCGCGCGCGTCAGTGCGGCATCATTCAGTTTCGGCTCCGCTCGGACGGAATCGGCCGCATGGAGCTGGAGCGCGCGCTGATCGACCGCTACCGCTTAAAGGACGTATTCGTCGTCCCGAGCAACCCCGAGACGACCGAGCTCAACGAGAGCATCGCCAAGGCCGCCGCGATGTACATCGCGGACCGCCTTCCGGAAAACGCCTGTATCAACATGGGTTACGGCGACACGCCGGGGCGCGTGCTCAATCACCTGGCGATGATGGCGGAGACGCCCCTCACCTGCGTCTCGCTCACGGGAGGGGTGAGTTATTACCTGCCCAACACGCGCTCCAACGTCTTTAACGCCAAGCTCTACCTGATGCCAGCGCCGCTGCTGGTGAGCAACAAGGAGATGGCGGACGCCATCCGGCAGGAGGCCTCCATCGTGGAAATCAGCCGGATGATCGGCCTTTCGCAGCTCACGGTCGTCGGCATCGGTTCGACGCACGAGAGCGCGACCGTCATCCGTTCCGGCATTCTCAGCCACAACGACATCCTCTACCTCACGATGAACGGCGCGGTGGGCGACGTGCTCAGCCACTTCATCGACCGGGACGGCAACCTCGTTCAGACCCAGTTGGAAAACCGCCTGATCTCCACGCCGCTTTCCACCCTGCGCGAGCTGAAGAGCGTCATCGGCGTCGCCGCGGGGCCGCACAAGGTCGAGGCCATCCGCGCCGTGCTGCGCGGGGGCTATCTCGACGTGCTCATCACGGATGAGCAGACCGCCTCGCAACTCGTCAGCGAAGAGCCCCCCTGCGCTTCGCTGTAAGTTTTGCATCATCAGGAAAGGAAGGAATGCTCTATGTCAATGCGTCACCTGATGGCCGTGGACGCGGGCACCGGCAGCGTCCGGGCCGTTCTGTTCAACACAGAGGGCGTTCAGATTGGCTGTGTTCAAAAGGAATGGGAACACAAGGAGGACCCGCGCTATCCCGGCAGCATGGACTTCGACTGGACGCACAACTGGGAGCTCGCGCGCGCCTGCATCCGGGGCGTCATCGAACAAAGCGGCGTCGATCCCGCGAGCATCGCCGCGGTCAGCACGACCTGCATGCGCGAGGGAATCGTGCTCTACGACGCGGCCGGCAGCGAAATCTGGGCCTGCGCCAACGTCGATGCGCGCAGCGACGACGAGGTCGCAGAGCTCGTCAAAAGGGACCCGCAGCTCGAAAAGGAGCTCTACAAAAAATCCGGCCAGACCTACGCGCTGGGCGCGCTGCCCCGCATCCTGTGGGTCAAGAACAAGATGCCGGACGTGTACGAAAAGACGGCCTACGTCACGATGTTCAACGACTGGCTGATCTACAAGCTCACGGGCGTCCTGTCCACCGAGCCCTCCAACGGCTGCACGACGGGCATCTTCGACTTACAAAAGCGCGCGTGGGACGAGGAAATCGCCGCGCGCGTAGGCCTCAAGACGGGCATCTTCCCGCCCGTGTACGAGTGCGGCAGCGTCGTGGGCGCGGTCAGCGAGGCGGGCGCCGACGCGACGGGGCTCGCAGCGCTCACGCCCGTCGTCGCCGGCGGCGGCGACGCGCAGTTGGGCTGCGTGGGCGTGGGCGTCGTGGACGCGGGGCAGGCGGCCGTCTTCGGCGGCAGCTTCTGGCAGTACGAGTACAACACCACGAGCGGACAGACCGATCCCGCTTGCCGCGTGCGCGTCAACTGCCACGCCGTGCCGGGCGTCTGGCAGTACGAGGCGCTGGCCTTCAAGCCCGGCCTCGTCATGCGCTGGTATCGGGACGCGTTCTGCGGGCCGGAGCGCGAAATCGCCAAGGCGACGGGCCGCGACACCTACGACGTGATGAACGACGAGGCGGAGAAAATCCCCGCGGGCTGCTACGGCATGATGTGCGCGTTTTCGGACGTCATGAACTACATCTCCTGGCGTCACGCCGCCCCCACGTTCACCAACTTTGACTTCGACCCTGCGCGCTTTAACCGCTACACCTTCTACAGGGCGATCATGGAGAACACCGCGATGGTGACCCGCGGCCACATGGAGCTCGTGCGCGAGGCGACCGGCGGCATGCCCACGGAAATCGTCTTCGCGGGCGGCGCCTCCAAGAGCGCGCTGTGGTGCCAGATCGTCTCGGACGTGCTGGGCGTGCCGGTAAAGGTGCCCGTCGTCAAGGAAGCGACCGCGTTGGGCGCCGCGATCCTTGCAGGCTACGGCGTGGGCGTCTACGACGACCTTTCCGCGGCGGCGCGAAGACTGGTCAAGTGGGATCGCGTCTTTACGCCGAACGAGGAAAACCACCGCGTTTACCTGCAAATGTACGATACCTGGCGCAAGATGTACGCCGCGCAGCTTCGCTTGGCGGACGAGCGCGTGACGCGCTTTCTGTGGGCGGCTCCGGGCGTTTGAGACAACGGAAAGGAGAAAAGGATATGTTTATCATCGATGAAAACGAGCGGGAATACCGCTTTGGGGACAGCGGCCCCAAATATCTGATGAAGGGACCGCGCAGCAACTTCGCGCTGGTTCAGTTTCAGGCCGGTCAGGATTTCAAGGCGCACTATCACAACGTCATGGAGGAAAACTTCTTCGTCCTGGAGGGGGAAGTGGACATCGTGGTGGACGGCGTCGTCAACCACCTGAGGCCCGGCCAGCTCATCCACATCGAGCCGGGCGAAATCCACTACGTCAAGAATAGTTCAAACGCGCCGATGAAGATGATCTCAACCCTCGCCCCCTACACCGATCCCGACAAGGTCGAGGTGGAGAACTACACCTACTGAGCGCGCTTTACGAAATCTTCAATCGCATAAAAATTCGGACGGCTGATGATTCAGCCGCCCGAATTTTTCATTTGTCCGTCAGCCCCGCAGCTTTTTAAGCTGGCGGGAGATGTAGAAGACGTCCCACAAGTTGATGATGCCGTCCACGCACAGCGCCGCGCCGATGAAGGCGGTCGCAAGCCCCAGGGAGAACATCGGGTTTACGATCAGCAGGATTCCCAGCGCGACCGACACGATCGCGAGGATCAGCTCGATCACCCAGTTGCTGTAGCCCACCGTGCGAAGGTCCAGCGCGGTGCGAACGCGCGCCGTGCCGTCCACCGCGATCATCACGCCCAGGATGATCGGGATGAGGCCCAGCAGCAGCGCGGGCTTGATGAGCAGCACCAGGCCGATCAGCAGCGCGACCACACCGGTGGACATGTCCATGAAGATGAGCTCCAGCCCGTCCGCCGTGAAGTAACGCCACAGCTTGATCGCGCCCAGCGCGACCGCCGCCGCGCCCAGCACGTAACAGATGATGTTCATGGATATCTGCGGCCAGAGCAGCAGCACCAGCCCCAGCACGATATACCCGACGGACAGCCCGATGAAGGCGCCCTTCGCTTTCTTTCCTTCGCCCCACATACCACAAGACCTCCTCTTTTGTTTGCTTTAGTATATGCGATTCCCCGCTTCATCAGAAGGGATAATCGCTGATTTGTCGCTCTGATCGTCCAAGAAGCGCTTCCTGGACGCCATCACGCGGTCGTAAATTTTGCGCTGGCGCTTGTCCATCGAAAGCCCCCGCAGCATTTCGGGCCGCCTTTCCAGCGTAATGCGAAGTGCCTGCTCAAAGCGCCAGTCCTCGATCAGCGCGTGGTTGCCGCCCAGCAGCACCTCCGGCACCTCCAGCCCCTCGAAGACCCGGGGGCGCGTGTACTGCGGGTATTCGAGCAGTCCGGAGGAAAAGGACTCCGTCTGCGCGCTCTCCTCGCACCCGAGCACGCCGGGGATCAGCCGGGCCACGCTGTCCGCCACCACCATGGCCGCGAGTTCGCCGCCCGTGAGCACGTAATCCCCGATGGACAGCTCCTCGTCGATGCACAGGTCGATCGCCCGCTGGTCCACGCCCTCGTAATGACCGCAGAGCAGGATCAGCGTCTCCTCCTTCGCGAGCTCCTCCACCTTGCGCTGCGTCAGCGTCTGGCCGCGCGGGGACATGTAGATACGCCGTCCGTGAAAGTCCTCCCCCATCGCGAAACGCATCGCGTCCACGATGGGCTGCGCCAGCATCACCATGCCCGCGCCGCCTCCGAAGGGGTCGTCGTCCGTATTCTTGTGCTTGCGCTCGGAAAAAGGGCGGATGTCGATCACCTCAAAGGAGAGGAGGCCGTTATCCTGCGCGCGCCCCAGCATGCTCGCGCCGAGCACCGGCGCAAACATCTCGGGGAATATCGTCAAAATCTTGATCTTCATCTTTCCTCCGGGGGCAGGATCTGGGGACGCTGCGCATCCAGCCGCTCCAGCAGCTCGTACATGCGCTCTTCCTCCGTGTCGATGGACAGCACCTCGACGTCGCGCAGCGGCAGCGTCTCTTCCTCCGCCGGACGGCCGAAAAAGTCCATCAGGCGCAGCGTGACCCGCAGGTCGTTGAGTTCGGTCACGCGCCCGGTGATCATCTCGTCCGCGATCAGCACGCTGACGACGCGCTGCTTCTCCTTGCAGCTTTGAAGCGCGCGCTGCAGGATGTCGTCCTCCTCGACCAGAGGCGCCTCAAAGAACGTCACGTGCTGCTGGTGATAGTGGGAGAGGAGCATCGCAAGGCGCTGCTCGTATTCCTCGCCCGAGAGCACCTGATATACGTCCGTCGTGCGCCGCAGGCACCAGCCGTCCAGCTTGCCCCAGGGCGTCACCTCCGCCATCAGCAGGTGCCGGCTGCTGACGCACTCCACAAAGCCCGCGCAAAAGCCGTCCGGGTCGCGCGGGTCCGTGTAAACGGAGGCCAGCGCCCCCTGCGCGGCGATCAGCCGCAGGATGTATTGTGTGTATCCGTTGTTCATTTGCGTCTCCTCATTGACCCGATGTTTCGGTAAAGCAGTAAAACGCGCGCCGCCCCAGCACGTCCACCGTCTCGATGCACGGCGTGCCGGAGAGCACGGGAATCTCCAGCGTCTGCGCGAGGCGGGGGCTCTGCTTGCTGCGCACCGCGTTGGCATAGGCGTGAAACGCGCCCTCGCGCAGGAAGCCCGCAGACCATTGATCCACCGCGTCGAGGCCGTCAAACTCGCCCAGCTCCGCTTCGAGCGCGTACGTGCATAGCTGCACCGTGTAAAAACCGATGCCCGGCGTCAGCGTAGATGAGACCTGCGCGTTCACGCGCTGGGCCTGCGTCTCGATTTCCAGCTTGCGTCCGAGCAGCCGTTTTCGCGCGACGGCCTGCGCGGTCACGCTTTGATCGACGCCGAGAAAGCGCCGGCCGTTCTGCGCCGCGGCGACCAGCGTCGTGCCGGAGCCGCAGAACAGGTCGCAGACCAGATCGCCCGGCCTGGACGCGCAAAGGACGATGCGCTCCAGCAGCTTGACGGGTTTTTGCGTGTCGTAGCCCGTCCGCTGCGGGTCCTTTTGCTGCAGATGGCTCACGTCGTCCCATACGTCGCCGGGGTAAGCGGGTTCGTCGTCGTAATAGACGTATTCCTTGCCCCCGGAGCGGATGGTGCGGTAGGTCCGCCCGTCGGCATCCACGCAGCGGCGCATGTGGTTGGAGCGGTTTTCCGCGCGCGGCACGGGCACCGAGCGGATGTTGAAGTAGTACAGGCGGCTCTTTCTATAAAAGAGGATGATGTCGTGCTTGCGGGAAAAGTGGTTGAGCGCCCGCCCCCCGCTCTGATAGGCCCAGATGATCTCATTCAGGAAGTTCTGCGGGCCGAAGATTTCGTCCATCATCAGGCGAAGGCGCGCGTGCATGCGCGAATCGATGTGCAAAAAGATCGTGCCCTCGTCGCGCAGCAGCTCCCGCGCGAGCGTGAGGGCGCTTCGCATCATGGAAAGGTATTCCTCAACGCTCGGCCAGCGGTCGTCGTAGGCCTGCAGCGTCAGGCGCGCGCGGGAACGCTTCCAGTCTTCCTCGCCCACGCGCATCTTCATGTCGAAGCGCTGGCCCGTGTTGAAGGGCGGGTCGATGTAGATCATCTGCACCTGGCCGCCGAACCGCCGCAGCAGCTCGTCCACGCAGTCCGGCAAGCTGCGCTGCAGCAGCAGGCCGCCCGCCCCGCTGCCCAAATGCACCTCTTTGGTGCACGCATGCTGACATAACTGCACGGTGCTCCCCCCTTACGTTTCCTTTTATTATACATGACGTGCGCAAAGGGTGCAAGAGGATAAAGGGTTTGCATCGGCGAGCGGCGAATCGTATAGGCGCAAACAAAAAGGGGCCCTGCCCCAAAGGATGAAAGCTTATGTATTCAAAAGAAGTCCTCGTGAAGGCCCGTGACCTTTTGGAGGGCGTGACGCCTCTGCTGGCGGACTGCGGGCGTCTATGCGCGCACGCATGCTGCCAGGGCGATCAGGCGGACGAGCGCGGCATGCTGCTCTTTCCCGGCGAGGAAGCGTTTTATGAGTCTGCCGCCTGGGCCCGCGTGACGCCGCTTTCCTATGACCTCGGCGGGAGGAGGGCGCTGCTGCTCACCTGCGCGGGAACCTGCCCGCGGGCGGAGCGCCCGCTCGCCTGCCGCCTGTTCCCGCTCTTTTGCCGCGCGGGGGAAGAACGCTTTACCGTGTGCCTGGACGCCCGCGCGCACGCGCTTTGCCCCCTTTACGATTACGGGCTCAAGGGGCTTTCAGGGGCCTTTGTCCGGGCGGGCCAGGAGGCCTATGCGCTGCTCTGGGCGGACGAGGGGTACCGCGCCTACCTCGTGAATCTCTACCGCGCCTGCTCGCTTTAAGCTCATACGCCCTGTGCGATGTGCTCGATCAGGATTTTGAGGCCGATCAGGATGAGGATGATGCCGCCGATCAGCCCGGCGCGCTTTTGACAGGTTTCGCCCAGCTTCTTGCCCAGCAGCACGCCCAGCGCGGAAAGCGAAAACGTGACGAGGCCGATGGTCAGCGCCGCCGGCACGATGGCGACCTGCTCCATCGCGAGGCTGATGCCTACGGCCAGCGCGTCGATGCTCGTCGCGACGGCCATGATGAGCAGCACGCGCGTGTCCGTCGGGTTGGCGACGCAGTCGTCCTCCTGCTCGTGAAACGTATCCCAGATCATCTTGCCGCCGATGACCGCCAGCAGCCCAAACGCCACCCAGTGATCCACGGAGACGATCATGTCCCGGATACTCGTCCCGGCCAGCCAGCCGATAGCGGGCATCAGCGCCTGAAACGCGCCGAAGAAGAAGCCTGTCTTCAGCGCGTCGCGCGCCTTCAGGTCGTGAATCGTCATGCCGTTGGAGATCGATACGGCCAGCGCGTCCATGGAGAGCGCCACCGCCGTCAGGAGCAGCATCGTCGTGCTCATTTCGTTTCCTCCTGTCCCTGTCTATGAAAGCCTATGTCGCGCGGGACAAAGAAAGACGCCCGAAACGGACAGAGGAAGCCTCCTCTTCATCCGTTTCAAGCGTCTCGTCGTTTCAGGCAAAGCCAGACGGGCAAGCCCGCCAGTATGTTGACCCCGCCGCGCCGCCGCGCCGACTACTCCCGCATAGCTCAGGAATGATTGATTTGTATATTATATGTCCGGGCGGCGCGCATGTCAAGGAAAATTTCGCCTGCCGCCCTTTACGGTCTTCCTGCATTATGCTATACTCTTAGTAGAACATTTGTTCCTTATCTTGAGGATGCGAGGGAGGCTGCCGGGAATGGAATGGTTTAAAGATTGTTTTTTTGCCTGCCGCGATACGTACGCTTTTTCCTTCAATCTGCTGCGCGCCCGCAAGCGGAGCCTGCTGCTTTGGATCGGCATGAACGCGGCGCTGTTTCTGCTCACCTCGCTGCTTTTCTCGCTGTTCGTCCTGCCGGCGCTGTACCCCGCCCTGTTCATCCAGTCCCAGACCGTCTGGCTCCTTTTAGTGGCCGTGCCGCTTATGCTCGCGCTCGCGCTCGTCCTTCTGCTGGGGAAAATGCGCCTCGCGGCGAGCGCCTTCATCAAGGGCGACCGCATCCGCTTTGCGGGTCTCTTCGAGCCCTTTCATTGGCCCACCGCTTATCCCAAGTGCCTGCTGCTCGTCCTCATCGCAATGTTGCTCTACATCGTCATAGACGTGGCTTATTTTTTCCTCATGACCGAAATCAACAGCTTCGTCTCGCTCCTTCATTTCATCCTGATTTCCTGCGCCTTGGGCACGCTGGTTCTCTCCGCCGCGGTCCGTCTGGTCGGCACGAAAGCGCGCTGCCGCGTGCGCGACATGCTGCGCCCTCAGAAATCCGTTTACGTCCCTCTGCTCTTCGCGACGGTCGGGCTGCTGCTGCTCTGTCTGCCCGTCAACCTCGTCACCCTGCTGGCGGACAAACTGCTGCCGCCGCTCGTCGTCTCCTGGCTCATACGCCTGCCGCTTTACGGTGTGCTGGAAGCGTGGTTTCTTACGACCGTCTGCTTTTCGATCAAGGAAGTCGTCGACCCGGCGCCCCATCCGTCGGAGGACGTACCGGCGGACTCGCCCCGCGACACGATGGAACCCCCGTGCGAGGCGCAGGAGACCGTCGACAGCGGCGACGCCGCCCGGCGCGATCTCTTCTGAACCTGAGCAGGTCCTCTCCATTTTAATCTTTCGGTCCTCGCTCTGCGGCGCGCAAATCCTTGTGAACAAAAAACAGGCGGTATCCAAAAATCATGATATGCTCCCTCTATGAGAGACCGTGAAATAAAGCGCTGTCAATTGTGGAGGGAGCCTTGTTATGCCGAGGAGAGAGCATTTTCTGCCCCGATTGCGCGTAAGTCGGAATACAGCTTGGAGAATGCCTGAAAACGGTTACAATCGCCCGACAGCATTTTTCCAGCGAAATGCCTTTCTTCCCCCTCGATTTTACGGATGATTTACGGACACGTGAATTGAAAGGAGAGGCTGCGGCAAAACGATTCACTACGTACCGTTTTGCCGCAGCCTCTCCGAAATTTTCTTTCGATCAGTCTATGGGCCCGCCCGCCGCCTGTCCGCTGTAAAGCAGCGTCTGCATCGCAACCGTGGCGACGCCCGTCTGCTCCAGCCCGTAGGCGTTTTGAAAGCGCACGACCGCAGCCGCGGTCAAATCCCCGAACGTGCCGAGATCCTCCGTCTGCAAATACCCGAGCGAGATCAGCATGATCTGCAGCGCCTTGACCGCTTCGCCCGTCGCGCCGATGGAAAGGTCGGTGAGCGTGAGGTTCCTGATCCCCTTGCCGTCCCCGCTGTAGAGCAGCGCGAGCGTCTCCCGGCCCGCCACGCCGTCCGGCGTCAGGTTGTTCAGCGCCTGAAAGAGCTTGACCGCCGTGGCGGTGGTCGCGCCGAAGATGCCGTCGGCCGTGCCCATGTAGCATCCGATGTCCGCCAGCGCCTTTTGCATCTGCGTCACCTCGTCGCCCTGGCTGCCGGTCTTGAGCGCGTCGAGCTCCACGTCTCCCGAGGAGGTTTCGCCGCTCTGGTACGGCAGCGCGGAGGAGGCGTACAGAATCGCGAGCGTCCCGGGGCCCGCCACGCCGTCGTCGGTCAGGCCGTTTCGGCGCTGAAAGTTCTTAACCGCCTCCACCGTGCGTTCGCCGAAGTCTCCGTCCGTCAGATACTCCGGCAGGTACCCCAGGGCGTACAGGCGCTTTTGCATGAGCCGCACCTGCTCGCTCACGTCGCCCTCCTTGAGGGTGGCGTAGCTGCCCTGCGGCGTCGCCGTGGGCCTAGCCTGCTCACCGGGATGGGCGGCGGCATGGCCGCCGTACAGGGTGGTGAGCGTCTGCGCGCCCGCCACGCCGTCCGCGCGCATGTCGTTGTACGTCTGGAACAGGCGGACCGCCGCCTCGGTGGACGCGCCGTAGGTGCCGTCCACCTGCCCCTCGTAATACCCGAGGCTGAGCAGCGCCTGCTGCAGACGGCGCACGTCGTCGCCGGTCGAGCCGCGCTTGAGCAGCTTGTCCGTGGAAACGCCCGGCGTCGCCGTGGGCTTAACCGGCGTCACGTTCCCGATGAGGTCCGGGTTGAACTTGGCGTCGGAGGCGTACAGCTTCTTCTGCGTCGCCTGCCCCGCGATGCCGTCCGACGAAAGGCCGTTTGCCGTCTGGAAGGCCTTGACCGCGGCGGTCGTGCCCGCGCCGAAGCGCCCGTCGACGCGCCCCGAGTAATACCCCAGCTCGTACAGGCGTTCCTGTAGGTCGAAGACGAGCGTGCCCGAATCCCCCTCGCGGATCACCACGTACGTGCCCGGCTTCGGCGTGGCGGTCGCCGACGCGGTGGCCGCCTTCTTGGCGCCGGAGCTGTTCAGCTTCTTGAGCGTGGAGGCGCCGACGACGCCGTCCGCCGTCAGGTTGTTGCGTTTTTGGAAGGCGACGACCGCGCTCTCGGTCTCCGCGCCGAAGACGCCGTCCGCCACGCCCGTCAGGTAACCCAGCGCGATGAGGCGTTCCTGCGCGCCGTACACGTCGTTGCCTTCCATTCCGACGGTGAGCGAGCGCTTCGCCGTCGGGTCCGCGGTCGTCACCGGGCGGCTGTTGGACTTGGCCGAGGAGCTGTACAGCTTCTTCTGCGTCGCCTCGCCCGCCTGACCGTCCGCGGACAGCCCGTTCGCGCGCTGAAAGGACTTGACCGCGCTCTCCGTGGAGGAGCCGTACACCCCGTCCACGCCGCCCGCGTAATAGCCCAGCTCCGTCAGCCGCGCCTGCAGCTTGCGCACCTCCGTGCCGTAAGAGCCGTCTTTGAGCAGCGAATAGGTGCTCGTCGTGCCGGAGGTGGTGATCGTCTTGGCGACCGCGCCCGTGGAATACAGCTTGTCCTGCGTCGCGCGGCCCGCGATGCCGTCGGCCGTGAGCCCGTTCGCGCTCTGGAAAGCCTTCACAGCGTCCTGCGTGCCGCCCGCGAAGCGCCCGTCCACCGATCCGGTGTAGTAGCCCAGCTCCTTAAGGCGGGTCTGCATGTCGCTGACGTCGGAGCCCGTGGAGCCCACCTTGAGCACCGGGTAGCCCGCGTAATAGTCGTCCGTGCTCGTCTTCCAGCTCGACGGCGTCGCCGTCGGCTTCGCGGCGACCGGCGTGGGCGTCGGGCCGGGCGTGGGCAGGTGCTCGACGGGCGCCCAATCCTCCCACCCTCCGGCCGTACCCGCGGGGGGCTGCGGCGTCGGTGCCAGCGTCGATCTCGCGGTTTCGGTCGGGCCGAACGGAATCGGCGTCTGGTTGGGATCGATCGCCAGCGGGTCAAGCGTCGGATCGGGCGCTAAAAAGCACCCGCCGAGCGCCTGCGTCAGCACGAGCAGGCCCGCGCACAGCGCCGCCCGTTTTCCCCTTCGCCTCATCCTGTCCTTCATCCCATGCACCTCGCCTTTCCGCAAGCGCGGCCCCGTGGGCCGCGCCGCTGCCTGTTCATTCTCCTTCAAAGACGCACAAGAACGCCGCTTTGTTCCTGCGCGGCAAAAATTACCCGTCAGACAATTTAAGCCAGGAGCTCGTCCACCTGCTCCAGTGACCGCACCTCATAGGTCGGCCTGATGGCGGTCGTGTTTTCCTTGCCGTGGGGGTTAAACCAGCAGCTGTCCACCCCCGCGTTGACCGCGCCCGCGATGTCCGACGTGAGCGAGTCGCCCAGCATCAGCGCGCGCGACTTATCGCCGCAGCGAACCATTTGAAGCGCTTCCTCGATCATCCTGGGATCGGGCTTCGCCGCGCCGACCTCCTCGGAGATCACCATGCCCCGGATGCAATGGCGCACGGGCGAACGCTCCATGCGCCCGCGCTGCACCGCGGCGACGCCGTTGGTGACGATGACGACCGGCACCCGGCGGCTCCAGCGCTCGACGGCCTCCACCGCGCCAGCCAGCGTCACCGGGCAGCGCCCCAGCGCGTCCGAGTACGCGCAGCTCAGCGCTTTCGCGTCGCGGGCGGCCCCCATCTCGCAAAGCAGCCGCTCAAAGCGCAGGACGCGCAGCACAGGCTGCGTCACCTCTCCGCGCTCAAAGGCCTTCCACAGCGCCTTGTTGATCTCGCTGTAGCGCAGGAGCCACGCGTCGTCCTCCAGCAAGTCGAAGGCGTGCATCGCTTCCCGAAAGGCGAGAACCTCCGCCCTGCCGAAATCAAAGATCGTATCGTCCGCGTCGCAAAGCAGCACGCCGTATTTTTTCATCCGCGTAATCTCCTCTTTTAGCTTCGGTCATTGTATTGTAACACATCCGCATGCCGCCGGTAAAGCGTCTAAGCGGGGTTTACGGGTTGTGCACAGGTTTTCCACAAGTTCCTCTCGTTTTGTGCACATTTGCGCTCTTTTTTTCCACATTTCACGCACAGAGGGATTCTGCACAAGCCTTGTGGACTTTGTGGACAAATCCGTGGATTGTCTTATTTCCTTAATATTTCCTTCACATTCCTTGTGGATAAGTCTCTTGAAATGTCGCTTCCGGACGCGGGAGACGCAAGGGCTTGCGCCATAGAGCGGGCAGGCCTCCCCCGAAATCGACAAAAGCGGCAGGGAGCTTTTCGCGTTGCGCATCCGTTTCCTCACAGAACCGCCGCACAGACTTTCGGAGAAGGCAAAAAACCCGCCCCATGACAGGGCGGGTCTTTTCATCAAATGCAGTGCACGAGGGGATTACCGACGATGCGCGGCGAAGCACTCGCTGCAGTAGATGGGGCGGTCGTTCTTGGGAATGAAGGGCACACGCGTGGGTGCGCCGCACGCAGCACAGGTCGTTTCGTACATTTCGCGCGCTTCACCGCTGTTGGCGTTCCGGCTGGCCTTGCGGTTCTGACGGCAGCTCTTACAACGGGACGGCTCGTTCTGGAAGCCCTTCTCCGCGTAGAATTCCTGTTCGCCTGCGGTGAACACGAATTCAGCTCCGCAGTCCTTGCATACCAGCGTCTTGTCTTGATACATGGATAGTTTCCCCCCGCAAAAATAGATAGGTATTCGCTCCGCCGGCTGACCTGGTCTTTGACCCCACACTCGCCGCCTGGGCCGTTCGCTCCTACGCCTTGGCGCCCCACTACTAAGCCTCTCGGACATCGCCCGGACGGTCTTACCTCTAAGCCGCACCATGCTCGCCGGCACATTGGCCGGTTTACGTGGATCGCTTCGCCTGCGACTGGCATCGACTTGCAACCACAGACCCGGTAGATTGAAACCATTGTCATTATAGTCCCTCTTGCCCAAAAAAGCAAGAAGCTTTCATGAAAAACGGAGACATATTTCCTGTTTTTTCATGCGAAATATGGGTTTTTTGCAAACGGAAGGTTTTTGTTCGCCAAGCGGCGGCGCAGGCCTCAGACGCCCTGGCGCAGGCGCTGGCAAAGCGCGCTGTATCGCCGGGAAATGTAGGCGTTTTCCACCATCGTGCGGATGGCGCTCTCCCGCCCCACGAGCATCACCATGCGCCGCGCGCGCGTCACCGCGGTGTAGAACAGGTTCCGCGTGAGCAGCATCGGCGGCCCGCCGACCACCGGCAGCACCACGACCGGGAACTCGCTGCCCTGGCTCTTGTGCACCGAAACGCAGTAAGCCAGCTCCAAATCGTCCATTTGTTCGCCCTCGTAGGAGGCGATGCGGTCGTCGTCAAAGCAGACGGTCAGCGTGCGCGCCTCCTCATCCACCTGCTGCACGAACCCCATGTCGCCGTTGAACACGCCCTGACCGTTTTCCCAGCCGAAGACGCCCTCCTTCTTCCATTCAAGCTGATAGTTGTTGCGCGTCTGCATCACCTTGTCGCCCTCGCGCAATGTCACCTCGCCCACCACGCGCTCGTGCTTGCCGGGGCGCGGCGGGTTAAAGCACGATTGCAGCAGGGCGTTGAGCGCCCACACGCCGCACTCGCCCTTCTTCGTGGGGGCGAGCACCTGTATCTGGCGCACCGGATCGACCTTTAAAAAGCCCGGAATGCGCCGCGCGCACAGCTCCACCACCGTCTGCGCCGCGATGGAGGGCGATTCCCGCCGCTCGAAGAAGAAGTCGCTGCCCTTCACGTTCAGGCGCGGCATCTCCCCGCGGTTGATCCGGTGGGCGTTGACGACGATCATGCTGCTCTCGTCCTGACGGAAGATTTCCGTCAGGCGCACCGAAGGGACCACCCCGCTGTCCAGTATGTCGGAGAGCACGTTGCCCGCCCCGACGCTGGGCAACTGGTCCGCGTCCCCCACCATGATGAGGCGCGTGCCCGGCATCAGCGCGCGCAGCAGGGAGCGCATCAGGAAGATGTCCACCATGGACATCTCGTCCACGATCAGCGTGTCGAATTCCAGCGGGTTGTCCGCCCCGCGCGCAAAGCTGCCGTCCTCGCCGCCGTACTCGAGCAGCCGGTGCAGCGTCTTGGCCTCCACGCCCGTCGCCTCGGTCATGCGCTTGGCGGCGCGTCCGGTGGGCGCGGCGAGCGCCACCTCGCCCTCCACGGACAGCAGGCGGATGATACAGTTGATGATCGTGGTCTTGCCCGTGCCGGGTCCGCCGGTGATGACGGTCATGCCGCTGCGCACCGCCGTCTCGATGGCCAGGCGCTGCTGGCTGTGAAAGGCGATGCCCTCCACGCGCTCCAGCTCGCCGATCTGGGCCTGCACGTCCTCAAAACCGCCGGAGGGCATCGCCTCCAGCAGCTCGCGCAAGCGCCTTGCGACCTCCCCCTCCGCGCTGTAATAGGAGGGCAGGTACACCGCGACCGTCGTCTCCCCGTCCTGCTCCAACTCGCGCGCCACCAGCTCGTGGCTGAGGATCAGCGCGTCGATCGCGCGCTCGAGCAGCTCCGGCTCCACCTCGAGCAGCCGGGCCGCGCGCTGGAGCAGCATGGGCCGCGGCAGATACGTGTGCCCGCTGCCGCCGGCCGCGTCCTCCAGCGCGTACTTGACGCCCGCGCACAGGCGATAATCGCTTTCCTTCTCCACGCCCAGCGAAAAGGCGATGCGGTCGGCGGTCTTGAAGCCCACGCCGCTCACGTCCTCCACGAGGCGATAGGGGTTTTTGCGGATGACGTCCTGCACGCGCTCGCCGTACACCTTGAAGATCTTGACCGCGAGCGAGGGGCTCACGCCGTAGGTCTGCAAAAAGACCATCGCGTCGCGCTGCTGCGCCTGCTCCTGATAGCTCTCCGCGATCATGGCGGCGCGCTTCTTGCCGATGCCCGGCAGCTCCAGCAGCCGCTCCGGCTGGCAGGCCAGCACGTCCAGCGTGTCCTTCCCAAAGTGCTGCACGAGCTGCTTGGCCGTCGCCGGGCCGATGCCGTGCACCAGGCCGGAAGCGAGGTACTTCTCGATGCCGACGAGCGTCGTGGGCTTGACCACCTCGCAGGAGGCGATCTTGATCTGCTTTCCGTACACCGGGTGCTCGACCCAGTCCCCGTGGATCAGCAGATGCTCGCCCGTCCCGAGCGAGGGCAGCACGCCCACGGCGGACGTGCGCGCCTTGCCCACGCGCACCTGAAGGACGCTGTAGCCGTTTTCGTCGTTGCGAAAGACGGTCTCCTCCACGACGGCCTCGAAGTCCTCCACGCAAATCCCCCTTCCGAAAGGAAAGCGCCGCTTCTCCATGCCAAGTGAAGCGGCAGCTTCCGCGATATGCCTATTATACCAAAGCCTTCCCCCGCTTGCAACCGCGCGGCGGGGCGGGCGGCAAATTCAAAGGCCGCGCGGCGGGAGCTTTCCCCCGACCGCGCGGCCCTTTATGCGGTTTTACAGCCCGGCCTTTTCGCGCAGCAGCTGCGCCTTGTCCGTGCGCTCCCACGGCAGGTCGATGTCCGTGCGGCCGAAGTGGCCGTAGGCCGCGGTCTGACGGTAGATCGGGCGGCGAAGGTCGAGCATCTCGATGATGCCCGCGGGCCGCAGGTCGAACGTCTCGGAGACGATCTGCGCCAGCCGGTCGTCCGGGATCACGCCCGTGCCGAAGGTATCCACCAGCAGGCTCACCGGGCGCGCCACGCCGATGGCGTAGGCCAGCTCGATCTCGCAGCGCTTCGCGAGCCCCGCCGCCACGATGTTCTTGGCGGCGTAGCGGCCCGCGTAGGCCGCGCTGCGGTCCACCTTCGTCGGGTCCTTGCCGGAAAACGCGCCGCCGCCGTGGCGGGCGTAGCCGCCGTAGGTATCGACGATGATCTTGCGGCCGGTCAGGCCGGAATCGCCCATCGGGCCGCCGATGACGAAGCGGCCCGTGGGGTTGACGTAAAACTTGGTGCCGCCGTCCAGCAGTTCCGCCGGGACGGAAGCGCGGATCACCCGATCGATGATCGCCTCTCGCAAATCCTCGTACGCGATGTCCGGGTCGTGCTGGGTGGAGACGACGACCGCGTCCACGCGCACGGGCCGGTCGTCCTCGTACTCGACCGTCACCTGGCTCTTGCCGTCCGGGCGCAGCCACGGCAGCGTGCCGTCCTTGCGCAGCTCGGTCAGCTTGCGGGTGATGCGGTGCGCCAGGGCGATGGCCATGGGCATCATCTCCGGCGTCTCGTCGCAGGCGTAGCCGAACATCATGCCCTGATCGCCCGCGCCGATGTCCTTCTCGCCCGCCGCGCGCCCCTCCAGCGCCGCGTTGACGCCCTGGGCGATGTCCGGCGACTGCTCGTGCAGCGCGGTGAGCACCGAGCAGGTGGTGCCGTCAAAGCCGTACTTGGCGCGGTCGTAGCCGATGTCGGTGACCACCTTGCGGACGATGTCGTCCACCGGCACGTAGGCGGTGGTCGTGATCTCGCCCATCACCATCACCAGGCCGGTCGTCGTCGCCGTTTCGCAGGCGACGTGCGCCGCCGGGTCCTGTGCCAGGATCGCGTCCAGCACCGCGTCGCTGATCTGGTCGCACATTTTGTCGGGATGTCCCTCGGTCACGGATTCGGAAGTAAACAGTCTTCTCACGGTCATTCTCCTTTGCTTTCGCGCCTTGCGGCGCCGGTCATAAGAAACGCCTCGTCCTAAGACGAGGCGGATTAGCGGATAACCCACACCTCATCTTTCAGCGGAAAACCGCTGTGGGAATTAGCACCTGAACGTCGCCGTCCGGTTGCCGGGTTTCATCGGGCCCAGTCCCTCCGCCACTCTGGATAAGGTTATTCACTTGTCATCGCTTGGCATTATAACAGGGCGCTCCCCGCCCTGTCAAGTGACAGGTTGCCCAATGTGTCACCGTCCTTAAAAGATCGATAGAACGCCGGTGGTCAGAAGCGTCATGATCAGGCAGGCGACCATGTTGCCCAGCACGATCACAAACCCGGCCTGCTTGCGGTTCATTTCCAGCAGCGTCGCGATCGCGGTGCCCGTCCACACGCCCGTGCCCGGCAGGGGAATGGCGACGAACAGGAACAGGCCCAGCAGCCCCTTGGTGTCGACCTCCTTGGACTTGCGCATGGAGCGGTTCTCGACCCACGCGGCAAAGCGCCGCAGGGGCCGGATCGGCAGGGAGTAGAGCCACTTTAAGATGGGACGCAGCAGCCACATGATGAACGGCATCGGCAGGGTCGAAAAGACGAACGCCAGCAGATAGGTGAACACGACGGGCATGCCGATGGCAAGGCCCACCGAAATCGCGTAGCGCCCCTCGAAGGCGGGCACCATGCTGAGCAGCGCCGTCGTAATCACCTTACCGATGTGCTCGGACCAGACGAACGTATTCTGCGCGGCGGCGGCCAGCGTATAAAGTGCAGGATGCATGCAATTCCTCCCGGTATGATTTTATTGAAACACAACGTTTTTAGGATAACATTTCTTGCGCGCGGTGTCAATGACTGCTATACTATTCTCCTGACAGATTCTCGTCATGGAAGAGGGGACGTATTTTTGAAGACCGTTCTGGGCTGCATCCGCCGCGCGGACGAGGACTTTTCATTGATCGGGGACGGCGACCGCATCGCCGTGGGCGTGTCCGGCGGCAAGGACAGCCTGCTGCTGCTCTACGCGCTTTCCCTGTACCGCAAGTTCAGCCATAAGAACTTTACGCTTTGCGCGATCACGCTCGACATGGGCCTGCGCCCGTTCGACGTGGGCGGCATCCGCGCCCTGTGCGAACAGCTCGAGGTGCCCTACACCCTCGTCGATACGCAGATCGCGCAGGTGATCTTCGACATCCGCAAGGAACAAAACCCCTGCGCGCTGTGCGCCAAGATGCGCCGCGGCGCGCTCTACGACGCGGCCGTCGCGCAGGGGGCAAACAAGGTCGCGCTGGGCCACCACCGCGACGACGTCATCGAAACGCTCCTGCTCAGCCTCGTCTTCGAGGCGCGCCTGCACACCTTTCACCCGAACACGTACCTCTCGCGCACGGGCATCACGGCCATCCGCCCGATGGTCTACCTGCCCGAAAAGCACGTCATCCACGTGGCGAAGGAGCTCTCCCTGCCCGTTTTGCACAACCCCTGCCCGGCGGACGGCAACACCAAGCGCCAGGAGATGAAGGACCTGCTTTCCTCCCTCTCCCATACCTATCCGCACCTGAAGGAATATATGCTCAAGGCCCTGCAAAACAGGGAACAGTACGGCCTTTGGGACAAGCGGATCGTCGGCAAGCCGGAGGAGGAATGAGCGGCCTTGCCGCCCGCATGCGCAAAGCGCGCAGCCTGCGCGGATTCGTCCGCCGCACGCTGCGCGCCCTTTTTATCTCCTTTTGCCCTCGCTGAGCAGGCCGCCCAGCGTTTCCTTGTCCTCCAGCATGCGCCCCATGCCGATGGCGACGCACCCCTCGGGGTCCTCCGCCACGCGGCAGGAGACCTTTAAGTACTTCGTGATGTACTGGTCGAAGCCGAAAAGCTGCGACGCGCCGCCGGTCATGGTGATGCCGCGCTCGAAGATGTCCGCCGCAAGCTCCGGGGGCGTGCGCTCCAGCAGCGCGTGCACGTTCTCGATGAACTCCTGCAGCGGTTCGTCCAGCGCCTCCACCATCTCGTCCGAGCCGAGGCTGATCGTCTTGGGCAGGCCCGTGATCAGGCTGCGCCCTGTCGCCTCCATCGTCAGCTTGTCGCCGCGCGTCATCGCCGCGCCGATGGTGATCTTGAGCTCCTCGGCCGTGCGCTCGCCGATCATCAGGTTGTGCTTGCGCCGCACGTAGCGCGTGATCGCCTCGTCAAAGCGGTCGCCCGCGATCTTGATCGTGTTGCCCACGATCACGCGGCCCAGGGAGAGCACCGCCAGGTCCGCCGTGCCGCCGCCCACGTCGAGCACCATGGTGCCGTAGGCCTGCGTCACGTCCAAACCCGCGCCCACGGCGGCGGCCAGGGGTTCGTCCACGAGCTGCGCCTTGCGCGCGCCCGCGTCCAGCAGGATGTCGACCATCGAACGGCGCTCGAACTCGGTGACGCCGCCCGGCACGCAGACCACCGTGCGCGGACGAAACAGCGTGCGCTTGCCGACGACCTTGCGCATGAAATAGCGCAGCATCTTTTCCGTGAGGTCGTAGTCCCCGATGACGCCCTCCTTGAGGGGACGAACCGCCAGGATGCCGGCGGGCGTGCGCCCCAGCATGCGCTGCGCGTCCTCGCCCACGGCGAGGATGCCGCGCGTCGCCTTGTCCACCGCCACCACCGCGGGCTCGCGCAGGACGATCCCCTTCCCCTTGATGACGCACAGCACGCTCGCCGTGCCCAGGTCGATGGCAATATCATCCGATCCAAACATCGTCTTTCTCTCCTTTGGTACGCCTCACGTCTCCGCCGCCCTGCGCTTTTCGATGTACTTTCCCCGCGTCGCTTCCCCGCCGCGCAGGTGACGTTCGGCCTTATTTTTAAGGAGCACCGCCTGGGCGCGCTCGAACAGCTCCGCATCCAGCTCCGGCAGGCGCTCATCCAGGTCCTTGTGCACGGTCGATTTGGACACGCGGAAGACCTTGGCCGCCTGCCGGACGGTTTCCCCCGTATCCACGATATACTGCGCCACGCGCAGCACGCGCTCCTCTATATAATCCTTCACCCTGCTCCCCTCCATAGTTGACACTTCGCTGCCAGTCTATGCAGGGGTTCCCTTATTATAGCACGCCGCGGGGGCACAAAGAAAGCCCATGCACGTCCCTAAATCTCTTTTTTGCCCATCCACAGCAGGTTGCCGAGGAAATCGACGCAGCCCTCCTCCCGTCCCTGCGCGCGGGTGACGGCAGCGACGCCGTCACGATATTTGCCGATGGATTCACAGGGGACGTGCCAGACGACCCGATACGCGCGGTCCAGCGCGCCGACGCCCCCTGCATCGTAAAACAGCGCGCAGCCATAGGCCGAGAAAGCGCCCAGCCATTCATAGTCAAACTGCGGCTGCGTCAGCCAGCCTCCGTCCGCGTCGATCATCCCCCACAGGCCGTCCGCGGCCCGCACGGCGCGCTCGCCCTGTTCGCCCGGTAAGCTCGCATTCAGCCAGCAGGGCTTCACAAGCCAGCTCCCGTTCGCGTCGATCAGGCCCCACAGGCCGTCCACCAACGCGGTGCGGTTGCCCTTTCCATCCGGCTCGTTCAAAATGTCCCAGCGGGGCCGCACGATCCAGCGCCCGTCCGCGCCGATCAGCCCCCATTGCCCGCCCATCTGCTTGCGCACGAAGCGCCTGCCCTCGGCGTCCGGCTCCGTGACGTCCTGCCACTGGGGTCGCTCGATCCAGTTGCCCTCCCTGTCGATCACGCCCACCCGCGCGTACTTCTCCGAGCCCGCCTCCCAGGCGCGCGCCGCGCCGTCGCGGAACGGGGAAACCAGCGAAAAATGCTGCCCGATCGCCCACTTCCCCGAAAGGTCGAGGTAGCCCATGTGGTAGTTGAGCCTGCCCGCGACGATGAGCCCTTCGCTGGGAAGCTCCAGATAATCGTACTTCGGCTCGACGATCACATGGCCCGCCAGATCTATGATGCCGTACTGCCAGCGTCCCCGGCCGTCCTCGCGCACGCTCACCAGGACGTATCCGTCGCGAACCTCTCTTACCGCCTCCCACTCGGGCAGCACGACGAACGCGCCCGTCCGGTCGATTACGCCCATCCGATCCTGCGCCTGCTTCGCGGGCGCGTAGCCCTCCTCGTTAAAGTCCTTCGCGAAGAAAAACTGCGGCGCGATGCGCCACGCGCCGCTCACGTCCGCGTAGCCTGCTTTGCCCTCCTCCCAGCGCACGCGCCAGAGCTCGGGCTGCTCCGCGATCTGCTCGAGCGCCAAGCGCATGACTTCCTCGTCGCCCGACGCCCGCGCCGCGATGTACGCCTCGTTGTACGCCCCGCGCTCCAAATACGTCCGCGCGTCCTCCGCGGTGGCGGCCAGCGGCGTCAGGCACGCGAGCAGCAGCAGCGCAGCCCATAACCTTTTCATGAAAAAAACCTCCCTTTCGCTCTCGTTTTCATCCGTTAGAGCAATTTGGGAGGTTAAAGGTTGGCTATACGACAAAAAACTTCGCCGCCTGCTCGTCGTCTCCATAGAAGACGCGCAACAGCGTCAGGCCGTGCGCGGGCGCGGTCATACCCAGGTCCAGCCGGTCGCCCGTCTCGATGGCCCGCGCGAGCGCGTCCGGCGGCAGCTTGCCGTTCCCGATGCCGATGAGCGTGCCCGCGAGAATGCGCACCATGTTGTACAGGAAGCCGTCGCCGTGCACCAGCAGATAGACGCGCTCTAAGCGGCGGTACACCTTGACGCGGTAAATCGTGCGGCGCGTGTCGCGCACCACCGAACCGGCCGCAGCGAACGCCCCAAAGTCGTGGTAGCCCACCATGGCCTGCGCCGCCGCGTCCATCCGCGCCTCGTCTAAAGGCAGGGGCACGTGCGCGTGCGTCAGGCGGTCGATGGCGGGCGCGTGGCGCGTATTTTGAATGGCGTAGCGGTAGACCTTGCCCGTGGCGGAAAACCGCGCGTGAAAGTCCGCCGGAGCGTCCATCGATTCGCGCACGCGGATGTCGCCCGGCAGCAGGGTGTTGAGCGCGAACGCGAACTTGTCGCCCGGGATGCGGGAGGTCGTGTCGAAGTGCACGTTCTGGCACAGCGCGTGCACGCCCGCGTCCGTACGGCTGGAGCCCGTCACGCAGGTGCGCTCGCCCAGCAGCCGCGACAGCTTCTCCTCCAGCGTCTGCTGCACGCTGGGCGCGTTGATCTGCCGCTGCCAGCCGGCGTAATTCGTGCCGTCGTACTCGAGGATCAGTCGAATGCGCCGCGCGTCAGAAGAAGACATGCAGCAGCCTCCCCTGCGCGACGATCAGCGCGACGAAAGCGGCCATCACGAGCAGCGCGACGAAATCGACGCGCGTGTAACCCAGCTCCTTCATGCGCGTGCGCTGCTCGCCGCCGCGGTAGCATCGCGCCTCCATCGCCATCGCGAGGTCCGTCGCCCGCCGGAACGCGCCCACGAACAGCGGCACCAGCAAAGGGATCATCGCCTTCGCGCGCGTCACCAGATTGCCGCTTTCAAAGTCCGCGCCGCGGGCCATCTGGGCCTTCATAATCTTGTCGGCCTCCTCCAGCAGTGTGGGGATGAAGCGCAGGGCGATCGTCATCATCATCGCCAGCTCGTGCGAGGGGAAGTGCAGCTTCGACAGCGGGCGCATCATGCGCTCCAGCCCGTCCGTCAGCACGACGGGCGAGGTGGTCAGCGTCAGCATGGAGGTGCCCATCACGAGGAACACCAGCCGCAGGGAGAAGAAGACCGCGTTTTGCAGCCCCTCGCGCGTGAGCTTTACAAAGCCCCAGGCGAAGAGCACCGTCTCGCCGCTCGAAAACAGCAGGTTGA
>JAEXCG010000204.1 GCA_023402355.1 Bacillota bacterium | reverse complement strand
CTCCGTGATTTCGATTAGCAGGCTCAGCGAATCATCTTCCGGCAGCTTCAGACCCAAATTGAGCGGCATAACCACTTGAATTCTCCGCTCTTTTGCGGTATCATGCTCTCGTTGTGTTTGCTTCATTTACAGTCTCAAATTACAACAAAAAGTGCGAGTTGGCTAGTACCTTCTCGCACTTTTTTCTTTTTTCTCTTTTGGGGCTTAGCCTGACAGCCCCCCGGGCGGTCAGGTTCCTGCCGGGATCAGCCCTTGACCGACCCCAGCGATATGCCCGACACGAAGAAGCGCTGCATGAAGGGGTAAAAGATCGCGATGGGCAGCGCGGCCACGACGATCTTCGCGGCGTTGAACGTCTTGAGCGATGTCATCGCGGCGAGCTCTTCCTCGGTCATGGAGGAGGAGGTGATGACGATGTTCGTGTTCGTCAGCGTCTGAATGTAGGTTTGCAGCGGGATTTTGCTCGGGGAGTTGATGAGCAGCAGCCCGTCGAAGAAGTTGTTCCAGTGGCCCACGATGCTGAACACCGTGACGGTTGCGATGGCGGGCATCGCCAGCGGCACGTAGATGCGCGTCATCATCTGAAACTGCCCCACGCCGTCGATCGTCGCGGCCTCCTTGATGGCGGTCGGCTCGTTCCGAAAGAAGTTCATGAGCAAAATCATGTTGTAGACGGGCAGTCCGCCGGGCAGGACGAGCGCCCAGATGCTGTCGATGAGGCCGGTGTACTTGATGACGAAGTACCAGGGAACGATGCCCGCCCCGAAGAGCATGGCGAAGACGAAGACCCAGATGTACACGCGGCGCGCCGGGAACTGCCGCGTCTCCAGCGACAGCGGGTAGGCGCAGCAGATCGTAAGCGTGAAGTTGATCAGGCCGCCCAGCAAAACGCGCTTGACGGACACCCACATGGCCTGCATGAACTTTGCGTCCTGAAGGAGCGTCTTGTAGGGCGTAACCGTCAATTCCACCGGCCAGATGTAGACGCGCCCGGCCAGCGCGGCCGTCTTGCTGCTCAGGGAAAGGGAGATGATGTGCAGCAGCGGCAGAAGACACAGCAGCCCCATGAGCACCATGAGCAGGAGCACCGCCGTGTCGAACACCGTATTTTCCAGCGACTTATACCTTCTCGTCATTCAGGCCCATTCCTTTCGCCGCCGCGTCAGAACAGCCGGTATCCGGCCACGCGGTCCGCAATGAAGTAGGAGAACGTGATCATGATGAAGCTTACGGCGGACTTGAGCAGCCCCACCGCCGTGGCCATCGAATACTGCGCGTTGATGAAGCTCATCCGGTACACGTACGTATCGATAATGTCGCCCGACTCGTAGACGACCGGGCTGTACATGTTATAGACCTGATCAAAGCCTGCGTTCAGGATGTTGGAAAGGTTCAGCGTCGCCACCAGCACGATGGTCACCAGGATGCCGGGCAGCGTGATGTGCCAGATCTTGGCCAGGCGGCTCGCCCCGTCGATGTCCGCCGCCTCATACAATTCGGGGTTGATGCCCGCGAGCGCCGCGATGAAGATGATCGAGCCGTAGCCGAATTCCTTCCAGACGTCCGTGCCGATCAGCAGCGCGCGAAACCACGCGTTGGAGCCCAGAAAGTTGACGTTCCCGGACGCGATGCCCAGTTTGATCAGCACGTTGTTGACGAGCCCGCTGTCGCCGAAGATGTTCTTGAAGATCGTCGCCAGAATTACCCAGGACAAAAAGTGCGGCAGAAAGCAGATCGTCTGCACGCCCTTTTTGATTCCGTTGCCCCGCGCCTCGTGCAGCAAAATGGCAAAGAAGATGGAGACGACCAGCGAGAGCACCAGCTTGAGCGAGGCGATGATGAGAGAATTGCGGAAAATCTTATAGGTATCCTTGAGCTTGAACATGTACTCGAAGTTCTCAAGCCCGATCCACTTGGAGCGCGAAAAGCCGAGGATCGGCTTGAAATCCTGAAAAGCGATCACGTTTCCCAGGAACGGGATGATCGTATAGATGACGACCACGAGCAGCCCCGGAAGGATGAGCAGGTGATACGGCCACGTCTCACGGAGCGTGACCTTCCGGCGCCTTGGTTGAAGATTCAGCATTCTACGTCCCCCCTGTCAGGCAAGGTTCGCCCCGTGTGCGTCCGCCCGACTCCGCGGCCCGCCGCCTTTCGGCGGGTCGCGGAGCGGACGCTCCGTCGGTTCTCTTTACTTGGAAGCGATGTACGCCTCCACCTCGGCCGTGATCGTGTCGCCGCCGATGCTCTTCCACTCGCTGACGAAGGAATCCCATTCGTCCAAGCTCGCCTCGCCGATCATGACCTTGAGGAAGTATTCCTCCTCCAGCGTCTCCATGGCGGTCCACAGGCGCTCCATCGAGGGGGTATCCGCGTAGCACGCTTCGGGGAAGCGCTCGATCATGTCGCTGTTGCGCTGCACCTCCCAGGCGCCCGTCGCCCAGCCCCAGGCGTTCGCGGTCGCGAGGTTCGTGTCAAACGCGGCGCGCAGGCCCTTGTCCAAGACCGTCGTGTAGCCGTTGTACCACGTCTTGCCGTCGCCGCACTGGTCGTCGTAGTCCATTTCGCCCGCGATGACCTTCATCACGTCCGCGATCTGGTTTTCCTTGGCGTCAAAGTCGCAGTGCAGGACGTTGATCGGGTAGTAATGCCAGGAGAAGTTGGAGTCCATGCCGTTCGGGCGCACGCCCTCGGCCTGGGCCTGATCCAGGTCGTACTGATAGTTGATCGTCTTGACGACGGCCTCCTTGACGTCCTCGGAGCAGCCCTTCTTGACGACGACGTAGGTGTTCGTCGGGTTCTTGTCGCAGACCGTCAGCTTGCCCTCTGCATTCAGCGGAGCCAGCATCGGGATCAGGGAGACGGAATCGGGCATGCCCTCCAGAATGCTCACGACCGGCCACTGGCCGCTCCACCAGGCGCCGAAGAACATGCCGCACTGGCCGTTCGCAATCAGCTCGTAGCACTGGTCGCCGTCCGTCACGGCTAGGGAAGCGTTGAGCACGCCGTCCCCCACCAGGCCGTTGATCGCGGCGAGCGCCTCGCGGCTCTCCTCCGTGATGGAGCCGTAGACGACGTTGCCCGCCGCGTCCTTGACCCACTGCTTGGGGTACGCGCCGAAGTAGTTGAACAGCGCGTTGAGCTGCCACACGCCGCCGTTGGGCTGATAGTAGTCGGAACTCACCGCGATACCGGTGGTCACGTTGCCGCCGGGGTTCTTTTCGCGGAACGTCTTGGCGACGTTCACCACGTCGTCCCAGGTCTGCGGCTTCTCGAGCCCACACTCCTCCAGCCAGTCGCCGCGGACCCACAAAACGGGCACCGCGTCCATGCCGGGGCAGATATCGCCGATGCCCATGAGCTTCCCGTCAAAGGTGCCCAGCGCCTCGGTCAGGCCGTTCGTCGAATCGA
Source organism: Bacillota bacterium (assembly GCA_023402355.1). Classification (GTDB taxonomy): domain Bacteria; phylum Bacillota; class Clostridia; order Christensenellales; family Aristaeellaceae; genus Beduinella. The sequence goes on along the minus strand of JAEXCG010000204.1, from coordinate 2,623 downwards.
AGCACTTGCGCAGGCTCGGGGAGGCGTAGGTCGCGAAGGCCTCGGTCATGTCCTCGAGCGCGTCCGCCTCCACGAGCTGCACGAGCTGCGTGTAGGAGACGTTCATGACGTCCGGGATGTCGCCGGAGGCGATCGCCATGTTCACCTTCGTCGTGTAGGTGGACGTATCCACCGAGAAGGCGTACTGATAATCGACGTTCAGGTTCTTCTCCAGGTAGCGCACGATGTAGTTGTCCTCGGAGTTTTCGCCCTCGTCGTAGACCACGTTCGCGCTTTCCTCGCGCCCGATGGTGATGACGACCGGGTCCCCCTCCGTTACCGGACCATATGGATCGACCGTGTCCTCCGCCGCGCCGAAGGCCGCCGCGGACAGCAGGAGCGCGAGGGAGAGGAAGCATGCCAATGCCTTTTTCATGTCTTTGTCCTCCTTGATGATCGTAAGGCGCTATTCGCGTTCAAGCGCCGCGCGGGCCCGCCGCAGCGCTTGAGTACCGTGCTCTCATTGTATCCGTCGCCCGACGCGTTTTAAATATCAAGTTCTTAACCTTCATGTCGCATTCTTATTCACCTTGCATAGGAACGGACCGGCGTTTTGGAAAATAGGCTATAATAAAAGCACGCCATCCCACCTGCAAGAGAGGAAGCCGTGCATGTATACAATCCTGATCGTAGATGACTGCCCCGCCGAAATCGAGTGCATTCTTTACCTCATCCGCCGCTACGCCCTGCCGCTGGAGGCGGTGACGGCCCCGGACGGGCAGGCGGCCTACGCGCTGCTGCGAAAGCGGCGCTTCGACATCCTGTTCACCGACATCAAAATGCCGCTCATGGACGGCATCTCGCTCTCCGGGAAGGCCAGGGAGCTCTATCCCGACCTGCGCGTCATCCTCTTCAGCGGGTACAACGACTTCGTGGACGCGAAAAACGCGATCTCGATCGGGGTGACGGAGTACCTCATGAAGCCCGTCGACCCCGAGGAGTTCAACAGGACCCTGCAAACGACGATCGACATGATCGCCTCCGCCCGCGCGCGCAGCCGCGAGGCGCTGTTCGTCCGCCGCCACATGCTCTACCTCGCCCTCAGCCGCAGCGCGGAGACGCCGCCGCCCGCGCAGGAGCGCGCCTTCGTCGAGCCGTACGTCCTCATGCTGATGCTGGAGTTCGACTCGGACTTTTTCAGCGGCGAGGGCGAGGATTTTGAGTCCCGGCTCGGCCGCTTTCTCTCCTCCCCCTGCGACTTCATCAGCCTGTATCCGGAGCAGGGGCTGATCCTCCTGCGCCGCCCGTTGGCCGAGCCCGACGCGCGGGCGATCGCCGCGCTCGCCGAGCGCGCGCGTCGGTTCGTCCGGGAGGCGTACGGCAGGGATTGCGTCGCCGCCTGCGAGCGCATAGACGGCGCGGGCGACTTCCTGCCCGCCTATCAGCGCGTGGAGGCGCGCACGGAGCGCAGCCTTTCCGCGCCCCCGGAAAGCGAGAGCCCGGAGCTGCCCATGGAGCAAATGCTCGAGTCCATCCGGCAGGGGGACATACTGCTGTTCCGCGACCTGTTCGACGGGTTCCTCTCCCGCTTCTCCGGCGCAAACGCCCCCTCGAACCTGTACACGAAGTTCTGCGTGACGCAGCTCATCACGGAGCTGCTCCGTCAAAAGGGCGACAGCTTCCGGGAGAGCGAGCTGGTGGAGCGGGTCTTTGCCTGCGCCAGCGTGGAGACGCTCCGCTCGCTCGTCTACGACGCGCTGCGGACGGCCGAGGCGAACGCGGACGTGCTTTCCAACCAGAAGGTGGAGGCCATCAAGCGCTACATCTATAAGCACTTTTGCGAGGATATCAGCCTGGACGCGCTGGCCTCCGCCTTTTACTTCAGCCCGAACTACCTCTGCCGCCTCTTTAAGCGGGAGACGGGCTGCTCGCCCGGCAAATTTCTGCACGACTACCGCATGAAAAAGGCGCAGGAGCTCCTGGAAAGCTCGCAGATGAAGGTGAGCCACGTCTCGCACGCCGTGGGGTACAAGAGCACCTCGTACTTCTGCCAGCGCTTCCGCGACCGCTTCGGCGTCAGCCCGGAGCTCTACCGGCAAAACGCCCTGCGCCTCCAAAACGCACGGGAGCAGGAGGGAGAAACCGAACCATGAAGCGCTTTTTCCGATCGCTCGGCCGGCGGCTGGGCCGCCTGCGCATCAAGCGCAAGGTCCTGCTCGTCTACCTCACCGTCGGCTTTTTGCCCTTCGCGCTCTTCACCATCTTTCTGTACGGCCACACGCAGCGCCTCATCATCGACAGCGAGTACGGCGTGCGCCAAAGCGCGCTCAATCAGGCGGTGCAGGCGGTGAACGCCACGCTGGAGATGTACAACACGATGTCCAACTACATGTTCAACGAGCCCAGCGTGCTTTCGGCGCTCAACAAAACCTACGGGGACGACTACTACGCCATGTACGAGAGCTACCGCGACGTCATCACCCCCGTCTTCAACACGCACGCCGCCCTCTACCCCGATATGAAGCGCATCACCATCTACACGAGCTGCGACATCCTGCCCTACAACAGCTACGTGCGCGACAAGACGCTGCTCGAAAGCGCCGACTGGTTCCAGCCGCTTTCCGTCGATTACTCCCCGCAGTGG
>JAEXCG010000115.1 GCA_023402355.1 Bacillota bacterium | reverse complement strand
CGTCCCTCGCGGCGAATCATCGGCAAGGGCCCGATTTCGCTAAATGCCGCGGTATGGAGGGCCCCTCCGCCCCTCACGGGGCACCTCCCCCGTGCGCGGGGGAGACACAGGGGCCGCTGATACCGGTAGATTATCCGTTTATCCTCGCAAAAAGGACATGGAAGCGATAAGCCGATTGTCCATCCCCGTCACCCCCGCACGCGAAGCGTGCGCAAGCCCATGGGGGCGGCTCCACGCCAGGGGGCCGTGAGGCCCCCGAGAGTGGCCGTTTCAAGGGGGTAACGGGGGTCCAGGGGGCCGTAGGGCAAGGTGAGCGAAGCGAACTAGCCGCCCGCAATTTGGAGGGCGAAGCCCGGAAATATGCGGCGGCGTACCCCGGCCCGCAGGGCCGGGGCGCAGGCGGGAGATCGGAATCCCCCCTGGGCCCCCTGGCCTCAGCGGAGCGCGTAACCTGGTGCTTATACGCACGAGGCAGCGGCATATAGAAAACGTCCGCATTTCAGAAGAAAGAACCTTCGTAACCTGATTGTCATATCGCCTATGACTCTGCCGTCTGCACTCTTTACTTCACATCGCCCGTACTTTTCCTTTCCCCGCCCTGCTCCACAGCTATCAAATTGCTCGTATACTCCACCCGTCCGGCGAGCACGCCGTCGTAAAATGCCTGCTTTCCATCGATGTAAGCGATGCAATCCTCGATTTCCGCGATGCGTTCAAGCAGGAGCGCCCTCTGGTGCGCGAGCTGTTCCTTGCGCGCGGGAATTGTCGCGCGTCCCTGTAAGCAAAGCTGCATGTAGGACTTCATATCCTGCAAGCTCATGCCGCAGCGTTTCAGGCACATCAGGCTGTTCAGCCAGGCGACGTCCCGGTCGTCAAACAAGCGGTAATTGTTCTTTGCGCGTTTAACGTTGGGTACCAATCCCTCATTGCAGTAAAACCGCAGGGTTTCGTAGGGAAGATGAACCTTTTCGCAGACTTCTTTCATCGTATACATGCAAACACGCTCCTTATGCGAATGCATTTTGAAATTTTCTATTGCTCTGTAGCAACTACAGGGTATTACAATGACATTGTAAACGAACGCTGCGAATCGTGCAAGGAGGTTTTAGCATGAAGGATACAGAAAAGCAGAAAGCGCAGGTGCTTTTAATCAACGGGAGCCCAAACGCGAAGGGATGCACCTATACAGCGCTGAGGGAGGTCGCGGACGCGCTCGAGCGCGGGGGGCTTACGACCGAGATCGTGCACGTAGGAGGTCGGGACATTCGGGGCTGCATCGGCTGCCGAAAGTGCAAGCAGCAGGGAAAGTGCGTCTTTGACGATCTGGTCAACGAAGTCGCGCCGAAGTTTGAATCCTGCGAGGGAATCGTCATCGGCTCACCGGTGTATTTTGCTTCCGCGAACGGCACCCTGGTTTCCTTTATCGACCGCCTGTTTTACAGCGTCTCCTGCGATAAGAGCATGAAGGTGGGAGCGGCGGTCGTCAGTTGCCGCCGAGGAGGCGCCAGCGCGACGTTTGACGAGTTGAACAAGTACTTCACCATTTCCGGCATGCCGGTCGCATCCAGTCAATATTGGAACAGTGTGCATGGGTATACACCCGACGACGTGCGTCAGGACGTGGAAGGCTTGCAGGTCATGCGCGTTCTGGGCAGAAATATGGCGTTTCTCATCAAGAGCATTCGGCTCGGCAAAGACACCTTTGGTTTGCCGGAGAAAGAGCCGCATCAGTTTACCAATTTCATCCGCTGACAGCGCCCGTGGACGGCGCGTCGGGCCCGGCTGCTTGCCGGGCCCAGCGTGTCGAGAAAGTGGCATACGCCACTTTCTCGAGTTTACGGGTGATTTTTTCGCTTCGCAAAACTTCGTTTTGCTACGGAAAAAGCCCCGCCCGCCCGGCAAAGCCGGGCGATACGATTGCAGTTTTGCAGACGGCTTTTGGTTTCTCTGTCTTCGATGGGTTTTTCGACAATCTGGGTCCGGCTCCTCGCCGGGCTTTTTTGTGTTTGAGGAGATTTTGCACGGCGGAATCCGCTCCGTCCGCTTTTTATGAAAATTCAGTGGGGGATTGCCCGCGTTCCCCTTCCCTTTTGTCGCATTCGGGCGTAAAATAGACGATAAAGAAAACGTTAAGATGGGGAGATTTCGCGTGCAATTTTTACACAAAGGTCTGGCGCTGGATCATGCGGACAAACGCACGATCTGGCGCATTGTGCTGCCCGCGATGATCGAGCTCGTGCTCTCGCAGCTCTTCGCGATGGTGGATACCATCATGCTGGGCCAGAGCAGCATGTCCGCCGTCGCCATCGCGGCGGTAGGTCTGACGAACAACCCGGTCAACATGGTGAACGGCGTGCTCACGGCGCTCCACATCGGCACCACGGCGGCCATCGCCTGGGCGGTCGGCGCGGGGGATCATCAGGCCGCGCGCGCGGTCACGCGAACGGCGCTCACCCTCTCGCTGCTGCTGGGCCTGCTGGCCTCGGCGCTGCTCCTCTTCCCGGCCGGGCCGCTGGTCACCTTCATGGGCGCGCAGGCGGACACCTACCCCTACGCCAAGGAGTACATGCAGATCGTCGCTTTGGGCATGCTGCCCGCGATGGTGGGCTTTGGCTGCACGGCGTCGCTGCGCGGCGTCGGGCTCACGCGCCTGCCCATGGCCTACAACCTGGCGGGCAACCTGCTCAACGTGATCGGCAACTACGCGCTGATCTACGGACACTTCGGCCTGCCGGCGATGGGGGTCGCGGGCGCCGCGATCTCCACGACGCTTTCGCGCTACGTCTCGTGCGCGCTGGCGCTGCTCGTCATCTTCCGCGGGCATTCCAAGGTGCGCGTGCACGTCGGCGAGGACTTCCGCCTGCATAAAAAGTGGCTCTCGCGCATCCTCGGCGTGGGCGTCACGGGCTCGCTGGAGCAGCTCATCATGCAGGTCGGCTTCATGATGTTCACGCGCACGGTCTCCGGGCTGGGCACGGTGGTCTTCGCCGCGCACCAGATCGGCCTTTCGGTCAACGGCCTGACGTGGATGCCGGGGCAGGCGTTCGCGGTCGCGGCGACCACGCTCGTCGGCCAGAGCATGGGCGCGGGCGAGCCGGAGCGCGCGAAGACGTTCACGCGGGTGATCTGGCGCTACTCGCTGCTGGCGGCGGCGGCCATCGCGCTGCTGTTCATCACCTGCTCGCAGTTCATCGTCCGGGCTTACACGAACGATCCCGAGGTCGAGCGCCTCGCGGCGACGGTGCTCAAGATCATCGCCGTGGGCATGCCCGGCATCGCCACGCAGCTTCCCATCGCGGCCGCGCTTCGCGGCGCGGGCGACAGCCGCTTCCCGCTGTACGCGTCGGCCATCGGCATTTGGGTGTTCCGCGTGCTGGTCGCGCCGCTGTTCGTGTACACCTTCGGGTGGGGGCTGAACGGCGCGTGGTACACCATCGCGCTCGATCAGACCGCCCGCGCGGTCGTCGTGTACTGGCGGTTTAAGACCGACAAGTGGATGCATATGAAGGCCAAGCTCGCGGGGTAAAGGCGGATGTTTTGGCCAGCCGCAGGCATGCGAGGGTATAAGGAATAGGATACGGAGGCTCGTTTCCGCGAAGCGAGCGTTTCTTATAAGCCGCAGCCTCGTGCGTATAACAATCAGGTTACGGATGTTCTTTTCTCTGCTGAAAAGAACCAAAAGAGGCCGTGCGGCGCGCGAAATCGGGCCCTTGCCGCTAAGGCGGGGACGACGGGCGGTGCGCTAAAAACTACGGGATGCCCTGAATGACCGCTTCGCGGTCGGCATCCCTCCGTGAACGCGCACTGATCGCCCGACGTCCCTCGCGGCGAATCATCGGCAAGGGCCCGATTTCGCTA
>JAEXCG010000200.1 GCA_023402355.1 Bacillota bacterium | reverse complement strand
ATCTACCGGGGTTTTTATTACGACGGCGGAATCGAGCAGATCGCGATTCAATTCGAGCTGAAGGACGGCCTCTTTGATTCCATCGTGTACCGGGGCATCAAGTACAAGGACGGCGACTACCTCTCCGAGGACGCGAGCGACGCCCAGAAGGCGATCCGCGAGCAGTACATGGAGCTGGCCGATTACCTGATCGGCAAAGGCGTCGAGGCGATCGACGACCTGTACAGCCCCTACGGCTTCGTGGAGGACGTGGACGCGGTTACGACGGCGACCTTCAAGTCCTCCAAGCTGATCTCCGCCCTTTGGGACGGCATCAAGCGCAGGCCCTACAAGATCGTGGGCGAAACAAAGCTTCCGGAGGCGCCGCCCTGTCAGGACGGCATCTACCGCGGCTCCTACATGGAGGACGGGGTGGAGGAGGTCAACGTGGAGTTTGAGGTGCGCGATGGGCGTTTCGTCTCGCTTTCCTACCATGCGCTGCAATACAAGAACGTCGATTATCTCTCGCCGGAGGCAGGCGCGCGCGCGCAGGCGGTCGCAGCCCAGTTCCGGCAGGTGCTCGGATACCTCGAAGGCAAGGAAATTGCCTGCGTCAACGACCTTTATCAACCGGGGGAGATTGCGGACGACACGGACGCCACGACGGCCGCGACGCTGCGCACGCCCAAGCTGATCTCCGCGCTGTGGGACGGCATCAGCCGCAACGCCTACGAGCGCATCGCAGAATAGTGATTCTTTGCTTCCCAAAGCCGCGGTTTGGGGGCAATGAACAATAGCACCCCAAGCGACCTGAAAGGAAGAGGAAGACAATGAAAAAGATGATGACGGCAATGCTGGCTGCGGCGATGGTAATCGGCTGCTTCTCCGGCGCGATGGCGGACAAGACGGGATTGGGCATCGTGACGGAGGCCGCTTCTTCGGCATCCGCCGCAGAGGGCAAGGACGGCAAGGCCAGCGTGAACTCCACGATCTGCGCGGTGACGCTCGACGACGAGGGAAAGATCGTCTCCATCACCTTCGACGTGGCGCAGACGGCGGTCGCCTTCGACGAAAAGGGCGAAGTCAAGACCGACGTGACGGCGGAAGTGCCCTCCAAGCGCGAACTGAAGGAAGGGTACGGGATGAAGCCCGCCTCCGCGATCGGCAAGGAATGGTATGAGCAGATGGACGCTCTGGAAGCCTGGTGCGTGGGCAAGACCGTGGAGGAAGTGCTGGGCATGCCGACCTACGACAAGGGCGACGGCCACCACGACTGCGTGCCGGACGACGTGGACCTGAAGACGAGCTGCACCGTCAGCATCGGCGACAACCTCAAGGCGCTTCAGAAGGCGGCCGCGAACGCGAAATAAGCATCGGATCACAGAAGAACGCTGCAAAGGCATTGCCTTCGCGGCGTTTTTTTGTTCTCCGCCTTTGCTTGAACAAATAAATAAAAAATTTATAATATGGTTGACAGACACATATTATACGGATTATAATATTGAAAACAAGAGAGATTGGAGGGATCCGATGGCGATTCCGTTGAGCGCCGGCCTGCTGGACGCCTGTGTGCTGGCGATGCTGAGGCATCAGGACCTATACGGCTATGCGCTGACGCAAAATGTGCAAAGCGTCGCGGAAATTTCCGAATCTACGCTGTATCCGGTCCTTCGGCGTCTGCAAAAGGAAGGATGCCTTTCCACGTACGATCAGCCCTATCAGGGCCGAAACCGCCGCTACTATGCGATTACTCCCCAGGGGAGGGAACGGCTGCGGCTGACACGCGAGGAATGGAAGCGTTTTAAGGAGCACATCGATGCATTGCTGGAAGGGAGCGAGGATGTTGAATAAGGATCAGTACCTGAGCGAGCTGGAGGTGCGGCTGCAGCCGCTCGGGCGGCGGGAACGCCTAAGCGCGATGGAATATTGGACGGAATACATCGAGGATGCGGGCGAGGAGGACTGGCAGGAGGTGGCGGGACGCCTGGGTTCGCCGCGCGAGCTGGCCGCCCGGATTTTGCGGGAAGCGGGTATTGCGCCGGAGGAGTCTCCAAGGCGGCGCATCGCCCTGTGGGTGCTCACAATCCTCGGTTCCCCGCTATGGCTGTGCCTGCTGGCGGCGGGCATCCTGCTCGTGGCCGCCGCCGCCATGGTCGCGCTCTGCGCGGTGTTTACGTTTATGCTGGCGCTGGGCTGCGGCGTGCTGCTTTTCGCGGTGCTGATGCTCGGCGGGGTGCTCTGCGTGATCTGCGGCGCGGCGGTTCTCGCGCAGCACATGCCGACCGCGGTTTTCTTTATCGGCGTAGGGCTGATGCTGGCGGCGGGCGGCACGGCGGGCATGCTGACGTATCTGCCCGTCATCGCCCGTCCGTGGCACGCCTGCCTGCGCGCGTTCGAGCGGATCGGGCAGGGGCTCAAAGCGATGGGACGCAAGGGCATGGAAAGGTGGGCGAGAAGATGAAGAAGAAGGCTTTGTGGGCCTGCCTGGCCGCGTTTTTGCTGGGCACGGCGCTTCTGGTCACGGGGTTGAAGCTTGGCGCCGAGCGCACGCTGACGATCGACGGAAACGGCATACACGTCATAGGGGACATGCTGCGGGACATCCCGGTAGAGCCCTTCCGCTCCCTGGAGATCGTGCTGGAAGGCGCGTCCGATCAAATCGCCATCGTGCAGGTCAGGCAGGGAACGGAATGGAAGCTTTCTGTATCCGAAACCCTGGATACGGTCTTTGACGTCGAACAGGATGAGGGAAAGCTGCGCATTCGCCAGGCGCCGGGGAAGGCGAAAATGCAGGTCAACCTTGCAGGCTGGGGCTTGGAGTCCCCGGAGGTGTACGTGACCGTGCCGGAGGCGCTGGAGGACGTGCGCATCCAGACGCCCGGGGCCGTCGAGCTGGTTCAAATCGAAGCGCAGAACATCGATATCATGAACGAGGCGGCGCAGGTTTGGCTTCGTGAGGTCAAGACGGACCGGCTCGTCGTCAACCAGACCCAAGGCTTTACCGGCTTGGATCGATGTGATGTCGCCTTCAGCGCGCTGTACTATTATGGGGATGAGCAGAAGGAGCTGGAGGGTGTCTACGTAGAGGAACTGGACGCGGGCGAACACAACTGGTACGTATACGACAGCAACGTCCACGCCGTGCTCGGCGGCGACCCCGCGAGCTGGTATCTGAACGTCGACGCCGAGGAGCAGACGGAGACTGTGGTTCACGGCGGCATCACGTCGCCCAACCGGCTGATCCTCGTCTGCCCGGACGGCACAGCGGACGTACAATTCAGGAACTAAGCGGACGCGATGCGGCGAGGCGAAAGAGCCTCGCCGCATTTGGCGTAAAAAGCAGGATTTGGTCGATGCACGGCGAAGTTTGTGAATAAAATCCCATAGTTGCTATAGGTGGGTGAAAACATGCGCTACTACATCGGGGACGTCTCCCGCATCCTCGGCCTCACGCCCGGCGCGCTGCACTACTTTGAGCGCGAAAGCGTCATCGAAACGCCCAAAGAAGAGAACGGGCGGCGCTATTATTCCACGGAGGACATCATCCGGCTGATGTCCTATAAGAAATACCGCTCGATGGGCGTGCCGCTCAAGCAGATCGCCCACCAGTTTTCGCGCTCCGGCGACCCGATAGAGGACATAGCGGACCGTCTCGCCCACAGGCGGGAGGACGCCGCGCGCATGGCTGCGCACTACCGGGCGCTTTGTGAGGACATCGGCGAGTTTGAGCAGGCGATCCGCAGCATATCGGGGCAGTTGGGTCGCTTCAACGTGCGTTCTTCGCCGGAGGTGCTGCTGCTGCAGCACGAGCCGGATGGGCTGATGACGCACGACAAGTCCGAGCAGGAACGAACGCAGGAATGGCTGGAGAACATGCCCGCCACGCGGCTGGCGGTGACGCTGGACGAGGCGGAAAAAAGCGCGCGCTTTGGCTACGTCCTCATGAAGACGCGGGCGGCGGCGCTGGGCATCAGGGCCGAGCCGCCGGTCGTTTGCGAACTGCCGGAGCGAATCGCCCTGCACACGATCGTCCGCTGCGACGACCTGTACGGGCAGCCCGCGCAGGCCTTCGAGGGAGCTCTCTCTTATATGAAGGAACACGGGTTTAAGCGGACGGGCACGGCCTGGGGATATATCGTGGTGGTGGATTGCAGCCACGGCATCCGGGAGACCTATGTGGAACTGTGGGTCCCCTTTGAGTAGAAAAAATGGAAAATAGGGCTTGAAACCATAGCCGCTATAGGTGCTAGAATAGGGTCATCACCATTGACAATTCATTGTCAAGAAGGAGGAAGAACATGAAGAAAATCCTGAGCGTGCTGACTGCGCTTGCGATGCTGCTGACGATGTTCGGCGCCGTCGCGACCGCGGAAGCAAAGGCAGGCACCTATGAGGGCACCGGCGTCAGCCAGATCGGCGGCGAACTGAAGGTAGCCGTGACGGTCGGTGAAGATGGGACGATCGCGGACGTGCAGGTCGTCTCCAACAACGACACCCCCGGCATCTGCGACGCGGCGGTCACCGGCATTCCGGCCGAGATCGTCTCGCAGCAGAGCCTGGCGGTGGACGCGGTGGCGGGCGCGACCCTGACCTCCAACGCGATCCTCGAGGCCGCGACCGCGGCGCTGACCGAGGCGGGCGCCGACATCGACGCGCTGATGGTCAAGAAGGAAATCGTCGTCGAGCAGGAAGCGGACGTGGAGCTCGAGGCGGACGTCGTGATCATCGGCGCGGGCGGCGCGGGCCTTGCGGCCGCCGTCACCGCGAACGAGGCGGGCAAGACCGTCATCGTGCTGGAGAAGATGCCGAAGGTCGGCGGCAACACGATCCTCGCGGGCGGCGCGCTCAACGCGGTGGACGACCGCAGCGAGACGGCGATCGCCAACAACGACTCCGTCGAGTGGCACTACGAGCAGACGCTCTCCGGCGGCGACTATCAGGGCGATCCGGAGCTCGTGCACACGCTGGTCGCCAACGCCTGGGACGGCGTGGAATGGCTCAAGGGCCTGGGAATGGAGTTCATCGAGGGCTCCACGTTCACCGTCACCGGCGGCATGTGGCCCCGCGCGCACAAGCCCGTGATGCCCGTGGGCACCGGCTTCTTCGACACCTACATGAAGTACATCGACAGCCATGACGGCGTGGACGTCATGCTGAACACCAAAGCGGAAGAGATCACCGTGGGCGAGGACGGCCGCGTGAACGGCGTCGTCGCGACGGGCGAAACCGGCAACAAGGTCACCGTGAAGGCGAAAAACGGCGTCATCGTCGCGACGGGCGGCTTTGCCAAGAACGTCGAGCTGCGCCAGGCCTACAACATCCAGTGGAAGGACCTGGGCGAGAGCGTCAAGTCCACCAACCACGAGGGCGCGACCGGCGACGCCATCAAGATGCTGATGAAGCTCGGCGCGGACTTCGTGCAGATGGGCAACATTCAGCTTCTGCCGCTGGGCGACCCGCAGACGGGCAGCCTGTCCGGCAACATCGAGATGAACGTCGAAACCCGCATCTTCGTCAACAAGGAAGGCAACCGCTTCGTCAACGAGGGCGGCCGCCGCGACGAGATGACCGCCGCGCTCTTTGAGCAGACGGACAACTGGATGTGGATCATCATGGACTCCGACAAGTATCCGACGGGCGACGAGAAGAACAACTTCAACGAGTCGGTCAACGAGCTGATCGCCGCGGGCCGCGCCTTTAAGGGAGAAACGCTGGAGGAACTGGCCGCCCAGATCGGCGTGCCCGCCGAAAACCTGGTCGCGGCGGTAGAGGACTTCAACGCGCATGTGGCGAGCGGCGAGCCGGACGCGTTCGGGCGCACGCTCTACGAGACCCCGATCGACAACGGCCCGTTCTACGCGGCGGCCCGCGTCCCCACCGTGCACCACACGATGGGCGGCGTGCGCATCAACACGGACGCGCAGGTCATCGATGAAAACGGCAACGTGATTCCCGGTCTGTACGCGGCGGGCGAGGTCACGGGCGGTATCCACGGCAGCAACCGCCTGGGCGGCAACGCGCTGACGGATACCGTGGTGTTCGGTCGCATTGCGGGCGCTTCCGCGGCTGCGGCGAAGTAAATCGAAATTTCAGTCTCTATGCGCGGCGACGGAATTCCGGCGCCGCCTTGAGGCGGGGGATGTCATGCTCTTTTCAATAAAAAAAGCGCTTGACATTCCCCTTCTTTTTTGCTAAATTAGTTAAGCGAATGAAATTATAATTGCTAAATCAGTGGAGGAAGTATGGACCTGAAGCAGAAAATGAACCGGCTGTACCTGGACATGGTGATCAACGAGCTGCGGCTGGCGAATTACAACAGCTATCAGCACGTCACCTATAACAGCCTGCTGTATCTGGACATCATCGCGTACAAGGAGAACTGCACGGTCAGCTATATCGCGCAGGTGCTTCGGGTCGCAAAGTCGGCCGTGACGCTGAAGGTGAAGGAGCTGCAGCGTCAGGGCTTGGTGGAAAAGAGACAAAGCGGCGAAGACAAGCGGGTCTATTACCTGAAGGTCAACGAGACGCTGCGCGAGGAGTACAAGGCGTACGACCGGGTGCTGTACGACGCATTGGACGAAATCGAGCAGACGTATTCGCCCGAGCAGGTCGGGATGCTCTGCGACATGCTCGATTCGATCAACAGAAGGTTTCAAAAGGAAAACGATCAGTCAGAGAGGAATTCGGAATGAACGCGCTGGAAAGAAAGATCACACCCCTGTTTCTCGTAAAGTTTACCCTGCCGACCATCGTCATGATGGTCTTTAACTCGTTTTATACCATGGTGGACGGCGGTTTCGTCTCAAATTTTGTCGGAACGGACGCCCTGTCTGCGGTCAACATCGTCTATCCGGTTTTAAGCCTCGTGCTGGCGGTGGGCATCATGCTGGCGACCGGGGGATGCGCCGTCGTGGCCAAGCAGATGGGCGAAGGAAAGGAGCGCGAGGCCCGTCAGAGCTTTTCCATGCTGTCGGCCGTCGGCGCCGCACTCGGCGTAATCATCGCCCTCGTCGGCGTCCTGTTTACAAAGCAGATCGTCATCGCGCTCGGCGCAAACGAGAGCATTTACGCATACTGCTACGACTACGCCTTTTACATCAGCCTGTTCGCGCCGTTTTCGATCCTGCAGCTTCTGTTTCAGTATTTTTTCGTGGCGGCGGGGCGCCCCAACCTGGGGCTCGTCTCCACCGTTCTCGGCGGCATCGCCAACATCGTGCTCGACTATGTCTTCATCGTGCCGCTGAACATGGGCATCAAGGGCGCGGCCATCGCGACGGGGATCGGCTTTGCCATCCCGGCGGTCCTCGGCTTGGTCTACTTCGCGGGCAGCCTGAATGCGCCGCTTCACTTCGTCAGGCCCGTCCTCCATATAAGGACGCTGGTGCTGGCCTGCGCGAACGGCTCCTCGGAAATGGTCTCCAACCTGTCGGTCGCCGTGACCACGTTCCTGTTTAACGTCATGATGATGAAGTACATCGGGCCCGACGGCGTGGCGGCCATCACGATCGTGCTCTACGCGCAGTTTTTGTTTACCGCGGTCTTCCTCGGCTATACCTCCGGCGTCGCGCCGCTCATCAGCTACAACTACGGGGCGCAGAACGTGCGCCGCCTGAAAAAGCTTTACCGCCTGAGCATGCTGTTTACGGCGGCCTGTTCCGTAGCCGCGGCGATTTTGTCCGTCGCGCTGGCGGGAACCGTCGTGCAAATCTTCGCGAAGCCAGATACCGGTGTGTACGGGCTCGCGATTCACGGCATGTACCTGTTCGCGATCGGTTTTCTCTTCATGGGGCTCAACATCTTCGCGTCCGGGCTCTTTACCGCTCTGTCCAACGGCAAGGTTTCCGCCATCCTCTCTTTTCTGCGTACCTTTGTGTTCATCGTCGCGGCGGTGTTGATCCTGCCCTCCCTGCTGGGGGTGAACGGCATTTGGCTCTCGATCCCCGTCGCGGAGGGGCTTGCGCTGATCGTCGCCGCCGTCTACATGATTCGGCTCAAGGACGTGTATGGTTACTAAAAGAGAGGAGAAAAGCGAAGCGATATCCCGTTTCCCGTGAGCCGCGGAGAATCAACGGAGAGCGAAAGCTTGACCGCAGGGGGACCTTTGGATTTACTGCGCGCCCCGCAGCGCTTTCGCTTTCGACGAGGCGGCGGCATTTGAAATCGGCGCTTGGGATGCGCGGTCTGTCAGGGCTCATTCCGCAGCGCCCGGCAGACGCGCCGCTGCGGCGCTGCCGCAAGTTTCCGTAAAGCGGACGAGAACCGCAAAGAACCGACCGAGGCGATTCACGGCCCCGGTCGATTCTTGCGCCGATAACGTCCTGTTAAATCAGCCCGGCAAGGCGGGCAAAGCCGGCGATGAGCATGCACAGCCCCATGCCGATGACGGTCGGGAGCAGGAACGCGATGGCCGTCCATTTGACGCTGCCTGTCTCCTTGTGGATGGTCAGCATCGTCGTGGAGCAGGGCCAGTGGAAGAGCGAAAAGAGCATGGTGCAAAGCGCGGTGACCCAGGTCCAGCCATTCTGCACGAGCAGCACGCGCAGCGCGTCCAGGCTGTCCATATCGGCCAGCACGCCGGTTTGCAGATACCCCATGATCGCCAGCGGCAGCACGATTTCGTTGGCCGGGAAGCCCAGAATGAAGGACGTGAGCAGCACGCCGTCCATGCCCATCAGGCGTCCCAGCGGGTCGAGGAAGCCGTTCAGGCGCGCCATCAGCGTCATGCCGCCGACGGAGACGTTCGCCAGACACCAGATCAGCAGTCCCGCAGGCGCGGC
>JAEXCG010000199.1 GCA_023402355.1 Bacillota bacterium | reverse complement strand
GCCGCGTCCCGTTCAGCAGGGCCCGCGCCCCGGCGCGCCCGCGCCCCAACAGGGCGGCATGAACCGTCCGGGCCAGCAGCGCCCCTACGGCCAGTCGCCGCAGGGCGGGCCCGCACGCCCCTATGGTCAGTCGCCGCAGGGCGGCCCGGCTCGTCCCTACGGTCAGTCGCCGCAGGGCGGTCCCGCGCGCCCGTTCGGCGGCCAGGGGCCGCGCCCGCAGGGGCAGCAGGGAGCGCCGCGCCCGTTTGGCGGTCAGGCTCCGCGTCCTTACGGCCAGCAGCCGCAGGGCGGCGCGCGCCCCATGGGCGGCCAGGCGGCTGGGCGTCCGATGGGTCCGCGTCCCGGCATGGGCCGCAGCAAGGGACCGGAACTGGCTCCGACGGTCGAGAAGGAGCGCGTCTCCAATTACGACCCGAACAAGAAGCTCTATCAGCGCCAGCACGACCCGGAGCGCGTGGCGCGCAACCGCAAGCAGATGGTGCGCGAAAACGGCATCGGTCTGGACGACGACGTCGTGCGCGGCGGCCGCAGAAAGCGCAAGGTGCAGTCGGCGCAGCAGCTGATGGCGCCGATCAAGATCGAGAAGGCGTACATGACCGCCGAGACGATCACGGTCAAGGACCTGACCGAGCGCATCGGCAAGCCCGCCGGCGACATCATCAAGAAGCTGCTGCTGCTGGGCATCATGGCCACGATCAACCAGGAATTGGATTACGACACGGCGCAGCTGGTCTGCTCCGAGTTCGGCATCGAGCTTGAAAAGAAGATCGAGAAGACCGCGGAGGACGTGCTCACCGAGAACGCGGAGATCGAGGACGACGAGCAGGACCTCCTGCCGCGTCCGCCGGTCGTCACCATCATGGGCCACGTCGACCACGGCAAGACCTCGCTGCTCGACTACATTCGCAAGGCGCACGTAACGGCGGGCGAGGCGGGCGGCATCACCCAGCACATCGGCGCGTATACCGCGCAGTGCAAGGGCCGCACGATCACGTTCCTGGATACCCCGGGCCACGAGGCGTTCACTTCCATGCGCGCCCGCGGCACCCAGGCGACGGACATCGCCGTGCTGGTCGTCGCAGCGGACGACGGCGTCATGCCGCAGACGATCGAGTCCATCAACCACGCGAAGGCGGCGAACGTGCCGCTGATCGTGGCGATCAACAAGATCGACAAGCCCGGCGCGAACATCGAGAAGGTCAAGGAAGACCTGACGCGCTACGAAATCGTCTCCGAGGAGTGGGGCGGCGACACCATCATGGTGCCCGTCTCCGCGCACACGGGCGAGGGCATCGAGGATTTGCTCGAGAACATCCTGCTGCTGGCGGACGTGCAGGAGCTGCGCGCGAACCCGAACCGCATGGCGCGCGGCGTCATCATCGAGGCGCGGCTGGACAAGGCGCGCGGCCCGGTCGCGACGGTGCTGGTGCAAAACGGCACGCTGCATACGGGCGACACGGTGGTTGCGGGCATGGCGTTCGGCCGCATCCGCGCGATGGTCAATTCGCGCGGCGAGCGCGTGAAGAGCGCCGGACCGTCCACGCCGGTGGAGGTCACGGGCTTTGGCGACGTGCCGGAGGCCGGCGACGAAATCAGCGCGGTCGACGAGCGCCTCTCCCGTCAGGTCGTGGAGGAGCGCCGCGCCAAGCAGAAGGCCGAAATGGTCAAGAAGTCCGCGCGCGTCACGCTGGACGAACTGTACTCCCAGATCGCGGCGGGCAACGTCAAGGACCTCAACATCATCATCAAGGCGGACGTTCAGGGCTCGGTGGAGGCCGTCAAGCAGTCGCTTGAGAAGCTTTCCAACGAGGAGGTGCGCGTGCGCACGATTCACAGCGGCGTAGGCGCGATCACCGAAAACGACGTCATGCTGGCCAATATCGACAACGCGATCATCATCGGCTTCAACGTACGCGCGGACGCCAAGGCAACCGCGGCGGCGGCGCGCGACGACATCGACATCCGCTTCTATCGCATTATTTACCAGGCGATCGAGGACGTCGAAAAGGCGATGAAGGGTATGCTCGCGCCGGAATTCAAGGAAAATATATTGGGCCATGCGGAAGTGCGCACCGTGTTCAAGGTGACGGGCGTCGGCACCGTGGCGGGCAGCTATGTTACCGACGGCAAGGTGCAGCGCAACGCGTCCGTGCGCCTGCTGCGCGACAACGTCGTCGTCTTCGAGGGCAAGCTGGATTCCCTGAAGCGCTTCAAGGACGACGCGAAGGAGGTCGCCTCCGGTTACGAATGCGGCATCGGCCTGGAGAAGTTCAACGACATCAAGGAAGGCGACGTCATCGAGTGCTTCATCATGGAGGAAGTCGCCCGCTGAGCCTTCTGCGAAATGAGGAGAGACCATGCCATTTCAGTTTGAACGGACGGATCGCATCGCGGAAGAGATGCGCAGGGAAATCGACCACATCATACGTGAGGATCTGAACGACCCGCGCATTGCGGGTACGTTCAGCATCACGCACGTGGACGTGACGCGCGACCTGCGCTACGCCAAGGTGTATGTCAGCATCATGGAGCCGGAAAACCGCGCGCCGATGATGGCCGCGCTCAAGAAGGCGGCGGGCTTTGTGCGCCGCGGAATCGGGAAGCGCATTCAGATTCGATATACGCCCGAGCTGCTCTTTGAACTCGACACAAACATCGAATACGGCGTGCATATTGCCAGCCTGATCGATCATGTCATCGCAGAGGAAAAGGGGACGGAAGATGCCGATTCCTGATAGAATGTTGCAACAGCTAAGACAGGCACAGCGCATCCTGCTGATCGCCCACGTATCGCCGGACGGCGATACGCTGGGCTCGGCGCTTGCGCTGCGTCTGGCTTTTTTATCCCTTGAAAAGGCGGCGGACGTGGTGTGCGAGGACCCGGTGCCGAGGCTCTACAGACACCTGCCGGGGGCGGAGGAAGTGCTGCGCCCGGAGGCGGTGCAGGATAAGCCGTACGACCTCGCCATGGCGGTGGACGTTTCGGACGAGGGGCGCATGGGGAGCTGCGCGCCGCTCTTTTTCGGCGTTCCCCAAAGGCTGCTGATCGACCACCACGGGACCAATACGCGCTTTGGGCAGGTAAGCTGGATCGACGCGGAGGCCTCCGCGACGGGCGCGATGGCGCTTTTGCTGATCCACGCGCTGAACGTTCCGCTGACCCAGGAGATCGCGCGCTGCCTGTACGTGGCGCTGTCCACGGATACCGGACACTTTCAGTTCGCGAACACCAATGCGCAGGCGATGCGCGCGGCGGCCGAATGTGTGGAAACCGGAATCGACGTGGCGGTCATCACGGAACGGCTCTATCGCGAAAAGCCGCGCGCGAAGACCGAGCTCATGGCCTGCGCGCTGGGCTCGCTCCAATTCGAGCAGGAGGGCCGCATCGCCTATATGACGCTGCACGCCGCCGACTTTGAGCGCTGCGGTGCGAGCGAAGACATGAGCGAGGGGATCATCAGTTTTGCCATCGAGACGCAGGGCGTGCAGGTCGCCTTTTTAGCGCGCGAAAAGGCGGATGGAATCAAGTTCTCCCTGCGCAGCAAGCCGCCGTACGACGTGGCGAAAATCTGCAAGGGTTTCGGCGGCGGCGGCCATATTCTGGCGGCGGGCTGCACGCTTGCCGGGCCGATGGAAAGCGCGGTTAAGGCCATGCTGTCCGCCATCGACGTGGGGTGAGGCCGTGAACGGATTTCTTTGCGTGCTCAAGCCGCCGGGCATGACCTCGAGCGACGCGGTCGTCCTCGTCAGAAGACGCCTTCCGCGCGGCGCGAAGGTGGGTCACGCCGGGACGCTGGACCCGGAGGCCTGCGGCGTGCTGCCAATCATGGTCGGCAAGGCCACGCGGCTTTTTGATTATCTGGTCGAGAAGGAAAAGGTATACGTCGCACAGTTGAAGATGGGAATCGAGACCGACACGCAGGACGCCTATGGGAAGGTGCTCAGCCGGTCGGAAGGACGGATTTCTACAGCGCAGCTCGAATCCGTGCTGCCGGATTTTCTGGGTACGATTATGCAAATCCCGCCGATATATTCGGCGCTGAAGGTGGGCGGGCGGAAGCTGTGCGACCTGGCGCGCGCCGGTCAGAGCGTAGAAATCGCCGCGCGGTCCGCGCAGATTCATGAGATCAACGTCTTGGAGCGATTGCAGGACGGGTCGTTTCTGCTGCGCGTGCGCTGCGGACGGGGGACGTACATCAGAACCCTTTGCAGCGATATCGGCAGGGCGCTCGGCTGCGGGGCGCACATGGGCTACCTGCTGCGCGAGCGGACGGGCGTTTTTGACATCGGAGACGCCCATACGGTGGAGGAAATCGAAGCGGCGGAGGATTTGCAGCCGCTTCTT
>JAEXCG010000154.1 GCA_023402355.1 Bacillota bacterium | reverse complement strand
TCCCTGTACAGATCGGTCATCTGCGCAAGGCCGATGGCGTGCAGCATCTCCTCCCGCTCCCGCGCGCTGCCGGGAACGTAACTGCCCATATTATGCTTCCTCCTCGACGGCCTTTTCGTATTCCTCCGCGCTCAAAAGCTCCTCCGGCTCGGCCGAGAGCTCCACGCGAACCATCCACGCGGCGTAAGCGTCCTCGTTGATGCGCTGCGGCGCGTCGAGCAGCTCCTCGTTCACCGCGACCACCCGGCCGCTCACGGGGCTGTACACGTCGCTGACGGCCTTGACCGACTCCACGTCCGCGAGCGTCTCGCCCGCGGCGACCTCGTCGCCCTCCTGCGGCAGGTTCACGAAGACCAGATCGCCCAGCGCCTCCTGCGCGTGGTCGGTCAGGCCGATTTCGACGACGTGATTGGGCAGCGCGCGAACCCACTCGTGGGACCTGGTGTAGCGAAGTTCAGACGGAATGTTCATGGATGTATCCTCCTTTTTTCATCGCGGTTTTATCGTTACGCCTTCTTCGGCTTTTTGTAAAACGGCAGCGGAACGACCTCCGCCTCGATGCGCCGGCCGCGCACGTCCACCTCGACCTTCGTGCCCGGCGCGCCGCATTCGACCTTCAAGAGCGCCATGGCGACCGCCTGCTGCAAGTACGGGCAATGCGTGCCCGACGTCGTCTCGCCGACCTGCTCTCCTTCGCAGTATACGGCGCAGTGCTCGCGCGCGATGCCGCGTCCCGTCATCCGGATGCCCACGCGCATGCGCTGCGGCGCGCCCTTTTGAAGCAGCGCTTCGCGTCCGATGAAGGGCGCGTCCTTGTCGAGCTTCACGAACGCGGAAAGGCCCGTCTCCAAAGGGGTGATCCCGTCGTCCATCTCGTGCCCGTACAGGGGCATCGCGGCCTCCAGCCGGAGCGTATCGCGCGCGCCCAGCCCGCAGGGGATGAGCCCGTCCGCCGCGCCTGCCTCAAGCAGCGCGTCCCAAAGCCCGGGCGCATCCTCGTTCGCGCAGTACAGCTCAAAGCCGTCCTCGCCGGTGTACCCGGTCTTTGAAATCAGGCAGGGAACGCCCGCCACGTTCTTCTTGGGCACGAAGCTGTAGTACTTCGTCGGGATGTTTTCCGCCTCCGTCAGGCGGGAGAGGATGTCCCGCGCCTTCGGTCCCTGCAGGGCGAGCTGGGCCACGCCGTCCGAGACGTCCGTCAGCGTGACGTCCCCTTGCAGGTGCGCGCGCATCCAGGCGACGTCCTTTTCCCGGTTGGCCGCGTTGACCACCACGAGGTAGCAGGCGTCCGCCAGCTTGTAGGCGATCAGGTCGTCCACCACCCCGCCCGCTTCGTTGCACATCGGGCTGTAGCGCACGCGTCCGTTTTGCATGCCGCTCATGTCGTTGGTGAAGAGGCGCTGCAAAGTAGAAAGCGCGTCCGCGCCCTTGAAGACGACCTCGCCCATGTGCGACACGTCGAAAAGCCCGCAGGAAGTGCGCACCGCCATGTGCTCCGCGATGACCCCCGTCTTGTACTGCACCGGCAGTAAATACCCCGCAAAAGGGACGATTTTGCCTCCCGCGCGCTCGTGGCATGCGTATAGAGGCGTTTTGCGTTCCATGGATTCACCCTCCGTTCGTTTTGTTTTTGTCAATTCGACCCTTCCAACCGTACAAAAGAGGCGCACGACATAGAAGTCGTACGCCTCTGTTTTGTTACCTGAAAGATTCCCCGACGAGCGCCGGGTTGCTTCTTCGGTGCATCGCTGCTTTCCAGAGTTTCGTCCGGAACGGGTCTTTTTGCCTGAGAGTTTGTTGCGCTTCCCCTTCGGCGCCGCCTGGGCGGTCTCTCCCCATTTCCATCGTCCGATATTCACTTTTCTACCCTGTTTATACCATTCCGCCGCGCGTCTGTCAATCCTTTTCTTTTCCCCATTCCCGCCGCGCCCCCTCGTTTTGCTTGAAATGCGGACGTATGGATGGTATAATCATTTATTGACTTTTACTAAATTCGAAGGCGGTCTGCCGCGGCAGGCAAAAGGACGGTGATCCCGGTGCCCGATGAAGAAACGACGCGCGGCGGCGCGCAGCCCGGCGAGGACCAGACGCTCCGGGAGGCCTCCGAAACGCTCCTGCGCCAGCTTGAAACGGACGAGCAGGCGTCGGAGTCCATCCGTCAGTTCGTGCTGACCAACGTGGCGCACCCCGCGCTGGGCCTTTCGTATGTGGACCGCGTCGAGGAAATCGCGCGCAGGCGCGGGTACGTCTATGCGCTCGCCGTGTCGCTCATCATGCGCTTTTGGTTTTTGTACGTCTCCGAGCTCGACGCGGCCATGGACGCAAACGAGCAGGCGCGCCGCGTCATCGCCGCCGTGCCGGGCTACGAGCATACGCCCGCGTATCTTTCCATCCTCAACAACGCCGTGCTCGGCTACAGCCTGCGCCACGACTACATCGCCGCCTATCGAAACGCCGCCGAGGGCATCACCCTCGTCGACCCCGAGCACAACGCGCGCACCTACTGCGCGCTGCTCAACAACACGGCGGCGTTTCTCTCGGAGATCGGCCTGCACAAAAAGGCGCTGCGTCAATTAGAATTGAGCATGGAGTACCTTTCGATGCTCCCGTCCGTCACCCGCGTGGTCACCCAGTTTCGCTACGCGGACGCGCTCGTTCAAAACGGCCGGCTGGACGAGGCGGAGGCGCTGTTTCAAAAGCTGGTAGAGCGGCACAGCGACATCTTCCCCTGGCAGATCTATCCCGGCCTCATGCGCATCGCCTACGTGCGCGGCGATGGAAACGCGCTGGACGAATGGTATGCGCGCATGATCCGCCAAAACCCTTTCGACGGGGATGAAAGCTTCGACCAGCGAAACGCCGGTTTTGCCATCGCGCAGTATCACGTATTTCACGGACGCTTTGAAGAGGCCGAAAACGTCTTTTTACAGGTGATCGAAAGCGGCGGCGCCGCGATGATGAGCCAATACGACCTCGTGCGCGAGGCGGCTCACCTGTACAGCCGCTGGGGCAAGCCCGAAAAGGCCCATACCTACTACCGCATGCTGGACGACATGCACCGGCACGCGATGTCCCTGGCGGACGAAATCTTCGCCTTTGAGGACGAGGCGTGCGGGCGCAACGCCTTCAACCGCGCGAGCGCCGCGCTCTACCGGCGCATCCGCAGGCTGTCCACGCTGGGGCAGCGGATCACCGCGTGTCTCGACTACGCGGGCGTGCGCGCGTGCCTTGTGGAGGAGCTCGGGGAAATCTGCCCCTTTGACGCGTTGGATCTCGCGGTGCGGGACGAGCGGAAGGGCCGGTTTTATCCGGTGGAACAGCTCAGCGGCGGGCGCGAAGCGGAACGCGAGCCCTGGGACCGGTATGGAACAGTCGTTCAGTGCCTCGCGCAAAGCGCGCCGCTCAAGATGGCGGACGTCTCCGCGCAGCGGGACGCGCTGCCGCCGCTCCCCGGAACCGGCGTGCCCGCCGCAGGCTCCATCCTGCTCGTCCCCATACGCTATCAGGCACAGGTGCTGGGCATGCTCTACCTCTATCATCACGTGACCGCCTTTTACGAGCAGGAGCACCAGGACGCCGTGGAGACCCTCTGTTCCAGCCTGGGCATCGCGCTGCACATCATCGACCAATACCAGAACGCGGTCCTCACCAGCCTGACCGACCCGCTGACGGGCATTCACAACCGCGCGGGCCTCTTCCGCCACGAAGCGGACCTTCGCGCGCGCTGCGGCGGGCAGGCGGCGGTGCTGCTGCTGGACATCGACGAGTTCAAGCAGATCAACGACGCCTGCGGGCACGAGGGCGGCGACCAGGTGCTGCGCGCGGTCGGCGACGCGCTGCGCGACTGGGCCGGGGACGGCGTCGCCTGCCGCTACGGCGGCGACGAGTTCCTCGTCCTGCTGCCCGCGACAGAGGCAAGCGCCCTGCCGCAGCGCGCTCAGGCGCTGTGCGACGCGATCCGCGGGCGCGTGCGCCGCCCGGACGGCCTGCCGCTCTCCATCAGCGTCGGCGCGTACGCTCTATCCCCGGATCAGCCGCTCGCCGAAGCCGTCGCCTCGGCGGACAGCCTGCTCTACCGCGCCAAGAAAGAGGGCAAGAACCGCGCCTGTTCGGGCGCATAAACCTCGTTCCGGCACACCCGACCTACCTTTAACCGTCCGGAGGGCATGTATGGTGAGACTGACCGACGTTCAGGCAAGGCAGTTCCTGCTGCTCAAGCACGGCCTGCTCGGCCCGCATCGTTTCACGGGCAAGCAGGGCGCGCTCGACTTCATCCGGCAGGCGGGCTGCATTCAGTTCGACCCCGTGGACGCCTGCGGAAAAAACGCGGAGCTCGTCCTCCAGTCCCGCGTAAAGGGATTTCAAAAGGACGACCTCTATCAGCTCCTGTACGTCGAGCGCCGCCTCGTGGACTATCCGGACAAAAACCTCGCCATCTTCCCGGTCGAGGATTGGCCGTACTTTGAACGCTATCGTGCTGCCGCGCGCCTGCACGGCGAGAGCTACCCGCAGATGCAGGCGCTCACCCGTCAGGTGCGCGCGGCGATCGAGCAAAGCGGCCCGCTCTGTTCGGACGATCTCACCCTCGACGGCGATTTCTTCTGGCACTCGGCCATCCACTGGAGCGGCGGCACCAACCTTGCGCGCTCGGTGCTGGAACAGATGTATTCCACCGGCGATCTCGTCATCCATCACAAGAAGGGCACGCGCAAGTATTACGACCTGGCGGAAAGGCACCTCCCGGCGGAGGTGCTGCGCGCGCCGGACCCGCTGAGCGACGAGGCGGAACACCAGAAATGGCGCGTCCTCCGGCGCATCGGAGCGGTAGGCCTGCTTTGGAATCGCCCCTCCGACGCATGGCTGAACATCTGGGGGCTGAAAAGCGCGCAGCGGCGCGCCGCCTTTGACGCCCTGCTCTCGGAAGGGAGCATTCTGGAGGTCGGCGTGGACGGCCTGCTCCAGCCGCTGTATTGCCGCGCGACGGACGAGGCGCTTTTAAAAACCGTGCTGACGGGCGAACCGCATAGGCCCCGCTGCGAGCTGATCGCCCCGCTGGACTGCCTCCTCTGGGACCGCAGGCTCATTCGTTCGCTGTTCGGCTTTGACTACACCTGGGAAATCTACACCCCGGCGGAAAAGCGGAAGTACGGGTTTTACGTCCTCCCCCTGCTCTTCGGCGAGCGCTTTGTCGGGCGCGTGGAGGCCGCGGCGGATCGCAGGTCGCAGACGCTGATCGTCAAAAATGTCTGGCTTGAGGACGGCGTCAGGCGGACGAAAAAGCTCGCCTCGGCGGTGGAGGGGTGCCTAAGGCGCTTCTCGCGCTTCAACGGCTGCGACCGAATCGTCGACGCCCGCGAAATCTGACCGTCTTTACACAGCATCACGCAAAACGTCCTCCCGCAGCGTTCATGCAGCGCTCTGCGGGAGGACGTTTCTGTTCGCCAGGCTTCCCCGTCATTCAAACTGCGCGCGATACAGTTCCGAGTAGAATCCGCCCTTTTGCATCAGCTCCGCGTGCGAGCCCTGCTCCACGATGTTGCCGTCTCGGACGACCAGAATGACGTCCGCGCTCGTGATCGTCGAAAGCCTGTGGGCGATGACGAAGCAGGTCTTGTCCCGCATGAGGCTGCGCATGGCCGCTTGAATGTGCAGCTCGGTTCGCGTATCGACGTTGGAGGTCGCCTCATCCAAGATCAGCATATGCGCGCTTTGCAGCATCGCCCGCGCGATGGTCAGAAGCTGCTTTTGCCCCTTGGAGATGTTCGCGCCGTCCTCGCGCAGCACCGTGTCGTAGCCCTCCGGAAGCTGCATGATCGCCCCGTGGATGTGGGCCGCCTTCGCCGCCGCGACGACCTGCTCGCGCGTCGCGCTGCCCGCGCCGTAGGCGATGTTCTCGTAAATCGTGCCGCCAAAGAGCCAGGTATCCTGAAGCACCATCGCGAACGACCCGCGCAGGCTGCTTCGCGTGACGCGCAGCGTGTCCTGACCGTCGATCTCGATGGAGCCGGCCTGCGGGTCGTAAAAGCGCATCAGCAGGTTGATGAGCGTCGTCTTGCCAGCGCCCGTCGGGCCCACGATCGCCACCAGGCTGCCGGGGCGCGCGACGAGGCTCACGTTCTCTAAAATCACCCGGTCGCGCTCATAGCCGAACGAGAGGTCCGTGATGCGAACCTCTCCCGCCCCACAGGCAAGCGGCAGGGCGTCGGGGCTGTCCGCCGCCTCCGGCGCTTCGTCCAGCAGGCGGAATACCCGCTCGGCCGCCGCGCAGGCGCTCTGCAGCTCGCTCAAAATGTTCGCCGCCTCGTTGATCGGGCCGGAAAACTTGCGCGAGTAGAGCACGAAGGAGGAGACGTTGCCCAGCGTAATGCCGCCCGCGAGGTACAGCAGCGCGCCCATGACGCTGATGAGCGAGAGCGAGATGTTGTTGATGAGGTTGACGCAGGGGCCCGTCATGCTGCCGTAATACTCCGCGCGGTAGTAGGACTGCACGGCATCCTCGTTCTTTTCCGCGAACTGCCGCTGCACGTACGCCTCTCGCCGGTAAGCGCGCAGCGTACGCTGGCCGGATACCATTTCCTCCACAAAGCCGTTGAGCTCGCCCAAGCTCGCGCTGCGCCGCCGGAACAGCGGACGCACCTTGCGCGTCATGTAGCGCGTGAGCAGCACGGAGGCGGGCACCGTCACGCAAAAGACGAGCACCAGCACTGGCGACAGGCGCACCATCATGACGAGCGCGCCCACGACGGTAATCACGCTGGTGAGAATCTGCACGAGGTCGCTGGAAAGCGAGGCGTTCACCGTATCGATGTCGTAGGAGACACGGCTGAGGATGTCGCCCGTCTGCGTGCGGTCGAAGTAGGCGATGGGCAGCTCCATCAGCTTGTCGTAGACGTCCTTTCGCATCTGCCGCGTGATCCGCTGGCTGATGCGGATCATCAGGATGGACAGCGCGTAGGACAGCAGCGCGGAGGCTGCGTAGAACGCGATCATCCACCCGGCATAGGTGAACACGCGCGCGAAGTCGACGCGCCCGGGGCCGGGCTCCACCGCGTCGATCGCGAGCCCGCACAGCGTCGGCCCGACGAGCTGGAAGAGGTTGCTGGAAATCGTCAGCGTCATCGCCAGCACGATCATCCCCTTGTAGCGCAGCAGGTACCGCGTCAGGCGCAGGATCACGCCCCGCCGGTCCTTCGGGCGCTCCAGATTACCCCTGGGCTGCGGCATCGTCCTCGCCCCCCATCTGAATGATCGCCGTCTCCCGATAGGCCGCGCACGAGCGCATCAGCTCCTCGTGCGTGCCGATGCCGAGCACCTCGCCCTCCTCGAGCACCAGGATGACGTCCGCGCGGCGCACGCTCGAAACCCGCTGCGCGATCAGGATCGTCGTCGTATCCGGATAATGCGCGCGCAGGGCCTTTCGCATGGCCGCGTCCGTCCGGTAATCGAGCGCGCTGCTGGAGTCGTCCAGGATCAGGATTTCCGGATCGCCCGCCAGCGCGCGCGCGATGAGCAGGCGCTGGCGCTGCCCACCGGAAAGGTTCGTGCCCTTCGCCGTCAGCGGATGGGCATAGCCGTCCTCAAAGGCTTCGATGAAGGGCGCCGCCTGCGCGCACCTGGCCGCGCGCTCGATCTGCCCGCGGGAAAGACCGCGCCCCAGGTCGATGTTCTCCAGGATCGTGTCCGCGAAGAACGCGTCGCTTTGAAACGCCACGCCGAACATGCGGTGCAGCTCCCCCTGCGGGATGCCGCGGATGTCGCGCCCGCCGATGCGGATGCGCCCCTCGTCCACGGGGTAAAAGCGCTGCAGCAGCTGCACGAGCGTCGTCTTGCCGCTGCCCGTCGCGCCCATGATGCCGAGCGTCTGGCCGCGGCGCAGCGAAAAGGTGACGTGCGACAGGGCCCTGCCCTGCCCGCTGTAGGAAAAGCTGACGTCCTCGAAGCGGATGTGGTCGTCCGTCTCGACCACGTCCTCCGTGGGCGTTTCCTCCTCCTCCGGCGCGTCCAGCACCTCCTGAATGCGCGCGGCGGATGCGCTGGCCTGCGAATAGAGCACGAACATGCGGTTGACCGAGAGCAGGGCGTTGAGGATGATCGTAAAGTACGTCAGAAAGGCGATGATCTTGCCGGGCTCCGTGCGGCCTTCCTGCACCAGAAACGCGCCCGCGACGATGACGCCGGTCAGCCCCAGGTTCAGCAGGAGGTTCATCAGCGGGTTCGTCGCCGCCATGACCGAAGAGGCGTGCGTTTCCTTATCCGACACCTCCGCGTTGATGCCGCCGAAGCGACGCTTTTCGTATTCCGTACGGGAAAGCGCCTTGATGACCCGGATGCCCGTCACGTTGTCGCGCACGACGCGCACCATGCGGTCCCCCGCCTCCCGCAGCTCACCGTAGAGCGGAATGCCCTTTCGGGAGATGAGGATGATGCCCACGGCGAGCAGCGGCAGGGTCGAAAGCAGCACGAGGCTCAGGTGCACGTCCAGCATCAGCGTCACCGTCACCCCGCCGAGCAGCAGGATCGGCGCGCGCACGCCGAGGCGTTGAATGCGCCCCAGAAAGGCGTTCATGTTGTACGTGTCGCTCGTCAGGCGGGAAATCAGGCTCGGCGCGGTGAACGCGTCCATCTGCCGGCTCGAAAGGCAGGAAACCTTCGCAAACAGGTCGCGCCGGATGGCGCGCGTGGCGTCTCGCGATACGCGGGAGGCCATGCGGTTGGCGGCGATGTTGCCGATCACGGCGACGGCCGAACTGCCGAGCATCGCAAGCCCCCATAGATAGATGGCCTGCCGCTCGCCCGTGGGCACTACGTCGTCGATCATATGGGCCAATATCCAGGGCAGGAGCAGGTCCATGATCGTGCCGATAAACTTGATGACGAGCCCGAGCACCATTCCGCCGACGTAGGGCCGGAGGTACGAAAGGATCCTTCGCATCGCTCCATCCTCCACGAAAATCAAAGATGGTTTCAGTATACCGCCGTGTATTTATAAATGTCAATCCATCCGGGCGGTATACACACAAAAAAGGCGGGAGACCACGCTCCCGCCGCAGATCGTCGATAAACCCATCAAAGACAGACAAACCAAAAGCCGTCTGCAAGACTGCAATCGTATCGCCCGGCTTTGCCGGGCGGGCGGGGATTTTTCCGTAGCAAAACGCAGTTTTGCGGAGGGAAAAATCTCCCGTAAACTCGAGAAAGTGGCGTATGCCACTTTCTCGACACGCTGAGGCGGGAGACCACGCTCCCGCCGTCAAAAGGCAGCTTTATTTCTTCCAGAGGATTTCCCACTCGCCCGGACCGAGGGGCAGCGCGCCGTCCACCAGTTCCGCCTCCATGCCGCCGATCCAAAGGCGCGCGTCCGGCGCCTCCGGTACGAAGCGCGCCTGCGCGCCAAACGGCACGCGCACGCTGTACAGCACGCCCTGCGCCGTCTGGCGCCAGCCGCATTCGTAGCGGCCCGAGGCCGAATCGTAGACCGCCTTGACGTAAGCGAAGCGCCCGTCGCTGTGCGGCTCGATCACCGCCCGCTTGAAGCCCGGCGCGTCGGGATTCAGCCCGCACATGCACCGGTACATCCACTCGACCACCGAGCCGTAGGCGTAGTGGTTCATGCTGTTCATGCCCGTGTCGCTGACCAGCCCGCTGGGGAGCACGGAGTTCCACCGCTCCCACACGGTCGTCGCGCCCATGTTCACCTCGTACAGCCAGCTCGGGTAGTCCTCCTTCAGCAGCAGCGTGTACGCGCAGTCCGACAGGCCGCACTTCGTGAGCGCGCGCAGCAGGTAGTACGTGCCCACGAACCCCGTGTCCAGATGCATGTCCCGCGCCTCCAGCCGCGCCCGCAGGTCGGCGATCAGGCGCTCGCGGTGCTCCTCCGGGGCAAAATCCATGAACAGCGCCATCACGAGCGCGGTCTGCGTGGGCACGGCGATGCGCCCGGTCTGGGTGAAGTACTCCCTTTGCAGCGCGCGCCTGACCTCCTGCGCCAGCTTCTCGTAGCGCTCGCGCTCCTCCTGCCGCCCCAGCACGGCCGCCGCCTGCGCCGTGATGTGCGCAGAATAGTAGTAGTAGGCCGAAGCCACGAAGTAGGGATCGGTCCCCCCAAAGCTCGTGCTCTTGTCGGGGTTGTCCAGCGCCAGCCAGTCTGCGAAGTGGAAGCCGCAGGCCCACAGGCGGGAACCGCCGCACAGCCGTTCGTCCTGATCGTAGATGTACTCCACCCAGCGCGTCATGTTCTCAAACTGGCGCGCCAGCAGCTCGCGGTCGCCGAAGAACGTATAGAGCGTCCAGGGAATCAGCACCGCCGCGTCTCCCCATGCGCAGGAACCGTGGTCGCTCGAGAAGGCGGTCGCCCTGTCCATCACGCGCCGCAGCCTGCTGATGACGTCCGGCACGACGAACGGCACCGAGCCGTTCAGCTCCCGCTGCTCCAGCACCATGTCCTGCAAAAACTTCGCGTAAAACGCCGGGGTGTACTGGTTGAAGCTCGCGGTCGGCGCGAACACCTGCGCGTCGCCCGTCCAGCCCATGCGCTCGTCGCGCTGCGGGCAGTCCGTCGGCACGTCCACGAAGTTGCCGATCTGCCCCCAATACGCGTTTTGGATGAGACGGTTGACCTTCTCGTTCGACGTCTCGACAAAGCCGGTCCTCTCCAGATCCGAGTGCAGCACGCAGGCGGTAAAGTCCTCCGGGCGCACTTCCTCCAAGCCCGTCACGCGGACGAAGCGGAAGCCGTAGAACGTGAAGTGCGGGCGCGCGTGCTCGGGTTTTCCTCGGGATACGAATTCGTAGGCCTGCTTTGCCGTGCGCAGGTTTTCCTGGTAAAAGCAGTCGTTTTGCAGCAGCTCGCCGTACTCCAGCTTGACCGCGGCGCCCGCAGGCAGGTCGACTTCAAACTCCACCCAACCGGTCATCACCTGACCGAAGTCGAGCACCCACTCGTCCTTGGGCGTGCGCAGCAGGCGATGCGGCTTTCTTCGGTCGCAGATGCGAAGCGGCGGGCTCATGCGGTCGCACAGCTTCCCCTCCGGCGCATCCGCACGGACGGCGGGCCGCAGCGCCTCCACCGTTTCCAGGCGCGCGTCGTACGTCTCGCCGTCGTAGATGCTGCTCTCCAGCACAGGAGAGGGACGGCACTGCCATCGTTCGTCCGAACCCAGCACGTATTCCCCGTCCGGCAGGCTCGCGTGCAGCTCGCAGATCGCCTGCAGGGTGTCGCCGTACACGTCCGTCCTGCCGCCGTCAAAGCCGATGCGCCCCTTGTACCAGCCGTTGCCGAGCATCACGCGCAGCTCGTTTTCGCCCGCCCTGAGCAACGCCGTCACGTCGTAGGTCTGCACCTGAATCCACTTTTCGTAGTCCGTGTAAAACGGCGCGAGGTATTCGTCGCCCGCCTTTTCGCCGTTGACGTACAGCTCGTACAGGCCCACGCCCGTCATGTAGACGCGCGCGCTTTCCGGACGCTGCGCAAGCTCGAAGCGGCGCAGCAGAACCGGGTGCACGTTCCTTTCAAACGGCGCGCAGATCCAGGCGGCCTGCCACGGCTCGTCCCGCTTGCCGGTCTCAAAGTGCGCGGTTTCGCTGACACCAAAGTCCCCGTCGTCCGCCCAGACGCTCACGCGCCAATAGTAGCGCGTGCGCGGGGCGAGTGCGAGGGGCGGCACGAAGCCCAGCGGGGAGATGTCCTCGGAACGTCCGCTGTCGAACAGGAGCCTTTCAAAACCCGGCGCGTCGCTGATCTCGATGCGCGCGGCCAACTGGCGCTTTCCGGTCGATTCCTCCACGACGTAGGAAAGGCTCGGCGCAATGAGCCGCGTGCCGAGCGGCGACGTCAGGTGATCCGTCCGAAGATGTGAAATTTTCATATGCAGGGTTCACCTTTCTTGCGGGCGCCGCAAGATCGCCCCGGCGCCCGCTGATTTGCCTCCATTATAGCAACGGCGGCGGCCGGACGCAACTGATTTCGAGGGTCTGTGTTCGGCATGTGAAACCAGCAGACGCCGCTCCGGATGAAAAGACCGCCGGCCTTCCGCTTTGCGCGCAAGCGCTCCTCGCGGAATAAGTCGGCGGCCCGAGTTTTGTCCCTTTACCGGTAACTGACAAACGCGATATGCCGGCTGTCCGGCGCCCAGGAATTGACGTTCAGCGTGCCCTGACCGCCGAGCAACCGGGCCAATGTCCGGGGCTTCCCGCCCTCCGCGGGAATCATCCGCAGCTCCACGTCCTTGTCCGCCGGGTGGTCGCCCGGGCGCACGTCGCCCTTGCGGTAGGCGATGTAGACGACCTGCCTGCCGTCCGGCGAGACGTGCGGAAACCAACTGTTCGCGTCCTCGTCGAACGTCATCTGCGTCTGATTGGACCCGTCCGCGTCCATCCGAAATACCTGCATGAGCCCCGTGCGCACGGAGTTGAACCAGATTTGCCTGCCGTCCGGCGCGTATTCCGGGCCGTCGTTCAGGCCCGGCGCGTCCGTCAGCCGCGTTTCCACGCCGCCGTCCACGGGGATGGTGTAGACGTCGTACTCCCCGCCGCGCTCCGCACAATAGGCGAGCGTCTTTCCATCCGGCGACCAGCCGTGCAGATAGCTGGGGCCCATCGGCGTGATGAGCACGGGCGTGCCGCCGCATAGCGGCAGAATGTAGACGCGGGAGCGTCCATCCTCCGCCGTGTGATGGCTGACGGCGATCCTCGTGCCGTCCGGCGACAGCACGTGGTCGTTGTTGCAGCGGTCGACGAAGCCGGACGCGAGGCGTTCATGCGTCCCCTGCGCCAGATCGTAGAGCCAGATGGAGCCGCCGGCGTTATAGGCGAGCCTGCCGTCCCGCGTCCAGTTCGGCGCTTCGATTCGCCCTTCCTTCTCGCAAAGGACGTTCCTCTCCCCGGTGACGGTATCCAGCGTCTCCAGGACGGAAAGAACGGTCCGTCCCCCCGAAGCGTGCCTGTCCTGTTTGTCCATGCAATCCCTCCTGACGTTTGATTTCTGGGCACAGCATAGCACGCGCGGTTGTCGCTGTCAACGAATGCGCGCCGCAATTTAAAAAGGCGGCTTCCGCCGCCTTCGCCGCCTCAGCGTATCGACAAAGTGGCATACGCCGCTTTGTCGAGATTACGGGTGATTTTTTCACTCCGCAAAACTGCGTTTTGCTGCGGAAAAAGCCCCGCCTACGAAGGGAGCAAAGCGACTAGGCGCGAGGACAGCGCGAAGCGCTCCGCAGGGCCGTACCCAGCGCATAGCGCTGGGCGCAGCGGGCGAAGCCGGGCGATACGATTGCAGTCTTGCAGACGGCTTTTGGTTTCTCTATCTGCGATGGGTTTCTCGACAGTCTGAAGGCGGCTTCCGCCGCCTTGCCGCCTTTTATCAGGTTTACTTAAATGGGTCTCGCCGCGGGCGGTTCAGTCGATGGCCGTCCGCCAAAGGCCGTGCAGGTTGCAGTATTCATAAGCGCAGACGGGGCGTTCCTTCTCGCTGAGCGCGAAGCGCACGACCGGCTCCTCGTCCAGGGACAGACGGCGCATCGTAAAGCCCCGGTCCGTTTCCAGGAGAATAAACTCGATATGGTGCTCCGGCGTCATCGGGTGAATCGCCGAGCCCACCTGCACCTTGACCGCGTCCGCCTCACGCTCCACGACCGGCAGATGCTTTTCCACCGCGCCGTCGTGCTCCAGCGCCGTCACTTCCTTGAGCTTTTCACCGCAACAACTGAGCGGGTGCTCCGTCGTATCCACGGAGACGACCATATGCCCGCATTCCTCACACCGGTAAAACCGCAGCTTTTTCTCCATATACATCCTCCTCACAGTCCTTTGTCTTTTATCTTAACACGAGCCTGAACGTTTTATGTACGCCGTTTCTCTCTAATTCGCAAAAAATTCTTTACAATGCGCGAAATCAATGCTATAATATAGCACGTTCCTAAAACAGGCGTGCGGGAATGGCGGAATTGGCAGACGCGCTAGATTCAGGTTCTAGTGAAAGCAATTTCATGCAGGTTCAAGTCCTGTTTCCCGCACCAAGTAGAGGGGCCTCCTATAAGTAGGGAGGTCCTTTTTACTACGGATCTAAAGGTTGGGGGTTCGACTCCCTCAGGGCGCACCATAATAATAATCAAAGTGGACAAACTGTTTGTAAAACAACGGTTTGTCCATTTTTTTTATTTGCAAAAATAACCCAGCGAATAACATAAAATGACTTGTCCCCCAGTAGATTATTTGAAGATTTTAAGAGGATCAAGGAGCATCATTTCTGGTCGCAACAGCCTTCATCATGAATACAATAAAATGAAAGGCGGTGCATAGCATGATGAAAATAGTCATGCACAACGACGGGCAAGCGACATTAAAGGAAGTTTACGAACGGTTCATAGCCTCGAGGCGGGCGATCAACGTTTCCACGGAAACCATTTCCTATTATGGCTACTGTTATAAGTTCTTTACCGAATTTGTAGGGGAAGATATTTTAGCGAATGATATAGACAGCGATCTTATCAATCGGTATGTTAGCCACCTCTTGGAAAAAGACTCTATCTGTGATATTACGGTTAATTCATATCTGCGAGGAATACGAGTAATATTAAACTACGGAATGAAAGAGGACTATATAAAACCATTTCAAATAAAATTGCTCAAAGTCGAGAAAAAAGTAAAACCGACTTACACAGATAATGAACTGTTAGCCCTAACAAAGAAACCGAATACGAAGAAGTGTGAGTTTGCAGAGTATCGAAATTGGGTAATTGTCAATTTCCTATTAAGGACCGGTGTAAGACTAGCAACGATTGTGGAAACTCGTATCGGTGATGTGGATTTATCAAATATGATGTTAACATTACGAAACATGAAAAACAGAAAGCAACAGTTTATTCCGATTTCGAATGAATTGGGAAAAGTGATTCGCGAATATTTGGAATTTAGAAAAGGACAGTCAGAAGATTATCTGTTCTGCAATCCCTATGGAGAGAAACTTACAAAAGACGCAGTAAAAAGCACGATAGCAAGTTATAATTACAAGAGAGGGGTTGCAAAAACCTCCATTCATGTTTTCCGTCATACGTTTTCCAAGAAGTGGATTTTAAACGGTGGAGATGTATTTAAATTACAGAAGATATTAGGACATAGTACTTTGGATATAACAAGAGAGTATGTCAACATGTTCAGTACTGATTTGCAACAGAATTTTGAATCATTTAACCCGCTTGATCGTCTCTTACAAGAGAATAGACGAGGAGGAACGAAGATAAGCCTGAATAATAGGGAATGATTTCATATAAATTCAACAGTAATTGGTAAAAAGCACAAAAAAATTGCGTTGATTCGCAAATTGCGACGGCTTTTTTGCTATAGGAAATAATAGTAGGCTAAATTATGTTGAAATGACGGATGAAACCAGGAAACAAAGTAAAAATAAAAAAGGCGGTAGTGTCAGGTATAATACGCAAATTGGTTTGCAGTCTTTGAAAGAATTCAGTTAGCCAGCAACGAAAGCGCCCCCACAGACGGCCTCCAGATGCTTCATGTTCATGTATTTCTTGCTGCCCCACTGGGTGCCTGCGACATGGCGCAGGCGGGCACAGACCAGCATAAGGGCCGGGGTGCGTCCCAAATCCTGTGTAAACTCCAAACAGCGGTGAAAATAGAGCAAGATTTAAAGAGGCGGCAGCGGCTTGTCCGATGCCGCCTTGCTTACAACAATAACGCCGGTACAGACGGATGTCAA
>JAEXCG010000082.1 GCA_023402355.1 Bacillota bacterium | reverse complement strand
GGCCAAGTCATCTTGCCCCGCGCCGCGTCCATGCCCGTGGCCTTGCCCAGCGCCGCCGCGTCGCCCTCGACGTCCAGCAGGTCGTCCTGAATCTGAAAGGCGATGCCGACGCTGTGGCCGAACGAGGCAAGCGCCCGCGTCTGCTCCGGCGTAGCCTCCGCGATGCAGCAGGCGGCCAGCAGCGGCGCAGTCAGCAGGTCCGCCGTCTTGTGCTCGTGGACGTACGAAAGCGCCTTTTCGTCCATCTGCCGATTTTCGTAGAGCAGGTCGATGCTCTGCCCGGCGATCATGCCCGTAACGCCCGCGCGCGACGCGATCTCTGCGATGGCGCGTACGTGCCCTTCGAGGTGCATGGGATAGCGAAGCGCGTTTTGAAGCATGCACTCGAACGCAAAGTTTAAAAGCCCGTCGCCCGCCAACGTCGCGGCTCCCACGCCGTAAACCTTGTGGTTCGTCGGTCTGCCGCGCCGGGTGTCGTCGTCGTCCATCCCCGGCAAATCGTCGTGAATGAGCGAGTACGTGTGAATCATTTCCAGCGCGCAGGCCGGGACGAGCGCCTCCGCAGGATCGACGCCCAGCAAATCTGCCGCCGCAAGCAGCAGCACGGGCCGCACCCGTTTGCCGCCCGCCAGCAGGCTGTAGCGCATGCTCTCGGCCAGCCCCTTCGGAATGTGCCCCGTCTCAAATTCGGCCTCGGTCTGCGGCAGCAGCGCGCGCAGGCCGTCTTCCACCCGCTTCACATACCGGGCGTTTTGCTCTTCGTAATTCATGATTCCACCTCAAAGGGCTTTTTTTCGGCTTCGTCTTTCGCGCCGGCCTGAATCTGCTCCACCCGTTTCCGGGCGTTTTCCAGCATGCCGGCAAGCTCCCGGTAGAGGTTCATGCCCTCTTCGTATGCGCCAAGGGCCTTGTCCAGCGGCATGGAGCCGTCCTCCATGCCCGCCGCGAGCGCTTCCAGCTTTTCAAGCCCCTCTTCAAACGTGAGCGGCGCCTTCTTTTTTACGGGCATGCCGTATCCCTCCATTCCTTGATCGAGGCCTCGGCCTCGCCCGCCTTCAGGTGAAGCGTCACCTCGTCGCCGCGTTTTAGCGCCTGAACGGGCTTTCCGTCCTTCGTGACGTACGCGTAGCCCCGATCCAGCACGCCGGTGGGGCTCAGCGCGTCCAGCCGTCCGCGAGCGCCCTTGAGCGCGGCGGCCTGCATCCCCAGGAGCTGGCCGATACGCGAGGCGAGCTGCGCCCTTGCGTGGTCGAGCATCAGTTGCTTCTGCGTCAGCGCTCGGCTGGGGCTGTAGGCGTTCACAACCGCCTGTGCGTGGCGAAGGCGCGTCTTCGCGTCCTGAAGTCGCCCGGCGATCCGCTGCTCCAGCAGCGCCGCGTAGCCCTCGACCTCGCAGAGCAGCTCGTCCCGCACCGGGACGACCCGCTCCGCCGCTGCGGAGGGGGTCGGCGCGCGCAGGTCCGCGACGAAGTCCGCGATGGTGAAGTCCGTCTCGTGACCGACCGCGGAAACGATCGGGGTTTTGCACGCAAAGATGGCGCGCGCGACCGCCTCCTCGTTAAAGGCCCAAAGCTCCTCGATGGAGCCGCCGCCGCGCCCTACGATGATGACGTCCACATCGGGCAGGCGATCCAGCGTCCTGACCGCGCGCACGATTTCGCCCGCCGCGCCGTCGCCCTGCACGCTGGCCGGGCAGAGCAGCAGGTGCACGCCCGGATTGCGCCGCGAGGCGACGCTGACGATGTCCCGCACCGCCGCGCCCGTCGGGGAAGTCACGACGCCCACCGTCTGCGGCAGCAGCGGCAGCGGCTTTTTAAGCGAGGGATCGAACAGCCCCTCGCGCTCCAGTTCGGCTTTGAGCTGTTCAAAGCGAAGGTACAGGTCGCCCACGCCGTCCGAGCGCATGCTCTCTGCGTAGAACTGATACTGCCCGCCCTGCGTGTAAAGGCTCACCGCGCCTTCCAGCACGACGCGCATGCCGTCCCGGGGCTGTATGCGCAGCCCATACGCGTGCTGGCGAAACATCACGCAGGCGATGCGCGCGTTCTCGTCCTTGAGCGAAAAGTACAGGTGCCCGGAGGTATGCCGCTTGAAGTTGCTGATCTCCCCGCGCAGCGAAAGCCCCCGGAGCATGGGATCGGAGGCGAGCGTGCGTCGCACGTATTCATTTAGCTGTGTGACCGATACGAGCACGCGCTCCCCTCCCATCCCTCAGTTTCAGCGTCCCAGCGCCTGCGCCGCGTCCAGGGTGTTTTTGAGCAGCATGGTGATGGTCATCTGGCCGACTCCGCCCGGCACCGGCGTCAGGTAACCCGCCGCCTCGCTCACCGACTCGAAGTCCACGTCGCCCACGACCTTGCCGTCCACCCGGTTGATGCCCACGTCCACGACGGTCGCGCCGGGCTTTACCATGTCGCCGGTGATGAATCCGGCCTTGCCCACCGCCACCACGAGAATGTCCGCCGCGCGCGTGAAGGACGCCAAATCCTTCGTGCGGGAGTGGCAGATCGTGACCGTCGCGTTCTCGGAAAGCAGCAGCAGCGCCATGGGCTTTCCCACGATGTTGGAGCGGCCGACGACGACCGCGTTTCGCCCGCTGATCGGAACGTCGTAATGGCGCAGCATCTCCATCACGCCGCTGGGCGTGCAGGGGACGAAGCCCTTCACCCCGTTCATCAGGTTGCCCGTATTGATCGCGTGAAAACCGTCCACGTCCTTGCGCGGGTCGATCAGTGCAATCACGGTTTCCTCCTTCAGGTGGCGCGGCAGCGGAAGCTGCACCAGAATGCCGTGTACGGACGCATCCTCGTTCAGGCCGCGCACGGTGTCTTCCAACTCCTGCTGGGTGCAGTCCGCCCCCAGGCGGATGACGGTCGAGCGGATGCCCAGCTTTGCGCATCCGCGCTCCTTGTTGCGCACGTAGATCTGGCTGGCGGGATCCTCGCCCACCAGCACCACCGCGAGATGCGGCTCAATTCCCGCATCCCGCAATGCCTGCGCGCGCAGCAAAAGCTTTTCCCGAACCGCTGCGGATACAGCTTTTCCATCCATCAACGTAGCAGCCATTTTCACGCCTCCGTTTCTTCCTTTTGCCATCGTTCAAGGCCGAGCAGGGCCACGCCCACCGCGTTATCCCCCGCAAGCTCCGGCCTTGCAAAGCACAGCTTTAAGGGCAGCCTCCTTTTCGCCGCGCGCTCCAGCAGCAACGCGCGAAGGTGCCGCGAAGAAGCCACGCCCCCCGCCAGCAGCGCATGTCGCAGGCCCGTCTGTTCGGACGCCGCGAGCAGCATGCGCAAAATCGAGCGTGCCAGCAGGGAGAAGACCTCCGCCGCCGCGTCCTTTGCGCCGATGCTCCCCGCGTCGATCAGGCGCATCATCTGCGTCTCCGCGCCCGAAAGCGAGCAATCCATTCCTCGCATGCTGACCTTCAGCAGCCCTTGCGATTTTCCCTCCATCGCCAGGCGTTCCATTTCAGGCCCTGCCGGAAAGGAAAGCCCCAGCCGAACGCCCACGCGATCCACGAGTTGGCCCGCGTGCAAGTCCATTGAGCCGCCCAGCAGACGCAGCTCGCCGGGGCGGGAAAGCAGCAGCTCGGTCGTGCCGCCGGAAAGGTGCAGCGCTAAAAAGGCGTCCTGTGCGAGCCCGGAATCGACCTGTGCGGCGCGGATGTGCCCCTCCTGATGGCTGACCGAAAAAAAAGGCACGCGCAGCAGCGACGCGGCCGCACGTGCGTGACTTTCGCCAACCCGGAAGACCGGCATGTAGGAATCAGCGACCGGTCTGGGACGAACGCTCGCGCAAACCGCGGCCACTTCACAGCCCGCAATGTCGCGCATCGCCTCCTGCAAAAGCCCGTGCAGCGCCGATACGTGCTGAAAAAGGCCCTCCGATTGCTGAAGGCCGCGTTCGCCCTGCGCTACGCGCAGCAGGCGGCGGCGCGAGGACAAAATCTCGCCCTCCATCGACACAGCCGCTACGGATGTAGTATAGCAGCTCGTATCGAACCCGACGACCGCCTTCACTTTTCGCTCTCCAACTGCCGGTTCAGGTTGCCCAGCACGCCGTTGATGAACGCGCCCGACTGTTCGGTCGAAAAGCGGCGGGAGAGCTCCACCGCCTCGTTGATCGTCACCGCCGCCGGAATGTCGTCCATGTACAGCAGTTCATAGGCGGCCAGGCGCAGGATCGCCAGATCGACGCGAGCGATGCGCTCTATCGACCAGTCCTGCAAAAAAGCCGCTATTTTGTGATCGACGACGTGCAGCGTCGAAAAGACGCCCTCGGTCGCCGACTGAATGTACTTCGCGTCGTCCTTATCGGGCACAAACTCGATCATGCTGCCGAGCGTCTCGTCGCCCGAACCGCCCATCATGTGCTCGTAAATCAATTGCATCGCCGCCTCGCGGGCCGCAGATCGCGCCATGTCTTCTTCTCCGATCCAATTTGTATTTCCGGGCCAGCCAAGCCGGCCGTCTGACGTTTACTTCTCGTCGCGGTGAAAGAGGTCTAAAATGCGCCCGATAAAGGCACGCTTGTCCTTCACGCCGCCCAAGAATGCGCCCACCGCAAAGCACACGCAGATCAGCAGCGTGCGCCAAAAGCCGATGAGCAAAAAGAGTACGGCCACCAGAACGCCCACCAGCCCGTAAGCGATGACGGAGGCGGGCGTTCCGG
This sequence comes from Bacillota bacterium, assembly GCA_023402355.1. Classification (GTDB taxonomy): domain Bacteria; phylum Bacillota; class Clostridia; order Christensenellales; family Aristaeellaceae; genus Beduinella. The sequence continues at coordinate 228 of JAEXCG010000082.1, read as the reverse complement.
GTTCAAAAATCTGAGAAAGGATCTGCTTGAATTTTTCCACGGGTCATCCCTCACTCGGCCTGCCGCTCGTCGTCTTCACGGCCTTCGCCGTCCTCCGCCTCGCTGCAGGGCATGTCCTGATCCTCTTGCGGCGTCCCACTATCGCCTTGCGTTTCATCTGTCGTCTCGGGCGCGATTTCCGCCGAGGCTTCCGCTTCCATGGCCTTCGCGTCGACATCGACCGTAAGC
>JAEXCG010000010.1 GCA_023402355.1 Bacillota bacterium | reverse complement strand
GTAATTATCCACCAGCTCAAGGCTTCGTAGCAACGTGAAAATCGAATCTTTCTTCCGGCGAGTTCCGCCTCTGTTTTTCTCAATAAAGCAATGGGGCTTATTAGGGTTAGCCTAATCGCCTTATTCTACAACAAAAACTTCCCCAAAATACGCAATAACTTAAAAAGAAACTGTCAAGCTAGAAAACGCTAGCTTGACAGCCCCTTTATCTTGCCTGTTCGGCGACAAAAAGAAGACCGGCGTCGCTGCACGATGCCGGTCCCAATAGGATTTAAGAGTTCGCAGGTCTGCCGCAGGGCGGACCTTTCTGTGCCTTATTTGCCGCTCAGGTATTCGTGAATGCCCTTCGCGGCCGCCTTGCCCGCGCCCATGGCGAGGATAACCGTCGCCGCGCCCGTCACGGCGTCGCCGCCCGCGTAAACGCCCTCCTTGGTGGTCTTGCCGTTTTTCTCGTCGGCGATGATGCAGCGCCATTTGTTCGTCTCCAGCCCCTCCGTCGTCGAGGCGATGAGCGGGTTGGGCGACGTACCCAGCGCCATGATGACCGTGTCCACGTCCATCGTAAACTCGCTGCCCTCGATCTCCACCGGGCGGCGGCGTCCGGACGCGTCCGGTTCGCCCAGGCCCATCTTGACGCAGACCATGCCCTTCACCCAGCCGTTTTCGTCCAGCAGGATCTCGCGCGGATTGGTGAGCAAATCGAAGATGATGCCCTCTTCCTTCGCGTGGTGGACCTCCTCCGCGCGGGCGGGCAGCTCCTTTTCGCTGCGGCGGTACACGATGTGCGTCTGCGCGCCCAGCCGCAGGGCAGTGCGCGCCGCGTCCATCGCCACGTTGCCGCCGCCCACGACCGCCACGCGCTTGCCCGTGATGATGGGGGTGTCGGTGTCGTCCGCAAACGCCTGCATCAAGTTGGCGCGCGTCAGGTATTCGTTGGCGGAAAACACGCCGCTGCCGTTCTCCCCCGGGATGCCCATGAACTTGGGCAGGCCCGCGCCGGAGCCGATGAAGACCGCGTCGAAGCCCTCGTCCTCGATGAGCTGGTCGATGGTGACCGAGCGGCCGATGATGACGTTCGTCTCGATCTCCACGCCCAGACGGCAGACGTTCTCGACCTCCGCCGCGACGACCTCCGTCTTGGGCAGGCGGAACTCCGGGATGCCGTAGACCAGCACGCCGCCCGCCTGGTGCAGCGCCTCGAAGATCTTGACCTCGTAGCCCAGCTTGGCGAGGTCGCCCGCGCAGGTCAGCCCCGCCGGGCCCGCGCCGATGACCGCCACGCGCTTGCCGTTCTTCGCGGCGGGCGCTTCGGGGCGAACGCCCAACCGGCGCGCTGTGTCCGCCGCGTAGCGCTCCAGCTTGCCGATGGCGACCGGCTCGCCCTTGATGCCCAGAATGCACTTGCCCTCGCACTGCGTCTCCTGCGGGCAGACGCGGCCGCACACCGCAGGCAGCGCGGAATCCCGCGCGATGACCAGGCTGGCCCCCTTCGCGTCGCCTTCCTTCAGGCGCGCGATGAAGCCGGGGATATCGATGCCGACCGGGCAGCCGCTGACGCACTGGGGCTTTTTGCACCCGAGGCAGCGCTGCGCCTCCGTCACGGCCTCCGCCTCGTCGTAGCCGAGGCAGACCTCCTCAAAGTTGTGCGCGCGCACCTCGGGCGCCTGTTCGCGCACCGGCACTCTCGTCTTCGCCATCAGTCGTCACCTCCGCAATGCCCGCACCCGCCGTGGTGCGTCTTTCCCTCGCGCAGCCGGAGCAGCGCGCGTCCTTCCTCCGTCTTGTACATCTGCTGGCGCTTCATGGCCTCGTCGTAGTTGACGAGGTGCCCGTCGAACTCCGGCCCGTCCACGCAGGCGAACTTCGTCTCGCCGCCCACGCTCACGCGGCAGGCGCCGCACATGCCGGTGCCGTCCACCATGATGGGGTTGAGCGACACGACCGTCCGGATGCCCAACTCGCGGGTGAGCTGGGCGCAGAACTTCATCATGATCATGGGGCCGATGGCCACGCACAGGTCGTAATGCTTGCCCTGATTTTCAACCAGGTCGCGCACCACGGCGGTCACGAGACCCTTCATGCCCGCCGAGCCGTCGTTGGTCGCGGCGTATACGTTCCCCGCGACCGCCTTCATCTCGTCCATCAGGATGAGAAGGTCCTCGCTGCGCCCGCCGACGACCACGTCCGCCGCGACGCCGCGCGCATGCAGCCACTTGACCTGCGGGTACACCGGGGCCGCGCCCACGCCGCCCGCCACGAAGAGAATGCGCTTCTTTTTCAGGCTTTCCTCGTCCTCCAGCGTCAATTCGCTGGGACGGCCGAGCGGGCCCACGACCGTGTCGAAGGCGTCCCCGACGCCCATCTGGACCATGCGCTCCGTGGAGGCGCCGACGGTCTGAAACACGATGGTGACGAGTCCCTTTTCCCTGTCGTAATCGCAGACGGTCAGCGGGATGCGCTCGCCCTTCGCGTCGATCTTGACGATTAAAAATTGCCCCGGCTGACAGTTTTGCGCCACGCGCGGCGCCTCTACGTCCATAAGGTAGATCTTGTCCGCCAGCTTTTCGGCCTTGCGAATCGGATACATGAAACTCCTCCAATGCAACGGCATCAAAATATAATTGCAGGTTTAATCTTAATGCCTTGCAGGAGAAATGTCAAGCGGGGCCCCCTGTCCAATTTTGATGCGGCTCAGCGCGCCCGGGCGCCGGAATAGGCCTGACGCAGGATTTCCCGAAGGTCGCGCGCGTCCGCCTTGCGCGGGTTCGACGCGGTGCAGGCGTCCTCCGCCGCGAGGCGCGCGATGTCGTCCAGCGACTCCGTAAACTTTTGTTCGTCCACGCCCGCTGCCTCCAGCGAGCCCGGCAGGTCGAGCACGTTGCTGTAGGCCGCCACCGCCTCGCACAGCGAATCCGTCAGCCGCTCGTCCGTATCGCCCTTGAGCCCCAAACGGCGCGCGATCTGCGCGTAGCGCCCGGCGCAGGCCTTCTGATTGAAGCGGATGACGTAGGGCAGATAGATGGCGTTTGCCAGGCCGTGCGGGATGCCGAACAGCGCGCCCGTCTTGTGCGCCAGGGAGTGCGTGACGCCCAGCAGCGCGTTGGAAAAGGCGATGCCCGCCAGGCACTGTGCGTAGTGCATCTGCTCCCGCGCGCGCTCGTCCCCCTCTTTATAGGAAGAGAGCAGGTTGTCCATCACCCGCTCGATGGCCGAAAGCGCCATGGGGTCGGTAAACGCGCTGGCCGCGGTGGAAACGTAGGCCTCGATCGCGTGCGTCAGCGCGTCCATGCCCGTGTAGGCCACGAGCTCGCGGGGCATCGACATCGCGAGGTCCGGGTCGACGATCGCGACGTCCGGCGTCAGGCCGTAATCCGCCAGCGGGTACTTCACGTGCGTGCGCCTGTCCGTGATGACCGCAAAGGGCGTCACCTCCGTCGCCGTGCCGGATGTAGAGGCCGCCGCCGCAAACCGCGCCTTTTTCCGCAGCACGGGCAGCGCGAAGGGCTTCTTCGCCTCGTCAAAGGACAGCTCCGGATGCTCGTAAAACACCCACATCGCCTTCGCCGCGTCGATGGCGGAGCCGCCGCCGATCGCCACGATCCAGTCGGGCGCAAACGCCTCCATGGCCTTCGCGCCCTTCATCACCGTCTCCACCGAGGGGTCGGGCTCCACCTCTTCAAACCGCTGAACCTCCAGCCCGGCCCCGCGGAGCAGCTCCTCCGCCCGCTGCGCGTAGCCGTTTTGCCGCAGGGCTCCGTCCACGACGAGCATCGCGCGGCGGCCGTCGAGCTCCCGGAGCCGCCCCAGCGCCCCTCTGCCGAAATAAAGATCGCGCGGAATGGTAAAACGCCTGTCTTCCATAAAATAACCCTCCTTCTTGAGATGGAATTAGTATGACGCGGCGGTTTCTTCCTATTCACCCGCGCGGCGGTGTATAGCGTATCTCATTGCGGGTACAATGACTTGCAGGCAATTTTCGCCATGCCGTACGACCAAAGGAGGAATCGCCATGCGCCCTTCCCGGCTCCGACCGCTCCTGTGCCTCTTCTTCCTGGCATTTTCCCTCTCTCCCCTTGCCCAGGCGGAGGAAGCCGCCGCGTTCGTGCGCAATCCGAGCGCCACGTCCCGCCTCAACCTGCGCGCCTCCCCCTCCGCGGACGCCGAGGTGCTGATGCAGTACTACACGGGCGTGCGGGTCGCCGTCCTCGCTTCCCCATCGGACGAATGGGCCGAGGTGCGCGTCGGCGAGGGCTCGGGCTCGATGCACGGCTACATGATGGCCTCCTTCCTCGCGTTTGACGGGCAGGCCTCGGACGTACCCGCCCTGCCCGCCTATGCGCCCGGCATGGCGTGGACGCTGCTGAGCGCGCGAAGCGCCGACGCGCCTGCGCTTCTGGAGCTTGAGGCCGATATGCAGGGCGTCGTGCTGGGCATGTCCAAGCACTGGCTTCACGTGAGCGCCGGGGATGTCACGGGGTTTGTCCCGAATCCCGCCTCTTCGCAGGCCACGGCCGCCCCCTCAGCCGCGCCGTCGCCCACCGCTCTGCCGCAGCTCACGGCCTCCGCGCAGGCCACGGCGCCCACGGTGCTCGTGCTGCGCGCGGAAACGCCCGTCTACGCCGCCCCCGGCGCGTCCGGCCCGCCGCTCATCGTGCTGCCCGCCTACTCGGAGTTGGCCCTTCTGGAAATGACGCCGGACGACTACGCCGCCGCCATGACCGGCTCGGTCGTCTACGTGCCCCGCTCCGCCCGCCTCTGGACGGACGTAGACCTTCGCGTCTGCGCGCAGGGCCTGTGCCTGCCGGTGCGCGCCCTGCGCGAGACGAAGCTGCGCACGGGGCCGGGCGAGGAGTGGCCCGCCGTCGAGACGCTGCCCGAGGGCGCGCAGGCGCTCGCCAACGGAGACGCGCTCCTCGCGGGCCCGCCGACGGACGGCTGGCGGCCGGTGCGCGTCGGGGAAGGGGCGGATTTCCCGCTGATCGCCTACGTGAACGAGCAGGACGTTGCGGAATAAACGGCGCCGGCGGGTCAGCCCAACAGGCCGATCCGCCGGTGCCGTTTCTTTTATTGTCGCTTTAGCCGGAAGGCGTCGGGCTCGTCAGCCCCGCGGCGCTCCGACGGCGGCGTCGGACGGCTCCCGATCCAGGTATTCCCGCATCGTGTTAAAGAGCGCCTTGATGTCCAGCGGCTTGGAGATATGGGCGTTCATCCCCGCCTCCCGGCTCCTTTCGGCGTCGTCCGCAAAGGCGTTTGCCGTCATGGCGAAGATGGGCACCGACGCGGCGTCGGGGCGCTTGAGTCTGCGAATGCGGCGCGTCGCCTCGTAGCCGTTCATTCGCGGCATCTGCACGTCCATGAGGATCAGGTCGTAATAGCCCGGCTGCGACGCCTCAAACTTTTCCAGCGCCTGCACGCCGTCCAGGGCGGTGTCGATTTCGGCGCCCGCCGCGCCGATCAGCTCCGAGGCGATCTCCAGGTTGATCTCGTTGTCCTCCACCAGCAAAACGCGCTTTCCGGCGAAGCTGCGGTCCGGGGCCCGGCCGCTGTCCGGCAGGCCGCCCTGGCGGATGCCCGTCAGCGCGTCCGCGATGCTGGATTCAAAGAGGGGCTTTGTGATGATGCCGGAGAGGCCCGCCTCCTTCGCCTCCTGCTCGACCTCGGAGCTGTCATTCGCGGTGATCAGAATCAGATGGGTGGGATCGCCTGCGATGGCGCGAATCCGGCGGGCCGTCTCCAGCCCGTCCACGTTGGGCATCTTCCAGTCGATAAAGCACACGTCGTAATCCTCGCCCTGGCTGTGGGCGATCTCGACGCGCGAAACCGCCTGGTATCCGTTGTCGACCCATTCCGCGCGCACCTTCATCTTGCCGAGCAAGATGGCGATGTGCTCACAGGTGACCGGGTCGTCGTCGACGATTAACGCCTTCAGCTTTTCAAAATGAACGGGCGCCTTCTGTTCGCGGGTCCGGTCAAAGGGCAGTTCCACGGTGAAGGTGCTGCCCCGGCCGAGCTCGCTGTCGACCCGCACAAAGCCGCCCATCAGCTCGGAAAAGCGCTTTACGATCGCCAGCCCCAGCCCGGTTCCGCCGTACTTTTGCGTAGTCTCGGCGCTCTCCTGCTCAAAGGACTCGAAGATCTTCCCAAAGTTTTCCGGGGCGATGCCGCAGCCCGTATCGCTGACGACAAAACGGAGCCAGACCTGATCTGTCGTCTCCTTGAATTGAGATACCCGCAGGGCGACCTCCCCGCCGGCCGGTGTAAATTTCAGGGCGTTCGACAGGAGGTTGGAGAGGATCTGATTCAGGCGCAGGGAATCGCCCATCAGCGACTCGTCCACCTCGCCCATCAGGCGGGTTTCGTAGCGCACCCCTTTGTTTTTCGCCTGGGCAAAGTAAAGATTGCTCAGCCCCTCCAGAAAGACGCGGAAGTTGAAGAGCTCGCGGCGAAGCTCCACCTTTCCGCTCTCGATCTTGGACATGTCCAGCACGTCGTTGATGAGCGCCAGCAGGTGGTTGGAGGAAAGCGTCACCTTGCGGAGGCAGTCGCTCACCTTCTCGTCGTCACCGATGTTTTGCACCGCGATGGCGCTCATGCCGATGATGCCGTTCATCGGGGTGCGGATCTCATGGCTCATGCGGCTGAGAAATTCGCTCTTCGCACGGTTTGCGTCCTCCGCCCGCTTTCTCGCTTCCTCCGCCTCCGTATTGACCCTTCGCAGGGCGGTTTCGTTGCGGCTCATGCCGACGTAATAAAAGAAGAACACCGCCGACAGGAGGATCAGCATGCCAAACAGCAAAAGGACCGCATTTCGATTGAGCCGGTACGTGAGATGGGTGACGGTGGAGTCCACGACCTCAAAGGGGATCGTCGTCATCAGATACCAATCGGTGTCCGGTATGGGCGCATAGTACATGTACCAGTAGCCCGCGCCAAGGGTAAAGCCCGTCAAATCCGCGCTTCCCGATTTAAGGTCGGCCTGGATTTTTTCCATCGACGAGCCCGCCGCAAAGGCCGCGTATTCCTTGAGCTTTGATATGAAGTTTGTTCCCTTGGGCACGCTGCCGTTGTAAGCGCTGTTGTTGATGATGTAAGCGCCGTCGCGCGTGACGATGCTGGAATAGGTGCGCGCGTCCTTCTTTTCAAGGGAAAGCTGCGCGGTCAAAAGGCTGGTGTCGATGCCCGCGAGCACGGCCACGAACGTCCTGTCCCCATAGCCCACCGGGGATATCGCCGCCCCCAGCAGGAGCATGTTGTCCCCCAGGATCGTCTCGCCGTAGGAAATGAGGTTGTCCCCTCCGTTCAGCAGCTTTCCCAGAAAGCTGATTTTGGAGGCGGCCGGAAAGACGCCCTCGGCGCAGTGGTACTCCCCCCGATCGTCCAGAAAGGCGAGGAAAGAAAAGCTGTTGTATTCCTGGACACTTTGAAGGAAGTCCGCCAGGGTCTCCTGGCTTTGCAGGTCCGCTTTCGACAGGGCGCTTACGGCGGTCTTGATCTGCGAAAACTGCGCGCGCAGGCTGGTCTGGAAATGTCCGATGGTCTGGGTGGCCAGTTCCCGCAGGTAAAGCGTGCTCATCTCGACGGCCGCTTCCTGCGACGCCGCGTTGGAAGCAAAAATCATGACGGTAAAACAGACGACGCAGGCGACCACGACGCAGGCGATAAAAAAGACGGCGGAGCGGGGGCGCTTTTCCTCCGCGCGCTTTACAAATCCCATGTCATTCTTCCTCGCTTACAACGCGAATCCGCCCTTCCAGTCTGGCGGTGATCGTTTCATTCCGATGTTCGTAAAAGTAGGCTTTGAGCGCGTCCGCGTAGGTCGCCCCCGTATCCTTCAGCAGCGTCGCGTCCTCCGCCTTCGGGGTATCGTCGCTGAGCAGGTTCAGCATGGTGTAGCCGTCGCCGTTGTTGTTCAGGTAACCGCTGGCGCCCGCCATATAGTTGTTGACGGCAAGGGTGTAGCGGGCGTCCGGGTCCAGAGGCGTGCCGTCCGGCAGGCTTACGGATACGAGCTTGGCCGGGCTGTCGTTCGTCTGCGGCTTATAGGCATAGCGGAGGCCGGAAACCTGTAAAAACCGGCCTGCGGGCACCGCGTTGTCCCGAAGGGTCAGCGAAACCCCGTTTTCCAGCATGCCGACGACGACGCTTCCCTTGGCCTCCACCAGCACGATCGTGTTGGCGTAGGGGCAGACCGCGCTCAGGTCGGCGCCCAGCACATCGCCCTGGTAGAGGCTCGCGCGGATGCCTCCGCCGTTCACCACGGCGATGTCCGCGCCGGTATACTCCCTCACCGCGTCCGCGACCAGATTGCCGAGGGCCGTCTCTTCCAGTCGGGTGTTGTAATTTTCATAGAGCAGGTCCTCGGCCACGCCGCCCACCACCGACTGGTCGTAGTCCACGGCCTCCGAGCCGTTGCGGCAATACTCGTCCACCGCCGCCAAAGCGTCTTCCATCTCCATCTTTCCGTTCAGGACGGAGATCATGTTCTGCCCGAAGTACCGGATGACGTTGGAGGGGATGCGCAGGTCGTAGACGTAGCCGCCCGCCACGCATTCCTTCAGCCCGTCGGGGATGTCGTCTTTCTCGTCCTTATACTCGGTCAGGTAGGAGTTGGTGGCCTGTGTGTCCGCGATCCAGGCGTCCTGCCCCTCCTGCGTCGAAAGCAGGGTCAGGATGCGCCGGCAGGCATCCAGCTCGTCCTCCTCGCCCGCCTCGCCGAGCGCGGCGTTGATGCCGATGTAGCCGTCCGGCGTCGAGGTCGCCCACACGCCGTTTCCATGATCGCTCAAAAACGGCAGCATGTCGAACTCATACTGCTCCGTCGCGCCGCGTAGCTGGTTGAGCAGTCGCACGTTTCCGTAGCAAAGCAGCAGCGATCCGTCCAGCATGCGCTCCCGCGTGGGGAGCGCGTTGGTCTTGTCCAGGGCTAAGGTCTGCGCGTTCAGATAGCCCCTTTCCACGTAGGTCAAAAGCGTATCCAAGCAGTCGTTCCAGACCCCGCTGAAGAAGGCGGTTCCGCTTTCAAAGCCGTCCATCCACCGGATTCCGTCCACCAGCCCCAGAAAATCCGGCACCTGCCTGCCGATGATGTACGAGCCGATGGCGGATGTGCTCACGACCTCGATTCCGACCATCGTTCCATCCTGCCCGATCCCGATTCCCCGTTCCCTGCCCGCGTCGAAGAGCGCCAGCAGTTCGGAGTTGGTGGAAGGAAGGTCGTCGCTGAGCTGCCGTGCGAGCGTCTTGTTGAGGATATATCCGGCATATTGCCCGGGCAAGGGCAAATAGAGCGTCTTCCCTTCGCGCAAAATCGGGGTCATGACCGTAGACTGATAGTTTGCGGCGAACTCCGTCGTGCTCAGGTCCATCATGTAGTCCTTCACGTCCCCGGTGGGGAGGGTGGTGACCACCAGATCCGTGCCGTGGCCGTTGCGCAGGCGGCGCTCGCTGTCTCCGTTGAGCGTTGCCGTGGTGGTGGGCTCCACCTGGAGGTCGATATCCGGGTAGGTTTCCTCGACCAGCGCCTCAAAGCGATCCAGGACGATGGGATACATCATCGTCACCGTCGTCTTCCGGGTGCTTTGATCCACCACAGCCGTTTGCCGGCATCCGCTAATCCCCAGACAGGCGGTCAGGGCGAGGCCCAGGCAGAGCGCTCCTCTGCGCTTCACGGCAATCCCTCCTTCGCTGCATCTCTTCTGTTCTTCCCGCAGGCATCGGCCGACGCGGAAATCCCGCAGAGAAACTTTGTCCATATACATTTCAGATGCATTATAGCAAAACATCCCGGCCTTCGCAAGTAGAATTGAGGCTAAGGCGGCCCAATAGACCCGGATCGAAAAAGAAAAAAGCCCGAAAATTCGGGCTCGTCGCGGCGGGGCCGCGCCTATTGCGGCTCGGCTCCTTCTTCCTGAATAAAGGCACGGGCGTTTCGCAAATCCCGTTCGATCAGGGCTTTCCATGCGGCGGCATAGCCGTCCGCGTCGCCCTGCATGAGCTTTTCTTCGGCGTCCGCCAGAAAGGCGGCGTATTCGTCGCGCAGGATCGCCCCCTTCAGCCGGGAAAGGGCGAGGGGATACCCCCAGGTCAGCAGCTCCAGCAGCCTTGCGTAGCATTCCCGAACCATGCTCAGCGGGCAATGCTGCGCAATCGGCGCAAAACAGATTTCGTAGCAGCCGTGCTCCTGCGCGTCGCGCCGGAGCGCGGCGATGCCCCGCAGCAGTTCCGCCCGCCCATCGGGCCCGATCGCGTCGAGCGTATAACGGGTCACCGGTTCGATGGTCAGAAGCAAGAAATCGAGGGCTTCCAGGTAGAGCCGCAGGCCCTCCCGGATCTCCGGATGGCGAATGTCAAAGCCGGCGGGCTCCATGCGGATGTAGGACTTCTTGCCCTGCCGGGTTTCGATGACGCCCAGCGTGCTCAGCAGCCCCAACGCACGCCGCGCCGTGTTCATGGAGACGCCGTACCGCTCCGCCAGCCGGGATAAGCTCGGCAGGGCGTCGCCAACCGGATACTTGCCGTACATGACCTCGCGTATGATCGTGGAGGCGAGCGTATAGCGCATCTGCGGCCTCTGGCGGTGGATGCGCCAGGTAAAGGCGAGGGGCTCCACGGACGCCGGCGCGTTCTTAGCCTGCTCCTCTTTCAAAAATGAAGCAATCTCCTCGGCGACCTGTTCATAGGAAGAAACCAGCACCTGAGAAAAGAAGGCTTCCTGCGTCATTCCCGCCAGGTCCCGCTCGACCGGCCGCCGTTCGACCAGATAGGGGAAGCGGAAGAAGTTGACCACCTCCCAATAGAGGTTTAAGATGAGCTGATTGTGGAGCTTGCTGAGCCCCGTGAGGAAAAAATGAATCCAGACCGTCGCGAGGTCGGACCGGCGCTTTGTCAGGTCCTCTAAAAACGCCTCCCACTCGTCCTGCGTCCAACCCTTCAGACCCGCCTCCCAGCAGGGCTTCAGGAGGAGATAGCCCGCCCGTTCGAGCTCCAAAATTTCTTGCCAGCGGGGGGCGAGCATCATCGCGGTGTTCTTTCGGTAGACCGAAGCCTCCGCCCGATAGACGACCTTCGCCACCTTTCTCGCATCGACCGCGACGTATCCCTTTTCCTCCAGCAGCGCCAGAGCGGTTCGCGCGGTCGACGGGGCCACGTGAAACGTCGCGCCGATTTGCGGAAGCGACGGGAGCGGGTCGCCAAAGTGATAATACCCGCAGAGAATCCTGGCCTCATAAAATTCATAGATGATGGTATACAGACCAAATTCGGCTTTCATGGCTTCACCTCAATCGGCTTTCATTATACCATGATTCTTTTTGCCGCGCCAGCTTCCGGCCTCGCGCGATTCCGGCAGTTTTCCCAGGCGCGCCTGACCTTTCAGATGGATGATCCAGACGTCGTAGGCAAGACATAAGGCAAACCAGACGGCCGCAGATAAAAGCGACGTCAAGTAACGCGCGTCAAAAAACGAGTTGCAGGCCCAGCTAACCCCGAAAGAAAGGATCAGCCCCCAGGTCGACGTTTTATCCTGCTTTGACAGCCAGTCCTTCGAGCACAGCCAAATCAAAAAAAGCAGGGTGACCGGGACGCGAAAGCAGAGCCAGAACATCGCAATAAGCCACGCCATGTCATCGCCCTTTTCGCCCATGAAGCGCAAATAGCGCATAGCAAAGTTCAGCGGAAAATTGAACATCAGAAAGACGATCAACTGTCTAAACAGCCGCGATGAAACATCCCGCAATTTTACCGCCATCTCGTCTTGCCCTCCCCATTTGTCATCCCCGCGCCTTAAACGGCCACAGGCTGCGCGTTCTTCTCCATGGATACCCATTTCGGGCCTTGCGCGATTTTTCCTGCGCGGCGGCGCATTGTAAAATATGGAATTGACTTCTTGCCTCCGCTCCCTGCCCCCTGCGGCGCTCCGCATAGGGACGACAAAACGGCCCCGGGCGGCTGGACCGTGAAGGTCTTCCGCTCGGAACCGTTTTGATGGATTCGGATGAATCAAATCTTGGTGCGCCATCAGGGACTCGAACCCGGGACACCCTGATTAAGAGTCAGGTGCTCTACCAACTGAGCTAATGGCGCATATCGTGCAAGCGCATCGCTTGGCAACGGAAAATATTATATACGCTATCCCCGATCCTGTCAAGCGAAAAAGCTCATTTTTTGAAATATATTTTGATTTTCCAGTTTATATCGTATTTATTTCAAAAATATTTCGATTTTGTTAAATTCTTCATTGACATCCGAAAACAGATGTCATAAAATAGTCACAGAGTTATGCAAAGGAGAGATGGACTTGAAGCAAACTATGCTTTTTTCGCTGCGCCGCGCCTGTGCGGCCGGCGTTTGCGCGGCAATGCTTCTGGCGCCCTGCGGCGCGCTGGCCAAGGACTATAAAAATTTGAGGCTGGGCAATGAAAGCACGGACGTATCGGACCTGCAGCAGCGCCTCAAGGATTTGGGGTACTATACGGGCCGCATTTCCGGGCACTACGGGGAGATGACCGAGTCGGCCGTCATCGCCTTTCAGAAGGACAAGGGGCTCGACGCGGACGGCATCGCCGGGCAGTCCACGCAGGAAATGCTCTTCGAGGGCAAGACCTCCTCTTCATCTTCCTCGTCTTCTTCGTCTTCCTCTTCCTCCTCCAGCGCGTCGTCCGGCCTGCTCAAGGAAGGCAGCAAGGGCGACGACGTGCGGCAGCTTCAGACGAAGCTCAAGGATATGGGGTACTACAAGGGCAGCGTCACCGGCAACTACGGCAGCCTCACCGCCCAGGCGGTCATGGACTTTCAGCGCAAGA
>JAEXCG010000194.1 GCA_023402355.1 Bacillota bacterium | reverse complement strand
TTTTACCGAGGCCATGCACGACAACGGCGTCTCCTTTACCCCGGACGACGTCGTCTTTGGGGACCTCTCGCGCGAATGCGGAAAAAAATTTGCCGAATGGCTCATGCCGGGCGATTACACGGCAGCCTATATCGGCAATAATTACATGGCGGCGGGCGCCGTACACCAGCTTCTCAAGCTGGGCAGACGCGTGCCCGAGGACATCAGCATCCTCTGCTTCGACGATTCGCCCCTCGTGTCGGAGGACGGGCTCAACCTCACCACGATCAGCTGCGAACCGCAGATCATGGGTCGCGCGGCGGCGGAAACCCTTTTAAAGCGCATCGCGGACCCTCTGGGCCGCCATGTGAAGACCATCTATTCCCCCAAGCTCAACCTGCGCGGCAGCGTGCGAAAGATCAGGGAATAGCCGGGCGCGGATGGGCGGTAACGGCCCGTCGCGCCGCCCCGCACGCGCTGTTTTCGTTCCCCGGGATTTTTCGGCGGCGTTCTTTTATAAAAACGCTTGTTCTCATTTTTATATTGTGTTATAATGAGCCCGCATTCATATGACAGGTGGAGGTACTCCGTGCAAGACCAGATCATCATCAAGGGTGCCCGCGAGCACAATTTGCAGAATATCGATCTGACCATCCCGCGCGACAAGCTGGTGGTCTTTACCGGCCTTTCCGGCAGCGGCAAGTCGTCCCTCGCGTTCGACACCCTGTACGCCGAGGGCCAGCGCCGCTACGTGGAATCCCTGTCCTCCTACGCCCGCATGTTCCTGGGCCAGATGGAAAAGCCGGACGTCGACTACATCGACGGTCTTTCCCCCGCCATCTCCATCGACCAGAAGACGACGAGCCGCAACCCGCGCTCGACCGTGGGCACGGTCACGGAGATTCACGACTACCTGCGCCTGCTCTACGCGCGCATCGGCATTCCCCACTGCCCGGTCTGCGGCAAGGTCATCAAGCAGCAGACGGTCGATCAGATGGTGGATCAGGTCGAGGCGCTGCCCGAGCGCACGCGCATCCAAATCCTCTCTCCCCTCGTGCGCGGCCGCAAGGGCGAGTATCAAAAGCTCTTTGAGGACATCGCCAAGCAGGGCTTTGTTCGCGTGCGCGTGGACGGCGAGACGTACGACGTGGGCGACGTGCCGCCGCTCACCAAGCAGAAGAAGCACACCATCGAGGTCGTGGTGGACCGCATCTCCGTCAAGGAGGGCATCTCCACCCGCCTCACCGACTCTCTGGAAACCGCGCTGCACCAGTCCGGCGGCCTCGCCGTGGTGGATATCGGCCCCGGCGAGCGCGAACTGCTCTTTTCGCAGAACTACGCCTGCCCGGACTGCAACGTCAGCATCGAGGAGCTCGCGCCGCGCCTGTTCTCCTTCAACAGCCCCTTCGGCGCCTGCCCGACCTGCACGGGCCTGGGCTCGCTCATGAAGGTGGACCCAAACCTCGTCATCCCGGATTGGTCCAAGAGCCTCAGCGAGGACGCCATCCAGGCGACCGGCTGGAACACGCGCGACGCCTCCTCGCAGGCGAGCATGTTCTTCGGCGCGCTCGCCAAGCATTACGGCTTCTCGTTGGACACGCCGCTGCGCGACCTGCCGCCGGAGATCGTCGACATCCTGCTCTACGGCACCAAGGGCGAAAAGATCAAGATCGAGTACAGCCGCGCGCAGGGCAGCGGCAGCTTTATGGCGCCGTTCGAGGGCGTCATCACCACCATCGAGCGCCGTTACAACGAGACGAACAGCGACGGCGCGAAGGAAGCCTACGAGGAGCTGATGACCGAGACGCCCTGCCCCACCTGCAAGGGCAAGCGTCTCAAGTGCGAGGCGCTGGCCGTCACCATCGGCGGCAAGAACATCGCGCAGATATCCGACATGTCGGTCCTTCAGGCCAAGAAGTTCTTCGACGCGCTGGAGCTCACCGAAAAGGAACAGATGATCGCCCATCAGGTGCTCAAGGAAATCGGCTCGCGCCTGGGCTTTCTGGCGGACGTCGGCCTCGACTACCTGACGCTCTCGCGCTCGGCCTGCACGCTCTCCGGCGGCGAGGCCCAGCGCATCCGCCTGGCGACGCAGATCGGCTCCAGCCTCGTGGGCGTGCTCTACATCCTGGACGAGCCCTCCATCGGCCTGCACCAGCGCGACAACGAGCGGCTGCTCGCCACCCTCAAAAACCTGCGCGACCTAGGCAACACGCTGGTCGTCGTGGAGCACGACGAGGACACGATGTACGCCGCGGACCAGATCGTGGACATCGGCCCCGGCGCAGGCGCGCACGGCGGCAAGCTGATCGCGCAGGGCACGGTGGAGGAGATCAAGGCGAACCCCGACTCCATCACCGGCCTGTACCTGTCCGGCAAGCGCTACATCCCCATCCCGAAGCGCCGCCGCGCGCCGGCGGGCTTCATCACCGTGCGCGGCGCGCGGGCGCACAACCTCAAGGACATCGACGTGGACATCCCGCTGGGCGTCATGTGCGTGGTCACCGGCGTATCGGGCAGCGGCAAGTCGTCCCTCGTCAACGAGATCGTCTACAAGGCCCTCGCCCACGACCTGAACCGCGCCAAGACCCGCCCCGGCGACCACGACGCCATCGACGGGCTCTTCCCGCCGGAGGGCAAGCCGATTCTGGACAAGGTCATCGACATCGACCAGTCGCCCATCGGGCGCACGCCGCGCTCCAACCCCGCGACGTACACGGGGCTCTTCGATCTCATCCGCAAGGTCTTCGCGCAGACGCCGGACGCCAAGGAGCGCGGCTACAAGGAAAACCGCTTCTCCTTCAACGTCAAGGGCGGCCGCTGCGAGGCCTGCTCCGGCGACGGCATCATCAAAATCGACATGAGCTTCCTCGCGGACCTGTACGTGCCCTGCGAGGTCTGCAAGGGCAAGCGATACAACCGCGAGACGCTCGAGGTGACCTACAAGGGCAAGAACATCTACGACGTGCTCGAGATGACCGTGGAAGAAGCGCTCTCCTATTTTGAAAACCACCAGAAGATTTTGCGCAAGCTGCAGACGCTCTACGACGTGGGCCTGGGCTACATCAAGCTGGGGCAGCCCTCCACGACGCTTTCCGGCGGCGAGGCGCAGCGCATCAAGCTGGCGACGGAGCTTTCCCGCGCCTCCACCGGCAAGACGCTCTACGTGCTGGACGAGCCCACGACCGGCCTGCACATGGCCGACTGCGACCGGCTGGTGCAGGTGCTCTCGCGCCTGGCGGAGGCGGGCAACACCGTGCTCATCATCGAGCACAACCTGGACGTCATCAAGGCCTGCGACTACGTGATCGACCTGGGGCCGGAGGGCGGCGACCGCGGCGGGCAGGTGGTCGTCACCGGCACGCCGGAGGAAGTGGCCAAGTGCAAAAAGAGCTACACCGGCAAGTTCCTCAAGCGGACGCTTGAAAACGGGAAGTACGAATAAAACAGCGAGGCGAATGACGCGTCATTCGCCTCGCTGTTTTATCGGCCTTCGCATGCAAAACGCGCCGGCAATCTGAAAGTGCAGGAAAAAAGGGGGCTTCCAAGTTTGACAAAAAGGCCCAGAACAAATCTATGCATGGCCGGCAGATACAAAGCCTCAGCGTATGACATCGCTGCGGCGAGCAGGAATCCATCCAGTCTGATTGCACGCCTTCTTCAGGCGTCGCAAGACACAGTCAGGCTGAAGTCTATCCGCCGCAGCTCGCAGCCGAGGCGTTTAAGGCCGCTAATCACGATACGCATTTTACCCGTCTTCCTTCGACGACATAGACGGCATCAGCGGCAGCGGCGACCTTGGGATCGTGGGAAATGAACAGAACGGTCTTGATCCTGCTGATTTTGAGGATCGTCTCCCGTAACTGCCGCGCGGTGTTTGAATCCAGGCTGGAGGTGATTTCATCCAGCAGCAGTATGGGCGCGTTTTTGACGAGCGCCCGGGCGATTGCGATTCTCTGCCGCTGACCGCCGGAAAGACCTTTTCCGTCATCTAAGATCATCGTATCATAGCCTTTTTCCATCTCTCGGATAAATACATCCGCCTCGGCAAGCCTTGCGGCATGTACAACATCGTCCATCGTGGCATTTTCATTGCCAAGCGCAATATTTTCAAACACGGTTCCCCGGATCAGCATGGCGTCCTGCGGCACATAGGCCGTTTTCATTCGAAGCGTCTCCAGCGACACCTTTTCCCGACCGCTGAACTGCACGACCCCGCTGTCAGGCTCATACAAAGCCAGAATCAATTTGGCGATGGTGCTTTTCCCCGAACCGCTTTCGCCCATCAACACAGTCAGCGCTTTGTCCAAAAACGCGACCGATACATCTTTGAGCACCGTTTTGCGGTCTTGATAGGCGAAGCTGACATCCTGCATTGCGATTGTCGGCCCCATTTCCGCGATGGAAAAGGACTTGCTGTTGACCAGGCTCTCTTCCGGCAGCCGCGCCAGCTCCAGCACGCGCTCGCCCCCGACAAGATCGCGCTGCATGGAGGCCATACGGTTTGCACAATCGATATACAGCCTATCGGTCGCGGATTTCAGGCCGATCAGCGCGATGACCGTACCCCAATCCGAAATATGCCAATAGACAAAGAGCGTGCCCAGCGCGAGCATGACGGTATAGGAAAGAGATTGGATTACCGTGCCGACGCTTTCCATCTGCGCGACGGATTTTCCGATTTCGACGCGCAGTTCCGCCTCGCGGTCATTTCCATCCCCCAGTTTTTTCAGCATGTATCGATCGATCTTAAAGAGCGATATGGTCTTGTATGACTTGATCAGCTCATAATAATTCGTGCTGCTTTGAGCCAACTGGGCTTGCAGTTTCTTTCCTTTCTCGCTCAACACCTTGCCAAACGACGAGGATGCGATCGTCGAAATGGAGCCGATGACAAAGACCACCAGAGCGAACCGCCAGTCAATCACAAACATGGCAATCATGCCGGACACGCCTTCTGATACGCCGCGCATGACCTGCGAAAAAGAAGAATCATAGATTCTCTCGACGCAGGATACGTCGTTCGTCATTGCGGACAACAGCTCGCCCTTTGATTTTGTATCCAGCAGCTTCATAGGCAGTTTCATAATGTGATCGCCCATGTCGGTCCTGAGCTTGCAGACGGTCTTTTTAGACGCGATTCCGCCCGCATAGGTCGCAATCGGCGCAAATATCCACCACAGGCCATATCCGGCAATCATCAAAAGCAAGTACCGCAAAAATCGAGGGTAGTCGCCGGCAGTAAGCGATACAATGGTAAGCTGCGTGGATTTGGCAAAGACAAATGTAAGGCTTTCCAGCAGAAAATAAATCGCGACGCTGAAAGCAAACAGCTTTTTTCTTTTGCCCATGAGCGCGATCAGCGACGACAGCGTCTTTAGATGAAACTTTTCAACGATTTTCATGGTTTCCTCCAAAGTCGATCACACGATCCGCCATGTCGATCAGCGATTGCCGGTGCGCGACGATCACAATCAGCTTTGTAGACGCAAGTTTTAGAAGGGTCCCGCGTATTATCTCATCCGTCTTGGCGTCCAATGCAGACGTGGGTTCATCCATCAGAATGACCTGCGCGTCCTCTAAAAAAACACGCGCCAGCGAAATACGCTGCTTTTGTCCGCCCGAAAGGTCCAGGTTCCCCTCGCCCAGCAGGGTGTCATACCCCTGCGGCAGGCCGGAGATGAACGCCGCGGCCCCGGCCATTTCACAGGCATTAACGACGCGCTCTAGGGGAATGTGCGTTTTGGATAACCGGACGTTTTCTAAAACCGAAGCTTGAAAAATGTAGGGCTCCTGCGTGAGCACGGCCATGCTCCCCAAGACGCGGACGCTCCCCTTCGCGGGGGAATAGAGTCCTGAAAGGACATCCAGAAGCGTGCTTTTCCCAGACCCAGATTCCCCGCGTATGGCGACGACGCCGCTGCCGGTATGGTGAAAGGAAAAATTCTGTATCACGTTTTTCGAACCATCGTACGAAAAATCGATGTTATCGATCCGTATCTCCGGCACATCCGCCGGATGGCACACAAAGGGCGCCGCCTTGGGCAGTTCAAATATCCTGCGCAGCCGATTCAGCGACGCGACGGAACGATTGAAATCATTGAGCAGAAAGGGAAAAAGCACGGTCGGGGCTATGATGTTCATCAGCATCAGGAAAAGCGAGACATAGGCGCCCATCGTCATGGTTCCCTGAACAACCAGATACCCGGCGAAAACCATAAACAGCATTTTGGGAACCTGCGCCGTCGTGGAACATGCGGTCTCCATCAGCGCATTGAGTTTGTTCATTTGCATTTCGCTTTGAACGACGTTCTGATACTGCGCCTTGACCCGCTGTTTCATTTTCTTTTCCATCACAAACGACTTGATCACAGGGATTTGCGCCAGCATCTGCTCGACGAGCGACAAGGCGTCGCTTTTACGATCCGCGTTGATTGCATAGAGTTTTCCGAGCTTTTTGTTCAGCGTCGTCGTAAAGAACATGCCGATGGGCGTATACGCAAAGGTGACCAGCGCGAGCAATCCATTGCAGAAAAACAGGTATATAAAACTTCCCAGCGCCAACACGAGCTGCGAAAACAGCCCAATCAGTTCGCTGGATACAAACGAGTGGGTCGTTATGGTATCTTCGTTTGCGATCATCAGCAGGTCGCCCGTTTTCTGCGACAGCAGGCTTTTGTAATCGCACCCCGTGATTCTTTCCCCCACCTCGTTTTTGATGTCGCGCGTGATGTAGGCCGATAGCTTCTCGCTGGATAACCGGCTAAAGAAAGAAATCGCTACCTGCACGGCGGTGAGCAAGAGAAAAGCGAGCACGGAGATCACAATGTCCTTCAGGACGCCGCTCATCGAGCTGTCGATCAGCCGCGCCGTGATCTGCGTATTGAGCAGTTGGGTCGCGGTCAACACAAACGAAGCGCAAAGCGGCAGGAGAAAGTACTTCATGTACCGCCTGATGTACGGTGCGATAAACCGAAAAGCCGATCCATATGCGTTTTTTGTTTTCATGTCATTCATTTCCCATCATCACAAAGCTCGGACACGCGCTCCGCCCTGCCGGTGATGTTTTGGTTCCGCCTCGCTTTTCATATCCAATGATATGCGTCAGGCGCAGGCACGTGAAGAGGCTGCTGAAATGTTCTGCCGCGGGATAAAGCGGCGTGCTGAACTCAGATCACAACTTTTTTCATTGTACGGGTTTCCACACAGAAAGTCAATCCTCCACCCTCCCGTCCTTCACGCGCACCTGCCTGCCCGCGCGCGCGGCGACGCCCGGGTCGTGCGTGATGAGCACGACGGTGCGCCCCTGCGCGTTGAGCGCGCAGAGCAGGTCCATCACGTCCCGGCTCGCGCGCGAGTCCAGATTGCCCGTCGGCTCGTCCGCGAGCAGCACGGGCGGATCGGTCACCAGCGCCCGCGCGATGGCCACGCGCTGCTGCTGGCCGCCGGAAAGCTGGCTGGGCCGGTGGCGCATGCGCGCGTCCAGCCCCACCCGCACCAGCGCGTCGCCCGCGCGCCGCCTGCGCTCCTTCGCGCCAACGCCCGCGATCATCAGCGGCAATTCCACGTTCTCCAGCGCCGTCAGGCGCGGCAGGAGCTGAAAGCCCTGAAACACGAACCCGATCTTTCGCCCGCGCACCGCGGCGAGCTCGTCCGCGCCCAGCAGCTCCACGTTGACGCCGTCCAGCCGGTACGCGCCCGCGCTCGGCCGGTCCAGACAGCCCATGATGTTCATCAGCGTCGACTTGCCGGAGCCCGACGGCCCGATGACCGCCACGAACTCGCCCCTGTGTACGAACAGGTTCACGTCCGCCAGTGCGTCCACCTCGCTGTCCCCCATGCGGTATCTCTTGCCGATATGCGAAAGCTCGATCATCCGTCTCCAGCCTCCATCCGCTGTTTTCCAAGATTACAAGGCTATTTTGGCTTTCCGCGCCGCAGTTATGCCCGCCGCCGCTTCCTCTTTTCTCCGCGCCATCCAAAATGCGCCTTTTTACGCGCAGGCAGGAGTTCAAAAGCGCGCGGCGAACCTTCTAAAAAAGAAAGCAAGCAAAGGAGGCGCGGACATGCGCGAAGAGCTGATTCGCCGCCTCGCCGCCGTCACGCCCGAGGAGGAACGCCTGCTGCGCGGCGCGCAGGTGGACCGCGCCGCCTACACCTACGCGCGCGACTTCACTGTGGACAGGGACAGGATGCTCCGCCGCGGGCAGATGATCGCGCTTCGCAAGCACACGCGCTTCGCCGCCTTCCCGCGCCACGGGCACAACTACGTGGAAATCCTCTACATGGTCAAGGGCGAGACGACGCATGTTCTGAACGACACGCAGACCGTCACGCTGCGCGCGGGCGAGCTGCTGCTGCTCGGCCAAAACGCCTTTCACGCCATCGAGCGCGCGGGGGCGGACGACATCGCGGTCAACCTCATCGTACTGCCGCAGTTCTTCGACACCGCGGCGGAGCGCATCGGGCAGGACACGCTGCTCGGCCGCTTCCTGACCGACTGCCTGCGCCCGCAGCCCGCGCCGGAGCCGGGCGTGCCGGACTACCTGCTCTTTCACGTCGCGGACGAGCCGCCGGTGCAGAACCTGCTGGAAAACCTGATCTACAGCCTGCTCATCCCGGACGAGGGGCGGCGCGGGCTGGAAAAGGCCACGATGGAGCTGCTCTTCATGCACCTGGCCGCCTGCCTCACCCGCGCGGAGTACGCCCAACCGGCCCGCGCGCAGGACGCGCTGGTGCTCGCCGTGCTGCGCGACATCGAGGAAAACTACGCGCAGAGCTCCCTTTACGCCCTGTCGGAGCAGACCGGCGCGCCGCTGCCGCGCCTTTCCCGCCTCGTGCACGCCGCGACAGGCCAGACCTACCGCGAGCTGCTGAGCCGAAAGCGCCTGGACAAGGCGGCCTACCTGCTGCGCACGACCGCGCTCACCGTAGGCCAGGTGATCGAGCTGGTCGGCTACGACAACACCAGCTACTTTCACCGCGCCTTCCGCGCGCGCTTCGGGCTGACGCCCGCGGCGTACAGGAGGCAAATGAGGACGTGATTTGCGTCAAATCACGTCCTTTCTTTTTGCTTCCGACGCCGTTATACTGAAAGCAGCGAATGAAACGAGAGGGAGGGGATTTCCTTGTCACGGGCCTATCTGGCCATCGACATCGGCGCGTCGAGCGGGCGGCACATGCTGGGCTCTCTGGAAGGCGGAAAGCTTACGCTGCGCGAGGCGTACCGCTTTGAAAACGGCATGCAGCGGCGGGGCGGGCGTCTCGTCTGGGACGCGGACGCGCTCTTCGAGCACGTGCTGCGCGGCATGGAGGCGTGCCATGCGCTGGGCGTGACGCCGGTTTCCGTGGGCATCGACACGTGGGCGGTGGACTTCGCGCTGCTGGACGAGGCGGGCGCGCGCATCGGGGACACGGTCGCCTACCGCGACGGCCGCACGCAGGGCATGGACGCGCTGCTGCGCAAAACGCTTTCTGAGTCCGCGCTCTACGCGCGCACGGGCATTCAAAAGCAGCCGTTTAACACGGTCTACCAGCTGCTCGCGCTGCGGGAGCAGGAGCCGGAGGCGCTCGCCCGCGCCCGGCGGCTGCTGATGATGCCGGAATACCTGCACTACCGCCTGACGGGCGAGGCGGTGAGCGAATACACGAACGCCTCGACGACGGCGCTGGTGGACGCCCGCGCGCGGGACTGGGACGATGGGCTCATCGGCGCGCTCGGCCTTCCCCGCCGCCTGTTCGGCCCCCTGCGCCAGCCGGGCGAGCGGGTCGGCGCGCTGCTCCCGGAGATCGCGGCGCGCGTGGGCTATTCATGCGACGTGGTGCTGCCGCCGACGCACGACACGGCGGCGGCGGTGCTCGCCGCGCCGATCGGGGCGGGCGACGCGTACCTGTCCAGCGGCACCTGGAGCCTGATGGGCGTGGAGCTCGACGCGCCCGTGCTGAGCGAGGAAAGCCGTCTGGCGAACGTGACGAACGAGGGCGGCTGCTTTGGGAGCGTCCGCTACCTCAAAAACATCATGGGGCTCTGGATCGTCCAGTGCATCCGGCGCGAGCTGCCGGGGAAGCCGGACTTCGGCGCGCTGGCGGAGGCCGCGCGGGCGGCGGACGGCTTCCCGAGCCGCATCGACGTGGACGATCCCGCCTTCCTCGCGCCGGAGAACATGACGCAGGCGGTGAGGACGGCCTGCGCCGCGAGCGGCCAGCGCGTGCCGGAGTCGCCGGGCGAACTGTGCGCCTGCGTGTACCACAGCCTGGCGGAGAGCTACGCGCGGACGGTGCGGGAGCTCGAGGCGCTCACCGGGCGGCCCATACGGCGCGTGTGCATCGTGGGCGGCGGGTGCAAAAACGGCTATCTGAACGAGCTGACCGCGCGCGCCTGCGCCCGGCCCGTGACGGCGGGGCCGGTGGAGGCGACGGCGCTGGGGAACGTGCTGGCGCAGATGCTCGGCGCGGGCGAACTGCAAACGAAGGAGCAGGCGCGCGCGCTGGCCCTCCGCAGCTTCGACACCCTATCGTACGCCTAGAGTCAAGGAAGGGATTCCCAAGGGACTTGTCCCTTGGGCGGGGGCGCGGGGGCGGAGCCCCTGCACCTGAACCCCCGCCGTCCCCACCCTATCGCCCTCCTAGAGCCAAGGAAGGGATTCCCAAGGAACTTGTCCCTTGGGCGGGGGCGCGGGGGCGGAGCCCCTGCACACTGAACCCCCGCCGCCCCACCCTATCGTATTTCTAGAGCCAAGGAAGGGATTCCCAAGGGACTTGTCCCTTGGGCGGGGGCGCGGGGGCGGAGCCCCTGCACCTGAACCCCGCCGCCCCCTCCGACATCATTCTTCTTTTTCTTTTCGATTCTTTTCGATTTCTCACTTTTGGCGGTGGCTCCGCCCCCGCGCCCCTGCCGAAGGGGCCAGCCCCTTCGGAATCCCTACCTACCGAGGAAACAAACATTTTGGGGAGGTCTTTTTATGAACGCTTACGAATTGGCTAAGGCCCAGTACGCCTCCATCGGCGTGGATACCGAGCGGGCCATCTCCCAGCTGCTCGCCCAGCCCATCTCCATCCACTGCTGGCAGGGCGACGACGTCACCGGCTTCGAGGCCGCGGGCGAGGCGCTGTCCGGCGGCATTCAGGCGACGGGCAACTACCCCGGCAAGGCCCGCACCCCCGAAGAGCTCATGCAGGACATGGACAAGGCGCTCTCGCTCGTCCCCGGCAAGCACCGCATCAACCTGCACGCGAGCTACGCCGTCTTCCCCGGCGCGCCCCATGACCGCGACCAGCTCCTGCCGGAGGACTTCGACGCCTGGGTGGACTACGCGGCGGCGCGCGGGCTGGGCATCGACTTCAACCCCACCTTCTTCTCGCACCCCATGGTGAAGGACAACCTGACCCTCTCCTCGCCGGACGAGGCGGTCCGCTCCTTCTGGGTGCGCCACGGCATCGCCTGCCGCCGCATCTCCGCCGCCATCGCCGCGCGGCTGGGCTCGCCGGTGCTCTGCAACGTCTGGATTCCCGACGGCTACAAGGACGTGCCCGCCGACCGGCTGGGGCCGCGCCTGCGCCTGAAGCGAAGCCTGGATGAAATCTTCGCGGAAAAGCTGCCCGGCGTCATCGACTGCGTGGAGAGCAAGGTCTTCGGCATCGGCCTGGAGGCGTTCACCGTCGGCTCCAGCGAGTTCTACATCTCCTACGCCGCGCAGCACCCCGGCGTCTACACGCTGCTGGACAACGGCCACTACCACCCGCAGGAGTTCGTCAGCGACAAGATTCCCGCGCTGCTGTGCGCCTTCGACAAGGTGCCCCTGCACGTGACGCGCCCCATGCGCTGGGACAGCGACCACGTCGTGCGCCTGGACGGCGAGCTGTGCGAGATCGCGCGGGAGATCGTCCGAAACGACGCGCTCTCCAAGGTGCTGATCGGCCTGGACTTCTTCGACGCCTCGATCAACCGCGTCGCCGCCTGGGTCGTCGGCGTGCGCGCCATGCAGCGCGCGCTGCTGCTGGCCCTGCTGACGCCCTGGGAGGA
Source organism: Bacillota bacterium (assembly GCA_023402355.1). Lineage (GTDB taxonomy): Bacteria > Bacillota > Clostridia > Christensenellales > Aristaeellaceae > Beduinella. The sequence goes on along the minus strand of JAEXCG010000194.1, from coordinate 313 downwards.
GATGCGAAGCCTGCAGGACGGCGCGCGCTTCACCCGCCTGCTGGCGCTGGACGAGGAGTACAAGGGCTACCCCTGGGGCGCGGTGTGGGACGAGGCCTGCCGCCGCGCGGGCGTGCCCGAGCGCGAGGCGTGGCTCTGCGAGGTCGAGGCGTACGAACGGGACGTGCTCTCAAAGCGCGCCTGAAAGGGAGGACTTGCGATGAACAGCATCTTTGACATCGACTGCATTCGGGAATTTATTCACACCTGCGAGCTGGGCTGGCAGCAGGGCTGGCACGAGCGCAACGGCGGCAACCTGACCTACCGCATGAAG